>JACOSX010000122.1 GCA_016178625.1 Ignavibacteria bacterium
GATCCTCGACCAATCGACGAAGCGGAACCTTGAGATCACCAGATCGATCGAAGGACGGGAAGAGGGCACATTGTTCTGGGTTCTCGATCGGACGCAGACACCAATGGGGGCAAGACTTTTGAAGAAGTGGATCAACCTCCCTTTGCGAAAACTCGCGCCGATCAATGCCCGGCTGGAAGCGGTTGCAGAACTTACTCGCCAATCCGATCTGCGGAAAAATATCAGCACAACCCTCTCTTCGATTGGCGACCTCGAGCGTCTCATCGCTAAAATCTGTACTAATCGAGCCAATCCGCGCGAGCTATCATCGTTGAAATCGATGCTCACCCAAGTCTCTTATCTCAAATCGCAGATCGACACCGTTGCATCCACCACGCTCCGGAACCTTCAGAACGCTTTGCATCCGCTGGATGATGTTGTTCGTCAGATTTCTTCTGCAGTTGTCGATGACCCTCCCCCGTCGGTCGCCGAAGGTGGGGTTTTCAAGAAAGGATACAACAATGAACTCGACGAACTCCGCGACATCACCATCAACGGCAAGACGTGGATTGCCAATCTCCAGAAGAGCGAGCGTGAGCGTACTGGCATCTCGTCACTCAAAGTCGGGTACAACAACGTCTTCGGCTATTACATCGAGATCACCAACACGCACAAGGAGAAGGTCCCCGATCGTTTCATTCGCAAGCAAACGCTGGCGAATGCCGAGCGGTTCATCACGCCTGAGTTGAAGGAATACGAAGACAAGATTCTCCATGCCGAGGAAAAGATCCTCGCACTCGAGACCCAGCTCTTCAATGACTTGCGGATCACGATCGCTCAACACGCAGAGCCAATCCAACGTAACGCCCAGCTCATCGCAATGTTGGATTGCTTTGTGTCGTTGGCAGATATTGCAGTAGAATACAATTACGTCCGACCCGATATCGATGAGAGCACGCGGATAGAGATTCTTGAGGGACGCCACCCCGTCATCGAGCGCCTCCTTCCTCCAGGTGAACCATATACACCGAATGACGCTTCACTTGATAACGACAACAATCAGGTACTTATCATCACCGGGCCGAACATGAGCGGCAAGTCGAGTTATCTTCGCCAAGTCGGGTTGATCGTCCTGCTCGCGCAGATTGGGAGTTTTGTGCCGGCAAGAAAAGCCCATGTTGGAATCGCCGACCGAATTTACACGCGAGTCGGTGCGAGCGATAACATCGCCTCGGGTGAGAGCACGTTCCTCGTCGAGATGCACGAAGCGGCAAATATCGTCAACACCGCGACGCCAAAGAGTTTGATCTTGTTGGATGAAGTCGGCCGCGGCACGAGCACATTCGACGGTATCTCAATTGCATGGGCTCTCACGGAGTATATTCACAACCGTCTCGGAGCGAAGACGCTCTTCGCGACGCACTACCACGAGCTGAACGAGCTTGCCGATCTTTTCCCCCGGATCAAGAATCTCAAGGTGGAAGTGCGAGAATACGGCGATAAGGTGATCTTCCTCCACAAAGTTACGCCGGGGTTTGCCGATCACTCCTACGGCATCCAGGTTGCGCAGATGGCTGGACTGCCGGAGGAGGTGACCGAGCGGGCGAAGAAGATTTTGCACAATCTTGAGGGATCGGAGCTTACCGTTCATGGCCAAGTTCAGAGTCAAGAGCATAGAGCGAAGGGTCGCATCGCACCAGCAGAAGTGCAAATGACTTTGTTTGAGATGAAGGATGATGCGCTGCGGGCAGAACTCAAAAATCTCGACCTCGAGAAGATGACTCCGCTGGAAGCGCTACAGAAGCTGGCGGAGATGAAGAAAACAATTCAAAACTCAAAATGAACAAACGTAAAAGGTGATCTCCGATAAAACGCGGGTGTAGAGTCCATTTCGTAAATGGACGTCTGAGCCCTGCCAAGATTTCGTCCAATTGTGTCCGAAGGACCCCGCGGGGAAATTGGGCTCTATATAAAGATGAGCAAGAGAATTATAGATAAATCACTGAACCCGGTTTAAAATTCCGTCCGATTACGAATCGGACTCTACACCACAGCAACAACATAAAGAAAAAGATTGCAAACATAACAACAAACAATTGAACACCCATGCACAGACGACACTTCCTCAAAACCACAGCCACTGGAGCCATCGCTCCGTTTATCCTCTCCTCTTCGCTTGCGCAGGAGAAGGAACAAAAAAATCCCAGGATCGCTGAACTCCGTAATCGGATCAAGCCAATCACGAAAGAAGAACGCTTGCAGCGACAGGATAATGCTCGCAAGCTCATGGGGGATCATTTCATCGATGCACTGTTCTGCGAAGGTGGGACAAGCTTGGAATACTTCACCGGCGTGAAGTGGGGCCGGAGCGAACGGGTGTTCGGCATGATCCTTCCCAAAAACGGTGACACTGTCTACATTGCACCGAAGTTCGAGGAGGGGCGGGCGCTCGAACAAGTCGGAGATGCAAAGCTATTTAC
>JACOSX010000134.1 GCA_016178625.1 Ignavibacteria bacterium
AGCTCCGCCACCGGACACTACTAATCCTACCGTCTCATTAACTTTCCCAGCCAGCGGGGCGAACGTTTCAGGAACTGTCACGATAGCGGCATCAGCCTCCGATAATATTGGAGTGACTAAAGTTGATTTCATGGTGAATGGCACCACAGTTAATTCAGATTTTACGGCTCCGTATAGTTATAACTGGAATACGACGGGGCTCAGCGGTTCGCAGGTACTCTCGGCAAAAGCATTTGACGCGGCAGGAAATAATGCAGTATCATCGAGCATCAGCGTGGTTGTACAACCACCTCCACCCGTGACGGCGAGCTCCTGGATCTACCAGGATTCATTACAGTCGCCATGGAGAGATACATCATGGAGTTCAACCAATAGTTATAAGAGTGTCGAGCAGGTCTATGCAGGATCGTACTCGTTGAAATCTGTTCAAGGGGCGTGGGGAGCGTTTAGTGTCCACAGCGGCCCGATCGGGTCCCCTGTTGATATTGACCCGACGAAGTATTCGCAGTTTGATTTTGCAATTTATAACACGACCCCTGGCCTAATCTTGAACGTGTACTGTTACAATGACCGCAACGATGTGTTTCCCAATGTGTTGCAGAACAATGTACCGGTAAATCAATGGACGATCATCTCTGTGCCGATGAGTCAGTTAAACCCGAACAGTTATGTCATCCACAGCGTGAATATCCAAAACTATACACGGCTCATTCCGACATATTACCTCGATAATGTCCACTTCGTCGGAGTTGTGGCGAATGACACCATCCCGCCATCTGTAACTATAACGAATCCTTTGAACGGGTCAATGGTATCTGGTGCCATCACGATCAGTGCAAATGCATCAGATAACAAGAAGCTGATGGGTGTCCAGTTTAAGCTCGACGGTGTGAACCTTGGAAGTGAACTGACGACATCGCCATTCTCACTCAGTCTGAACACACTCACCTGCTCGAATGGGACACACTCGATTTCCGCGACTGCAAGAGATTCTGCAGGCTTAACGAAGACCGCTACTGTCACAGTCACGGTCAATAACGTCGTCAGCAACCCAGTGCAATTCCCCGTACGCGATAACTTTGATACGGTTGCCAGTATCTGCAATCTTTCTGGAAGGAACAAGTGGACTACTCTCGCGAATCAACCGACGAGCGGAGCCATTCAGATCGTCAATAATGCGATTCAGCCGTATAGTACAGGTGGTGTGGGAACGTTCGGTGGTGTTGCTTGGGATTCGTTGTGCTCTGGTGGAATGCAAGTAGGTTTGGTGGTCAAACAAAAAGGCGGCAACGGTTCTAACTCGTCCTTCTTCATTTATACGAGGATGACGAGCAAAGACATGAACACTGGGAATGGATATCGACTCCGGTATTTGGACAATCCTTCAGGGGTTGATCTCGTCGAGATCCAACGAGTGAAGTTGGGAACGACCGGAATGACGATGGCGAGTGCCTATCGTGAGATCAATGTCGGCGACACGCTTCGGATTCAGGTGCGGAACGATGCGATGAAAACGTTGGTCGCTTTCGTGAACCGAGATTCGGTCTGCTCCGTCCGTGACACTCTTTACAATAATTCCAGTTGGTATGTATGGCTTCGTGGATGTGTCTTCAGCACGCCGGTGAGGATGGATAACTTCATGGTCGGCTCGATTCCAGGCTCTCCGGTGCCGGAACAACCTCCCGTGACAGCTTCCAAGCTGCGATCGATCCTTGGCAAAGGGTTGCAAACGCCGGGTGAGTTCACGCTTGCTCAGAACTATCCAAATCCGTTCAACCCGACAACGCAGATCGAGTACACACTCGCAGATCGTGCGTTCATCACGCTGAAGATCTATAACGCGCTTGGCAGTGAAGTTGCGCAGCTTACTGAGGGAGAACAAGATGCTGGCAGTTATGGAGTGACCTGGAATGCCGGCAACGTGGCGAGTGGTATATACTTTGCGCGTTTGACTGCATCAGATGTCGGCGGTAAGCAGTTGTTCCAGCAGACAAAACGGATGATGCTACTGAAGTAATTCGTATAAGCCCTCAAGGCCGATCCGGTGCCACGTATGTTGTTTGTACGTGGCATTTTTATTTGAACTTAGAAAACCACCGTCTTTGTCCAAAGTACTCCTTCGGACTTGTGAAGGGGAGAAGGATGTTTCTCCCCCTCAATGAGGCGGGTGTTCCGATACATCGGGACGAGGGGGTCATAAAAACCATCGCCTATGGCGATGGTAGTTTACTTATCATCGGTGGTGAGTGTCAATAGCATTTTGGCGTTGTAATAAATGTATTGATATTCATTCGAAGAATAATTAATTTATTGACAGTTCTTGCCTTGTGTGGAGGACGAAATAGCGACGGGCTTTGTTCTCATCCAACATCGAGACCTGTCTGCAAAAACATTCATTATCAAATCACCATCAACTAGGAGGGTTTTTATGACTGATCACGAATTATCTTTTTCTCATTTTGTTTCTCCGCGGAATTCTCAGATTAAGCGGAGATATATAGCTGTTGGTTTTTTGTGGAATCTTCTTCTCCTTTCTGCGATAGCATTGATCGGCTGCACAAAGGAGGGACCAATGGGTCCTCAAGGACCACCGGGAGCCACTGGACCACAAGGACCTGTCGGAACGGCAAACGTTCAGTACTCAAGTTGGTTCAGTCCGAGTGCCTGGATTGCGGATCCCAACGGTTCAGATTTTTACTTTGATACGATGGCTTCAGGTATTACACAATCAATCATCGATTCCGGTGTCGTGCTCGCGTATGTGAAGATCGCTGGTGATAGTGTCCTTGTTCGTCCATTACCTGCAATTCCAACAGCGCAGGGAATCGAGGCGTGGGATTATGTTATCCCGGCTGTTGGGAAAATCCGTTTCACATACGTGAATAATGCGACTATGATTCCAAGCACCTCGAACAAATTCCGGTATGTTATCATTCCTGGTGGCGTAAAACTGGGTAAGCGTGCGGTGATCGATTATAGAGATTATGGCGCGCTGAAGCACTATTACCGCATTCCGGACTAACACTTATACATAAAGAGGGATCTTGCGGTTCTGTTGGATGGATCGATACTCCCGATAATTGTCGAGATGATGAGCTCCTTCACGGTGAGTTTCCCTCCGTCGGGAAAATTCAATTTACCTTCGTTGTCAACGGTGACATTGTTCCCAGCACGTAAGATCAATTCCGATACGTTGTCGTCCCACACGGTGTCAGATCAGGGAAGAGCACCTCAGTCGATTACCACCAATATGACGCAGTGAAAAAATACTATCGGATACCGGATTAGCATGCAGGCCTCGGCGGGAATGCGACCTTTCCTCAGGTTTGAGTGTCATAAGGTATCTCGTGTTGCCTCATAATAAAAGGTAACCGTAGAGGGTGAGAAGGTAGCGAAAGGTTTGGATGATTTCCACTGTTGTTTTTCCTTGTGTTTATTTGTTGTTCTTTCCCCCCATGTGAGATGCCCGTAGGGGTTGCAGATG
>JACOSX010000131.1 GCA_016178625.1 Ignavibacteria bacterium
ATGGTGCTGTCTCCTTTTATTTGATTAGAATTTGTGGTTTGCTCACTTCAAATCTAACCAACCGGAGCGGCACCTCCTAATTTTTACACAAATATACGGACTTCATCCCAAGGAGATTATTGAAATCATGTGCGATGCCTCCGGCGAGGGTACCGAGGTTCTCCATCTTTTGCGCCTGTCGGAGCTGGTCCTCAAGTCTCTTCCGTTCAGTGTTATCGAAGATGTATGTTTTGATTTCAACAAGTTCACCGCGATCATTGAATGTGCCGACGACGTTCTCGACAACGTAGACTTGTTTGCCATCGACCCGATGGAATTCGACTTCGTAGTATTCAATCTTCCTTCTTTTCTGGAGAAGTTTTAGCATCGCCTTATACGACTCAGGGTTCGGGTAGAGCGAATTCATATTGAAGTTCAATGCATCATCAACTGTGGCAAACCCGAAGATGCGTGCAAACGCCGGATTACAATTAAGGATTGTTCCAGAAGGAGAGGAAGTGATAACACCAGTTAAGTCTTCTTCAAAAAATCTCCGATACCTTTCCTCCGACAATCTCAGCGCCTCCTCTGCATGCCTCCGCTCAGTAATGTCACGTGATACCGAGCTAAACCCGTGAACGGCACTTTTTTCCCCGTTATGAATTAAGCTGCTCGTTGTTTCGAACCAGATGTATTCTCCATCTTTCCGACGGAAGCGATAGGTAATTGTCTGGGTACCTGTTTCTTCCAACATTGCCTTATGAGCCCTGTTGACTGCATCGATGTCGTCAGGATGGAAAAACTCAAACTTTGAGTGTCCTAACAGTTCATCTGGCTCATATCCAAGGAGTGTTCGACACGCTGGGGAAGCGTAGAGGTAGACACCTTCTGGTGTATGAGTTGAGATCAAATCGGTGGAATTCTCGGCAAGTAGTCGATATCGCGCTTCGCTTTCCTGCAATGCCAGCTCAGCCCGCCTGCGCTCGCTGATATTCCGCCCAACGCCGACAAAACCGATGATCTCTTCACTGGCAAGGACCGGAGTAAAAGAGAAATCCATTGAGAGACTTGTACCACTTTTCGCGAGAACATCAACTGTGAAGAAACCTTCGCGAACTTTATTATTGTTAAGAGTAGTTTCCCGATATTGTTCAAGGTACCTTTTTTTATTGGGTTGAATGAGATCAGTCAAATGTTTCCCAATCAATTCCCTTTCCTGGTATCCCAAAAGTGGTAGGATTGCACCTTGAGCCATCTCGATCTGAAAGTCTTCATTCGTTTTGACGAGAATGTCATTCATCGCAGCGAGAGCAGATTTCATGGCTTGATATGGCGTGTTCATCGTAATCCGATGACGGAAGACGAAAAATACGACCATCGCCAATGCCGTTGTCGAAGTAATTGCATACAACTCAAAGCTCTTCTCGGAAAGGACAGAGAAAATCGACAAGGTAAATGGCGTCGGAAGAAGCAGCATGAGGAACGCAAAGGAGGTGAACAACAAATTCGTTTTCATCCCTTTCTCTCTGAATCCACCGATGAGTGAGTACAGCAGCGCCACACCGATGCTGAACAGAATCGACATCCACGTAAGATAGTACACGTATCCGCCTACCGTAATTCCCGACGTAGTGATAAACGGATTCGGAATGAGCTTCAACAGAACGAGTGTATAGCTGAAAAGTCCCGCGAAATAGATGGCAGCAATAATTGACTTAGATCGTAATATCTCGTATCGCTTTACGAAGATCACCATGAAGTGGAGGAAGAAGAAAGGAAAAACCGAGTAGAGAAAAGCACTTAATTCTCCCAACACCCGATGGAGCGTTGGCGATATTGATACGTTGTAGAGATAACCTGATACGCCTAGGAATAGCAGTGAACACACACAGAAAGGGTAAAACTTCCCCAACACATTGCGATGAGATTTCACCAACACCAATAGTGCGAGGACGAAATTTACCACACTGTAGACGAGCGAAACGTAGAAGTAGATCATTCCATACCCCTTGTTCAGGTCATTATTAGCTCGTCAAAATTATGGTATTTATTCTAATGTGTCAAGGAAGGGTGTGAGACAGATCGTGTTTGAGATAGGACGGGGATCACATAAAACAAAAAAGCCCCCAAAAACGAGGGCTTTGACATTCTTGATTAGGGGGTATTACTTCGACTTCGCTACTGTCAACACGTAGTCTCGCAACGCTTTGATCTGCTCTTTAGCGTCACCTCCAAAATCCTGTGAGAACGGTGATGGTTCTTTCAAATCTGGATAAAATTGTGGCATCTTTGTTCCGGGTTGAATCGATTGCGGATCAGCCACCCAATCTAGAATCCAGTCTGGTTTCAGTCTACCCTTTGCCATTGCAAGATTGGGTGCGAGATCAGCGAACGACTTACCCTCTGGGATCTTGCCTGTGTAATGGCAACTGAGGCACTGCAAATCTTCAAATAGTTTTTTTCCAACAGACACATATTTCTGGTCTGGCTGAAATGCCCGATAATCTCTCAACTCAAGATCTTTCTTGTGCAATGCGAGGAAGTACTTGCTGATCGTCGTGATCTCTGAATCGTTCAGGCTGAACGTCGGCATCCGGATCTTTAACCATGGTCGGATTGGCATAGGACCCTTCAAAAAATCATGGAGCCAGGGTTCTTGCACTTTCGATCCTTCCGGGAACAAGTACGGTGGTGCCATTGCCTCGTCGTCGAGTGTCGCTTTGATCGATCCACCGATCTCCTCAATTTTATGGCAATTGATGCAATTGTAATATTGTGTGACTCGCCGACCTGTTTCAACCGCCTGCAAGGTCTTATCAAACGGCTGATGATACTGTTCTTCGGCACCTTCTTTGGTCATCCCACGGAGTAACGTACGGAGGGTAATAATTTCGCTATCGCTGAATGCAAAGACTGGCATTTTTGAAACAATGCGATCCGTTGCATATTGTCGCGCATCTTGAATCTTACCGAAGATCCAATCATCCCAGTTGTGGAGAACTTTTGTGTCACCAAAGTCAATTTCATCTACTCGTTTCCTACCGATGTTCGATAGCGCAACACTCACTCGACCTTCCTTTTCCATACCCTTGATCGTGTGACAGCCTGAACAACCGAACTCTCGAATAAGCTTATCGCCGCGTTTGATGAGATCAATGTTGTCAAGCGCTATCTTTTTCTGCTCAAACTGACGATCATCTTTTAATGTCACGAGATAGGCAACAACATCACGTGCCTCTTGATCGGTCAGACGCAGATTAGGCATACGAGTCGTGGGCCTATATTGTCGTGGATTTTTTATCCACTCAAACATCCAGTCAGGATCCAGCTTACTTCCGGCACGGGTTAGTTCCGGAGCAACGTCATAACTGAATCCGCGTTCCTGACGCATTCGGGTATCATCCCCAACCACATGGCAGCCCTTGCAACCGATCGTTTCCACGAGTTCTTTGCCGTGAGCCGCATTTCCCCCTGCACTGATTCCGTGTTGCAGATGATACGATGCATCTTTACTCACGCTCCATAGGTAAGCAACGATTGCTCCTGCTTGGTCATCATTAAAGCGGAAGTTCGGCATCCGCGTGTGCGGATTGTAGTCCTTTGGATTGCGGATCCATCGGAAGAGCCACTCAGCTTTTGTCTTCGCTCCGAGTTGGTTTAATTCAGGACCGATCTTCGCCAGGTCTGTGAATCCTTTAATCTCATGACATCCAAAACATCCGGCTTCGGAGAGAATCTGTTTCCCTTTATTGAAGCGATCAGCAAACTTTACATAAGATTGATCCGTGTGGCAGCTATTGCACGAGGCATATACTTCTTTTCCCTTGAGGAGAGGCCATTCCCAGTAACGATCTTCATTGCCGTGTGCCATTCCCGCTGTCAGGCCTGGGCCCTGACCACGATGGCAAGGTGTGCAGCCGAATACTTCGGGATTATGAATCTTCAATAATTCCGGTACAGGGTGCATCGTGTACGGCTGAGGAACATCTTCCATCAGATCATCTTTCCATCCCAGATGGCATGTCTGACATCGGTCGATACGGGCTTTGGGGATACCAAAATTGGAACGATCAAAATTATTCATCATCACCTGTCGAATTTGGATTGATGATGCCTTTGCTTTTTCAATTTTCGATGTTGCCAAATCGATGGACGCGTATAGATCTTTCACCTTCGATCGGACAGCTTTGATCGCATTCCGGTAACCATTAACAATTTTATTTAGCGAGTCGTGTCTAGCCGTGAGTTGCTCCACTCTGGTGTTATAGTTTGCCATTTGAGCGGTAAGCTCTTGGACCTGTCTCTTATACCCAAGATCCTCTTTGCCTTCGTGGATCGATTTCTTCCAGAAGTAATACGCTTCGTCGCCACGACTCTTCGCAAAGGTATAATCTCTGTTTGCGTCAAGGAGCGTTTCCTCAAGTGTCATCACTTCTTTTTGAAGACCGACTACTTCAGGAGAGTTGAGTTTTTCTTCAGCCTCCTTCAGCTCACCGTTGACTTGAGTCAGTGTTGCAGAATCGAGACCGGAGATAGACTCTTTCAGCTTCTCTTCCCACTTTTGCTGGCTCAACACGAAGTATTGTTCCTGAGTTTCTTTCCAGGGTCGTCGCGTTGAAATTTCATCGACCACTGCCCACATCGTCCCGAGGAACAACAGCATCGAAAGGGTCAAGTACAACTTGCTGTAGTTGCGTGTCTCTATGGGCGTGTCAGCCCGTTTACTAAAAAATGTGAACAAACCTTTCATACGATCCGATCAAAGATTAGATGTTGAACCAGGGGGTGACCAGAATATACTTGATGTTAAAGGCGATGCGTAGGATCATCTTGATCGGCAACGCGGTCATCGTCAGGAACAAAAATGCGATGATGTTGTATCGAAAGAACCCGAGTTTCTTCATAATCTCAGAGTTCTTCTTTTGGAACCAGTAAAGACCAATCAACGAGTAGTATCCAACCACAATCACGACACCGAAAATGAGGGCTGCAGGATTGAGACTATTGTCTGCTTTCCGGGTGTGAATACCGAAGAACTCTGAAAGATCAACATTCGTTAACGCGACAACCCGGTGCGTATCCCATTCTTGCCACGGGAAGAAGAAATACCAGCCAGGTCCACGCCAAAACGTGCCGAGAACGATCAGCGAAACCCATAAAATCAAGAATCCAAAACAGAAGGTCAGGACAGAAAACTTCCTTTCCTTGAACGTATAGTATCCATTGCCTTTTTCGTTGATGTCGATATAAGGAATCGCCATCAATCCAACGATAATCAAACTCGGCATAACGACACCGGCAATCCACGGGTCGAAGTAGACAAGCATCTCCTGGAGTCCGAGAAAGTACCAAGGTGCCTTTGAAGGGTTAGGGGTGAGTGTCGGATTTGCCGCTTCTTCAAGCGGCGCATCGATCAGGAACGACCAGAATACAAGGATCACCATCACGAAGAGTGCACCTAAAAATTCCACACGGACCAAGTTGGGCCACACTTGTATCTTCTCACTGAGTTTCGCTTCGTCGAGATACCCTTGGCGATCATTCTTCAACGCCTTGTAGAACGACCACCATGTGTAAACGATGACGAGAACCAACAAGCCGACGATCGGAATGTTATCCGGCTTATGAATTAATTCCCAAACATTGTGCATTGATAGTGCCTATCCTTATGAACAAGTTATTCTTTTCCGTTCGACGTCGGACCGGAGATGCCTCCATCTTTTCGGATTCTCCAGAAATGGACAGCCATGAAGACTGTCGCAATCAGGGGCAGGAAAATACAATGACCCACATAGAACCGAAGAAGAGTCGGCGGTCCAACTTGCGTTCCGCCGAGTAACACAAACCGCACATCATTGTCAATCCGCATTCCAAGTTCGGGACCAAACGGACCTTGATGACCGAGCAATGGAGTTGCTCGCGCCATGTTGGTGCCAACTGTCACTGCCCATATCGCAAGTTGATCCCACGGAAGAAGGTATCCGGTGAAGCTGAGTAGTAAGGTCAAAACAAGCAGAACCACACCCACGACCCAGTTAAATTGTCTGGGTGGTTTGTAAGATCCCGTCAGGAAGACGCGAAACATATGGAGCATGACCGTGATAACCATCGCGTGCGCTGCCCATCGATGCATATTTCGAATAAGAGGGCCGAACGCGACGTCGTTCATCAAGTATTTCATGTCCTCGTATGCGTACTCAGCGGCCGGACGATAGTAAAACATCAGGATCACTCCCGTGATCGTCAAGACCAGAAAGAGGAGAAACGTGATTCCCCCCATTCCCCATGTGAACCCGATGTTCGTTGCGTGGCGAGGGATGCGCACCGGATGTAAGTGTAGAAAGACATTATCAACTATCTGTAGCGCGCGATTTCGATTGGTGTCTTGGTAGTTATGACGGAAGATGGACTTCCACACTTCTGTCTGTTGAAGCTTTTCACGAATCTTGAGCATTCTTGTTCCTTGAGGAAAACTGATCAGCTTAGCTGTACTTCAGGTACGAATCAGGATTAATCCACTCCCCTTTTTCGAAGAGGAACTTGATATTTCGATCAATGAGCAGCTGTCCATCATCAGCTAAAGATATTTTCAACCGCTCAAGCGGACGAGGTGCCGGACCCTCGAAGTTAATCCCTGAGCGCCGGAAACCGCTTCCATGACATGGGCATTTGAATTTATTTTCGGTGGAAAGCCATCGTGGAGTACACCCGAGATGCGTGCAGATTGCGGAGAGCGCGTAGAATCCTTCACCCTCACGAACAATCCACACGCGATAATCATCCTTATACTTTTCACTCACCTCATCGACGAGATAGTCTTGTGGAAATCCTGCTTTGAATGCAGAAGGTGGTTCGTATAAAATGCGAGGAAACATCATTCGGAGTGTGCCCACGGTCGACGTTGCAAGGAACACAAAAAACGCTGCCCATCCTGCCACAGAGAAAAAGTTGCGTCTGCTGATGCGCCATATACCCGGATCATCTTCGGGTGGACGATCTTGTTTAGGTTTCTTAATCCCAGCTGCTGCCGGTTTCACTGATGTGGGAGGTTTCGGTGCTTCAACGAACGCAGGGGTTGCAACTCCTTGAGGCTTCGGCGTTTCCTTTGCTTCTACCTTCGATTCACTTGGATTGTCCATTATTGCATTCGTTGTGATTAAGATCGACGACTTGAAAGTGGAAAAATATAGTAAAAAAAACGAAATTAGTCAAACGAAGTTAAGCATGTATTCCTGATCTCGTCGACATCAGCTTCTCCATCGTTCATCCATGTTTGCTTCTCTTGCTATGAAAGAGTATATTTTCCAACATCAAAGATCACCTCCTCATTATGAATTCAACAACCTGGATTGACGTCAACGATCTCCCACATTCTGTGGGCGGATTCTCTCTCCTGTTTTGTGATTATCTGAATGACTTTCAAAGAGTCCACCATTATTTCGAGACCGACTTCCATTCCCTTCAACAAATTCCGAAGCTTGCCGACCGGTTGCGCCAGCATTATTCGCACCGATCTCTCCTTGTCGAGATTCTTACTGAACAAAACCAGAAGTTCGGCGTAGGCGTCTCGACCTTAGAGAACATCAAACATCTCGCCGACGAAAAAACATTCGCTGTTGTCACCGGGCAACAACTCGGTATATTGGGCGGACCGCTTTATACGGTGTACAAGGCTATTACTGCAATCAAGCTCTCAAAGCAGCTTTCTGTTAATTTCCCCGAGTACAAGTTTGTTCCGGTATTCTGGCTTGAATCGGAAGATCATGATTTCGAAGAAGTGAATAAGGTCGGAATTCTTAGTACCGAGCATGTGCCCACAAAGATCGAGTACCTCCCACATGGCAAGCCCTTGCAGAAAAATCCCGGTCCGATTGGGGAGCTCCGTCTTGATGGTTACCTTGATTCATTCTACGATCAGCTCCAAAAGTCTTTGGGAAACTCGGAATTCAAGAAACCCCTTGTAGAGTTATTGGCAAGCGCGTATAAGCCAGAGGCGAGCTTTGAGCAGGCGTTTGCCGTACTGATGAATACGCTATTTGACGGAGAGGGGTTAATCTTCATCTCACCAAATGACAAGCGTCTCAAGACTCTTCTTGCTCCCATCTTCCAGAAGGAAATTCAAGAATTTCCACGCGTTTCTCAACTCATCATTCAACAGAGCGCAGAATTGGAGAACCGATACCATGCACAAATTAAGACAAAGGCGCTCAATCTCTTTCACTTCTTCAAAGGCGGTCGCTACTTTATTGAGCCGAGAGAACATGATTTCAGTCTTCGCGGAACCAGGCACTTCATTCCAAAGGATGAACTCCTTCGCATCGCTACCGAAACTCCAGAATTACTCAGTCCCAATGTTGCATTGCGTCCAATCTGTCAAGACACGATCCTTCCAACAGTCGCGTACGTTGCTGGACCGTCCGAGATTGCTTACTTCGCACAGTTAAAGAGTGTCTACCAGTATTTCGGCATCACGATGCCGATGATTTATCCGCGAGCCAGCACCACCATCCTTGAAGAAAAGATCGAGAGAATAATGGAAAAATATGAATTGGACATTCTTGATTTCTTCGGTGATCCGGAAAAAGTCAATAACAGGGTTATCGAGCTGGCGTCGGAGGTGAGAGTTGATGAGATGTTCCAGAGCGCGATTCAGCGGGTCAACGATCAAGTGAATGAGATGCGGTTTGGCTTGAACTATATTGATTCCACCTTATTGGGGGCGTTAGAAACTACTCGGTCGAAATTGGAGTTTCAACTACATGCACTCAGAGAAAAAACGATGGCAGCACAAAAGCAAAAACATGAAGTTGCACTGCGGCAAGTTCAGAAAGCATCTCACAGTATCTTTCCGAACAAGAATTTCCAGGAACGTGAACTAAGCATTGTCCACTTCATGAATAAACATGGACTTGAGTTTGTCCGATGGCTACTCAATGAGGTGCACATCGGTCACTTCAAGCACCAAGTTATCCGTCTCTAACGGTATAGCGCTTCTTCAAATCAAATCGCTCTCGTTGGATCTTCCAGCGGGAGATCAAACATTTCCCACTTCCCTACGGAGTCACTCTATGGCTGTTTTAGGTTCTGCGCACAGGGCTCGTGTGCGTCTCTTCAGAGACACAATCTTGTTCCTCACATATTTGAGCACGACATCTGCTTTATCACAACAGATAGCCGACAGTTCTGCCTCACTTCGGAAGAATGCATTACGGGCGTATATTGATTGCACTCACTGCGATCTCGATTATATTCGGTCGGAGGTCACGTTCATCAACTATGTCCGCGACCGCTCCGAGGCGCAACTCCATACCCTGATTACCACTGAACGAGCCGGTAACGGAGGTGTCGCCTATACCTTCACATTCATCGGCCAACAAGAGTTTCTCGGAGTAAACGATACGCTTACCTACATTTCCAAACAATCAGACACAGAGGAAATTATTCGTGCGGGGTTGGTGCAAAGCCTAAAACTTGGATTGATCCGATACGTTGAGCGAACTCCACTGGCGCATAACCTTTCCATTGGCTACGAAATCCCTTCAAAGACAGCAGAAGTCCAAGATACATGGGATTATTGGCTGTTCTCGATCAACGCCAACGGATCATTCAGCGGCGAACAGCAACAAACATCACGGTTTCTTTCCGGTTCCTTCTCCGCTAATCGTACAACTGCCGATCTTAAAATCAACATTTCCGGTCGTGTCAACAATCGCGAAAACAATTTCGAAATAGATGATACGACTGAAATAAAAAACATCTCGCGCCGCCTCGGCTTTGAAGGTTCTGTCATATTCAGCCTTACCGATCATTGGTCTACAGGAGCCTCAACGGAAATCACCTCAGCAACATTCAACAACCGCAAGGTCTTAATCGATCCTGCAGTCGGTCTCGAGTATAACCTCTTTCGGTACTCAGAATCGACACGCAGGCAGCTTCGCTTCGGTTACGAAATCCATTACAATTATGTGGAGTACAATGAAGAGACAATTTATTTCAAGAATGTCGAACGCCGTGTGAATGAAAAGATTTCGGCGACCCTCGAAGTGAAGGAACCATGGGGTACGGCAGCAGCCTCTCTTGAAGCCTCGCACTATTTCCATGATTTCAATAAGAATCGCATTGAACTCTTCGGCGAGCTTTCCTACCGTCTGATTGAGGGTCTGTCGATCCGCTTGTTCGGCAGTGTGTCAAGGATTCACGATCAGCTGTTTCTCCCAATTCGAGGGGCTTCTACAGAAGAAATTCTTCTGCAACAGTCTCAACGCGCAACTCAGTACGAGTACTCTACCTCCATTGGGTTCAGTTACAGTTTTGGTTCAATCTATAACAATGTCGTTAATGCCCGCTTTGGAATGTAGATCCCTTCTTGTATTGAAGCGGGTAATGTTCCCGCGTGGATGGATCACCATGGAAGGATATTATATGTCTTCGATCATCGATACTCCGTCCATCTCCTCGGGTGCCGGAATACCCATTAACTGAAGTATCGTCGGGGCGATATCCGCAAGCTTCCCCTCTCTCCGAAGTGTGACTCGCAAGCCATCTCTCGCAACGATAAAAGGGACCCAGTTGGTTGTGTGTGCTGTGTGAGGACCGCCGTCATCATCCACCATTTTATCGGCATTCCCATGGTCTGCGGTGATCAATACCGTATAACCTTTCGCGAGTGCTGTTGGAACAACCTTGTTCAAGCAATCATCAATGACCTCGACCGCCCGGATCGTCGCCTCAATCTTTCCAGAGTGACCAACCATATCAGCATTCGCGTAATTCATGACGATGAACGCGTACCGCGAAGACGCAAGCGCTTCGATGGCTTTGTCGGTAATACCATATGCACTCATTTCCGGTTTCCGGTCGTACGTCGGTACACCGCGTGGTGAAGGAATGAGGACGCGGTCTTCCCCGGGAAAGGGGTCTTCTCTTCCTCCATTGAAAAAGAAAGTTACATGCGCGTACTTTTCTGTCTCAGCGAGATGAAGCTGCATCAATCCCATAGTGGAGATTATCTCACCAAGTGTCTTCGTGAGGAATGTGGGAGGAAAAGCGACAGGACAGTGGAAATCTTCATGATACTGCGTCATCGTAGCATAATACAGATCTAATTTGCGTCGTGGAAATTTATCAAACTCCTCTTCGATAAAAGCTCGTGTCATCTGTCGCGGTCGATCTGTCCGGAAATTGAAAAAGATTATTGAATCGTGATCTTGAACTGAGCTAACCTGCTTCCCATTGTATCCGACGACGATGGGTAAAATAAATTCATCTGTGATCCCTCGTGCATATGATTGTCGAACAGCTTCGAGCGGATCCGTTGTTTGGAGTCCTATACCTTCGGTCATAGCCCGATATGCCTTTTCAGTGCGATCCCATCGGTTGTCGCGGTCCATCCCATAGTATCGTCCTGTGATTGTTGCGACCGCACCCACGCCAAGCTCCCTCATTTTGTCCAGAAGGTCGGCGATATACTTCACGCCGTTCTCGGGTGGAGTATCTCTCCCGTCAAGCAAGGCGTGGACGTAGACTCGTTCAAGCTGATGTCGTTTAGCCAACTCAAGTAAGGCATAGAGATGCGTGTTGAGACTATGAACACCTCCCTCGGAAAGCAATCCGATATAATGGAGTGATGAGTGATGGTGTTTCACATTATTGATCGCACCGACGAACGCATCCTTCTGAAAAAAATCGCCCATGCGAATAGATCGGTTGATGCGGGTAATCTCCTGATAGACAACCCTTCCTGCGCCGATATTCATGTGCCCAACCTCAGAATTACCCATCTGTCCGGTCGGCAAACCAACATCTTCACTTGATGCGTTGATCGCCGTCCACGGATATGTTGCAAAGAGATGATCGATGAATGGCTTCTTGGCTTGTGCGATCGCATCGATCTTAGGGTTTTTCCCGAGTCCGAATCCATCGAGAATAATAAGAACGACCTTAGTGGAAGGATCCATTGAGTGTATGATTTAGAAACGTTGGAAGTGATTCGAATATAATAAAGGAATGCCCGTATGACCAGAGATCGAGTCTATGATCATAACGGGCATGTTCGTGCTCTGAGGAATCAGTTGCGATGTTCGCGGTGATGTCCGCCGCCGCGGTGCCCACCTCCTTCACGACCTCCATCCCGGCGCGGCGGGCGATTCTTGCGCTCTGCTTCACGCGCAGCTTCAGCATCCGCGTCATAGCCCGGCATCAGCGCCTTCCGACTGAGATTATATCGTCCTTCTTCGTCTTTCTTGATGAGCTTGACTTCCACTTCATCGCCAACGTTGACCACGTCAGTGACCTTGTTGACTCGATTCATATCAAGATGAGAAATATGGACGAGGCCTTCTTTTCCAGGGAGAAATTCAACGAAAGCACCGAAGTCCATGATGCGTGTGACCTTCCCGTGGTATGTTTTCCCGACCTCAGGTATCTCGACGATCTTATTGATCATCTGCAGTGCCTTGTTACTTCCCTCTGCACTGACGGAAGCGATCACGACAGTACCGTCATCTTCGATGTTGATTTCCGCGCCCGTGTCCTTAACGATCTGCCGAATCATTTTTCCACCGGGTCCGATGACCGCGCCGATCATGTCGACCGGGATCTTCAAGGTAGTGAGACGTGGCGCGTATTGTGAAAGCTCTTTGCGTGGCTCGCGGAGGACTTCCGACATGCGGTCAAGAATGTGCAGCCGACCGTCGCGCGCTTGAGCTAATGCTTGCTCGAATATTTCGAACGAAATCCCCTGGATCTTTATGTCCATCTGGAAACCGGTGATTCCGTCCTTTGTTCCGGCAACTTTGAAATCCATGTCACCAAGATGATCTTCATTGCCAAGGATGTCACTGAGGATTGCAACACTGTCTCCCTCTTTGATCAAGCCCATCGCAATTCCAGCGACTGGCTTCTTTAAGGGCACTCCAGCATCCATCAACGCCAGTGAGCCGGCGCAGACGGTTGCCATCGAGGATGAACCGTTCGATTCAAGAATGTCGGAGACGATACGAATCGTGTACGGAAATTCCGCTTCAGGTGGAACGAGATTCTTGAGTGACCGCTCAGCTAAATTCCCGTGACCGATTTCTCTCCGACCAGTGAACCCAAGTCTTCCAACCTCGCCCACTGAGAACGGTGGAAAGTTGTAATGAAGCATGAACCGCTTGGTCGATTCGGGAAGTAGTCCGTCAAGGATTTGTTCATCCATTTTTGTCCCGAGGGTGGCTGTGGTCAGACTCTGAGTTTCACCACGGGTGAAGAGTGCCGAACCATGCGTTCGGGGCAAGACCCCGACTTCAGACGTAATCGAACGAATATCCCGGACTCCCCGTCCGTCGAGTCGTTTGCCAGACTCCAAGATCATCTTGCGCATTTCTTCATACTCGATGTCATGTAGAATTTCGTTGATGAACTTCGCTCGTGATTCAAGAAACAATTCAGGGGACTCAATCGTTTCTATTCCGGCGGCGGAAAGATTAAGACTACTCACTTCAGCTTTCAAGGCGTCGAACGTCATGGTCCGGATCGTTTCGTTCGCTTTGCTCCGTGCATCTTTCATGAGCACTTGCTGGGTCACCTTCCGGATCTCTTGACGCGCAATCTTGGAGACGACGTCTGCCAACAACTTCTTGAGAGGATTCGATGCGACATCACGTTTCGTTCTGCCGCATTCTTTCCGCAGATCGGATTGCAGATCGCACAGCTTGCGAATGTTTTCGTGAGCAAATTTCAATGCCCCAAGCATATCCTGCTCGGTGATTTCCTTGGCTTCGCCCTCAACCATAACGACGGAAGTCTTCGTACCCGCGACTGTGACATCCATATCGCTGGATTCTAATTGGCTGAAGGTCGGGTTGATGATGAGCGTCCCGTCAACTCTTCCTACGCGGACCTCTGCTATTGGTCCATCGAAGGGGATATCAGATATCATCAGGGCTGCCGACGCGCCAATCGCCCCGAGAATATCTCCATCGTTCTCCAAGTCAGACGAAAATACGGTCAACATCACCTGTGTCTCGTTTCGGAACAGTTCCGGGAACATGGGACGAATGGGTCGATCGATCAATCGCGATGAGAGTACTTCCTTTTCTGAAGGACGCCCTTCACGTTTCAAAAATCCGCCCGGAATCTTTCCGGCGGCGGCCGTTTTCTCCCGATATTCAACTTGCAGAGGAAAGAAATCTTTTCCTTCGTCCGCTTCCCGGCTCGCTACCACCGTGGCAAGAACCATTGTATCTCCGTAGCGCACCATCACTGATCCATCGGCTTGCTTTGCTAACTTTCCTGTCTCGATGGACAATGTTCGTCCCCCAATCTCAATTTCCTTCTGTACTACCATGTGTGTATCTGCTTTCTTCTGATTTCGTTCATTAAACACCTGCCTCATGCAGCGTGTATTACTTACGTAGATCGAGTTCTTGAATGATCTTCCGATATCGATCGACACTTTTTTCTTGGAGGTAATCCAATAATTTTCTCCTTTTACCCACCATTTGCAATAAGCCTCGACGCGAGTGATGATCCTTCACGTTCTTATCGAAGTGGCTCGAAAGTTCGTTGATCCTGGTCGTCAGCAGGGCAATCTGCACTTCTGGTGAGCCGGAGTCCTTCGGCGACTTACCATATTTGGTCATGATATCTTGTTTCTGTGCTTTCGTCAGTGGCATCTTCAATCTCCTTTATGACTGATCTCTGATAACTGTGTTGTTGTTATATAATTCATACATTGGGCACGATCTTGGCGCAGCTGTGTAATTAATTCATCCTGTGATAAAAACTTTTTTTCCGGACGCAACCGCTTCAGAAACTGAACCCGGAGTAAGGAACCATAAATGATTTTATTGAAATCAAAGATATTGACTTCGATCGTCCGCTTGAGCTCGGTGTGAAATGTCGGCCGTGTTCCAATATTCATCATGCCATAGTATTGGTTTTCGCCGACCAGCACCGAAACGCAATAGACTCCTTCAGCCGGAATCAGTTGAAAAGAATGGACCGGATCGAGATTCGCTGTTGGGAATCCGATCTGCGTCCCACGACGATCACCTTGCACAACGTTCCCCGTGATGGAGTAGGGTCGCCCGAGAAAGATCTCGGCGCGTTCTACATCGCCTTGTAAAAGCATTTCGCGTATTTTGGAGCTGCTTACGGCTTCACCATCAATTGAGACAGGTTCAACCACGGCAACCGAAAAATCGAATGTTTTGCCTAATGCCTGCAACTCTTGAATTCCCCCTTCGCGATCTCTCCCGAACATATGGTCGTGACCGACAATGACTTCGCTGACGCCAACACCCCTGACGGCATATCGTTCATAGAATTCCTGTGAGGTCTGTCGCGAGAATTCGTACGTAAACTCTAATACAACCGTGATATCCACAGCCAATTGACCGATGAGGTCAAGCCGTTCCTCCAATGGTGTGAGGAGCTTGATTGGTCCTCGTCCCACCACTTCACGTGGATGTGGCTCGAACGTAACAATGACACTTCGACCATGATGGGATCGCGCGCGCGTCACCAATTCCTTGATGATAGAACGATGGCCGAGATGGACGCCATCAAACGTTCCGACCGTAAGAACGGAATTCTTGTCATGTGTTAGCTCCTGCACCGAACGTACAACGATCATTGCCCCGAATCCATCTGATAACTACTTTGCTTCAACCTGTCCGGCATCTCCGGTGTCTTACGTTCCGGTATCATCCCCATTTTTACGGATCTGTTTCAACAGTTGCTCAATTTTTTGAACGCGGTCCATCGTTTCATCCATATAGAATTGGATGGAAGGAGTGAACTTTAAGCGCAGGTGTGAACCGATGAATGATCGGATCTCTCCTTTATGGCCTTCGAGCATATGCATCGTGACGGTTTTGACTTCCGATGTCCCCATGATGCTTACATAAATCTTAGCAATCCGCAGATCGGGAGTAACATGGACATCGGTGACGGTAATGAAGCCGTAGGCTGGGTCGCGGTATTCCCGCGAAAAATATGTTCCGACCTCTTCCTTGATTAGCGATGCGACACGTTCGGTTCGTAATGACATGTGCGTTCCTCATGTTAGCTTTCGCATTGTTTCGACGACCTTAAACGCTTCAAGCGTGTCTCCAACTTTAAGATCGTTGAATCCTTCAAGACCAATGCCACACTCAAATCCGGCTTCGACTTCCCGGACATCATCTTTGAATCGCTTCAGTGAAGCGAGACCGCCCTCAAACACGACGATGCCGTCACGGATCAATCGTACTTTGTTCCCGCGAGCGATCTTCCCGTCTTGCACGTAACATCCAGCAACTGTTCCAATCTTCGGTACCTTGAATGTATCTCGAACTTCTATTGTCGCTGTGATCTCCTCGTTCTTCTCGGGTGTCAATAAACCTTCAAGCGCTTTCTTCACATCTTCAATAGCATCATAAATAATATTGTACAGACGGATATCGACATTTTCCTGTTCGGCAAGTCTCCGGGCATTCAAGTTCGGTCTAACGTGGAAACCAATGATCACTGCATTTGATGCGGCAGCAAGCAGTACGTCGGATTCGGAGATTGTACCGACCGCATGATGAATCACGTTAACTCGTACCTCAGCATGTTCGATCTTCATGAGTGAGTCAGCCAGCGCGCCAATTGATCCATCCACATCTCCCTTAACAATCACCTTCAGTTCCTTGATTTGGCCTTCCTGGATCTTTTTCGAGAGATCATCCAGTGTAACGCTGCGGATCAACCGGAAATCTTGCTCTCGTTTAAGTTGCTGGCGGCGTAAGCTAATGTCGCGCGCTTCGCGATCTGCCTCCACAACGGCGAAACTGTCACCCGCTTGCGGAACCCCGTCGAAACCTAAGATCTGTGCCGGTGTCGATGACTTCGCAACCTCGATACGTTTGCCTCGTTCATCGTACATCGCGCGAACCTTTCCACTTTGAATTCCGGCAACAAACGAGTCTCCAATTTTGAGCATACCTTTTTGGACAAGAACAGTCGCTACTGTTCCTTTTCCTTTGTCGACTTTTGCTTCGATGACCGCTCCTCTCGCCGAACGGTTGGGATTTGCCCTGAGGTTGAGCACGTCCGCTTCGAGAAGTATCTTCTCAAGAAGCAGATCTACGTTTTTCCCTGTTCGGGCGGAAATTTCCACACACTGATATTTCCCCCCCCACTCTTCTACAAGAACATTTTTCTCAGAGAGTTGTTGTCGAATCCGATCGGGATTTGATTCAGGCTTATCAATTTTATTGACGGCAATAACAATGGGGACGTTTGCAGCCTGCGCATGGCTAATTGCTTCAACGGTTTGAGGCATCACACTATCATCTGCTGCAACAACAAGAACAACAATATCCGTGAGTTGTGCGCCCCTGGCGCGCATAGCAGTAAATGCTTCATGACCCGGTGTATCAAGGAAGGTGATACTTCGCTTCGCATCAATCGAGACCATGTAGGCACCGATGTGCTGGGTAATGCCGCCTGCTTCCCCGGCAACAACATTACTTCGACGGACGTAATCCAGAAGCGAGGTTTTTCCGTGATCAACATGCCCCATGATTGTCACAACAGGTGGACGAGGTTCGAGGGCGCTCTCGTCGTCTGGCACATCGGCAACAATGTCTTCCGTTAACTCTGAGAAGAACCTCACCTCATATCCAAATTCGTCCGCCACGAGTTGAATCGCATCCTTGTCGAGCCGCTGATTGATCGAGACCATGAGCCCCAGCTCGATACATTTCTTGATGACATCAGCAACCCCGACGCCCATCAGATTGGCAAGCTCGTTGACAGAAACGAATTCTGTTACACGGAGAATTGACTTTTCTTTTTCTAGTTCTTCCAGGTGTCGCTGTTCTTCCATCATGCGCTTCTCTTTACGTTTCCGTTTGAAGGCAGCGCGGGAAACGACACCACTCTCATCCATTTCTGCGAGCGTTCTCTTGATTGCTTCTTCAACTTCTTCCTGATCGACCTCGCGGTATTTGAGCTTTCTCTTCTTCTTCGACTTTCGAAGCAGCTCATCGGTTTCTTCCACAACTGGTGTGGGTGCCTCGGTCCGAATCCTTTTTTTCTTTTTCTTTTTCTTTTTCTGCTCTTCTTCCGTGGTAGCGCTCTGATCTGTATCCGCGGGCGCCAAACCCTCATGCACAGCATTGGATCTGTTTACTTCCTCAAGATCGATCTTCCCTTTGATCTTCAAGCCCATCTTCGTGGCGCGACGGGCAACGAATTCTGCCTCCTTCTTCCCTTTGGTCGGTACAGATTCGGGAGTGCCTTTGTCGGCAATTTCCGGCGCAATAAGTTCAGGAGACGACGCCTCGGACTCCACAGCAAGTATTTCTTCCGAAGTCGCCACATCCTCATCGGTTTGTACTTCAGCAGGGACAAGGAACTTTGGCTGTACGGATACCTCAGGGGGAGTAGTCTTTGGGACCTCGCGAGACTCTGCAGCCTTTGGTTTCCTTCCTACCTTGGACTTAGGGAGTTCCTCAACAACGGCTGTCGGTTTGACTTCCACCTTTTTACGCGAATCTCGGATTGTTTGGATCTTCCGATGATGCTTTTCAGCAACCTCTTTCTCTTTCTTGAAGTGGGATAGGATGTCGTGCATCATTGCGTCATCCACCACGGACATGTGCGTTTTCACAACATGACCCCTCTTTTTCAGATAATCCATCAACGTCTCGTGGGAGATATTGATCTCCTTCGCGATCTGATAGATTTTCTTCTTGGGTTGCGATTTATCTATCATAATTCTCTTTGTTTACACTTCAGACTGTTGTGATTCCTTCTTCTCATTCTGAACTGGCTGAACTGGCTGAACTGGCTGAACTGGCTGAACTGGAGTATCTTCCGTAGATGAATCCTTCGCTTCTTCTACAGACTCCGTTTTTGTTTCAGACGCTTTTTCAATCTCTTCCTCCTCTTCGTCTTCTTCCACTTCCGCATCTGCGAGTTCTCGCTTCATCATCTCCCTAATAGACTTTACCTTTTCTTCAGTAAGGCCCTCTATTTCCAAGAGATCATCGAGGGGAGCTTCAATTACTTTCCGCGCAGTTTCATATCCTTCGTCGATGAGACGCTCCAGCAACGGCTCACCCAATTCTTCTCTGAATTCCTCGAGATCCATATCGTACTCTTCTTCGCCACCTTCTTTGACCAGATTTATTTCGTAACCGCTCAATTTAGAGGCGAGACGAATGTTTTGCCCATTCCGACCGATAGCAAGAGAGACCTGGTCTTTATCCACGAGAACATTTGCCATTTTTGCAGCTTCATCGACTTGGACACTCTTTAACTTTGCCGGGGCAAGTGCTCGTTGAATGTAAATCGTCGGATTATCAGAGTAGTTGATGACATCGATGTTCTCGTTATTAAGCTCTCTGACAATCGCGTGGATGCGAACACCTTTCATGCCTACACATGCTCCGACTGCATCGATCCGATCATCATGCGATTCAACAGCTACCTTCGACCGCTCGCCTGCCTCTCTGGCGACTGCTTTAATCTCAATGATTCCATCATAAATTTCCGGAATTTCAATTTCAAACAACTTCGCCAGGAATTTTGGATCGGATCGCGAGATCACTACAACGGGAGAGGAGGCATTTTTGCGCACTTCCTTCAAGAGTGCACGGATTGTTTCGCCCTTCCGATATCGCTCTTTTGCGATCTGTTCATTTTTCGGAAGTTGCAACTCGTTACGATTGTGGTTAACGAGAATTTCTCCTTTTCGAATTTGATAGATTTCTCCAACTATGATCTCACCAATTGAGTTACTGTACTCGTTGTAAACAATTTCCTTTTCAACTTCTTTGATGCGTTGATTAAGATTTTGCTTAGCACTCACGACCAGCCGTCGACCGAAACTCTGAAGATCAATAACCTCCACAAAGTCATCTCCAACTTCAAGTGGCTCATCGGTCTTCTTGCGAACGCTCTCAATATCGATTTGGATGCTTGCATCAGTAACAGTTTCGACAATTTGTTTTTCAAGATAAATCTCGATGTCTCCCTTATCCATATTAACCACGACATCGAAGCGAGCTTCCATGCCGTATTTCTTCCGAACCATCATTGAGAATACATCTTCAATGATTCCCGTTAACATATCTTTATCGATTCGTTTCTCTCGCACCATCTGAGAGAAGGATTCAACAATTTCGTAGTTCATACAAACCTCTATAAGAATAAAACATGAAGATGTCCGCTTGACATCTGTGTTACCAAGCTGCTTTCACCCGCGCCTCAATAATGCTCAGTACAGGAATCTCGCGCCTGTCACCATCTTGGAGTCGGAGCACAATCTGAGCAGATGTGGCTTCCATCAATTCACCCTCGATCTTTTCATTTCGGAGATCACCGCGGTAGGTGACTGCAAGTTGTCGACCAATATTTTTCTGATACTGGCGAGGGAATCTCAATGGTCGATCAATTCCCGGTGACGAAACAACAAGATGATATCGACGTTGGAGTATGTTCGCTTTGTCAAGTGCCTGTGATAAATCACGACTGATTTCAGCACACAACTCTGTGGTTATTCCGGTATCAGTATCAACAAAAAATTCCAGAACTTTACCAGCATCGTTTCCTCTAAATGCGAGGTCGACAACAAAAGCTCCTTTTGCGCTAACAATTGGCTCAGTGATCTCAGCTATCTTCTTCAGGTCGTACATCTGGAGTTCCAAATAAAGCGTTTACAAATGCCTTAAATTTATCCAAAAAAAAAGTCCCATTGGTGGGACTTTGAATCGAGGACGTGTTAATATAAGAATACTATTTCTCAATTGCAAACCGAAAATTCGGTAGACTATGTAAATAAGATCGGTCCTTGGATAGCAACATTATCGCCTTCAAATTGGCGAATTTTGTTGCGGAAATCATCATTTACGGGTATCGGATTATTTGTGCGCGGATCCAGCCATACATGGACAGCGGTGTTTTCCGAAACCAGTCGCTTGCTCGTAGCTTCTTCCATCAATCCTTCAAAAGCAAAGCTGGAGTTTCGGATATAGATGATCCGAGTATAGATATTCATTACTTCGTCAAACCTAGCAGCAGCCTTATAGTCAATCTCATTCCGGACAAGAACGATCCTTGAATCATTTTTTATTGCGTTCAGATCAACCCTGATGCCGATGTGTTTAAGGTATTCTACACGTCCGACTTCAAAGTACAAAAGATAATTGGCGTTATGTACAATACCTTGCCAATCTACCTCATAGTTTCGGACACGAATTTGTATTCGATGTTTAAACTTAGATTGGTCCATCTAATCACGAGAATAAAGATTGAAAAACAGATACTGCTTCAGTTACTTCATCCATCGAAACATCGAGATGCATAACTGCCCGGATAGAAGAAGAACGTTCGGGTGTTAAGAGAATTCCTTTTGATTTCAAGAGGTTCAAGACTTCATCTTGAGTTTTTCCCGTCTTCATGATGTCGACAAAAACCATGTTTGTCTGCACTTCGTTCATATCAATCTCGAGCTGCTTAAGAGAACCCAATCCGAGTGCAAAGGTCGAAGCTTTCTGATGATCGTCATTTAATCTCTCTATGTTATGATCAAGTGCGTAAAGCGCGGCGGAAGCCAAGATGCCAGCCTGTCGCATACCACCTCCGAACAGCTTACGATACTTCCTCGCCTGCTGAACAAACTCGCGGTCACCGATAATTATCGAGCCAACGGGAGCACCGAGCCCTTTCGAAAAACAGACGGAAAGGGAATCGAAGTGCTGCGCGTATTCTTTTGGGGAGATGCCGGTAACGACACAGGCATTCCAGATTCTAGCGCCATCAAGATGCATGGCAATTTTCTCCGAAATGGCAAACGCTCGTATACGTTGCATTGCTTCAATCGGAACAATAGAACCAGCAGATCGTCCATGAGTATTCTCTACGCAAATGAGTCTCGTGGTTGGAAGGTAATATGCTTTCGGCCGAACAGCCTGATGGATTTGTTCAACCGTTATTACTCCCCGCCGGCCAGCGATGGTTTTCATTTGTACACCAGACAGGAGTGAAGGAGCGGCGGTTTCATACACAAAGATGTGTGATTCTTGCTCAACAATGATCTCATCTCCTGGCTGCGTATGCACTTTTATACATATTTCGTTTCCCATTGTGCCGCTTGGAACAAAGAGAGCTGCCTCTTTTCCAAACATTGCAGCGACTCTTTGCTGAAGTGCGTTGACGGTTGGATCCTCGCCGAAGACATCATCTCCAACATCTGCTCTCATCATGGCTTCAAGCATCTGGCGCGAGGGTTTCGTCACGGTGTCACTTCGGAGATCAATGTACTTCACGGAGTTCCCTTAATCGTACTTGGTTATAGAATTTTCTTCCCAAAGAGGCCGCCAACAAGAACACGCTCAAGAGCATGGTGAGTTCAGCAAGCCAATCACCATGCATGGTGTAGAATGTTACCTCAACCTGTGGCTCAATGGTTCCGACTAATGCGGCTTGAGTATACATCTCGGTGCGTTGTAATATATGACCAAAAGGATCAATGATGCAAGAAATCCCGCCATTCGCACATTGAATAACCCAGCGATGATTTTCAATTGCCCGTAAGACGCCGAACTGTACATGTTGATATGTTCCGGAGGTGTTTCCCCACCAGCTATCATTCGTGATAACGGTGAGGAATTGAGCGCCTCTCCGAACAAACGCGGCAACAAGGCCTGGGTAAACAGATTCATAACAGACCATATTCGAAAATGAGATTGAATCACCGTGGGCTGTCTTAAAGTGAAAGACGGTTGTATCTTTTCCATGTGCCCATCCTCCCAATCCGAAATTCCATTGCATGGCATTCAGAAAACTTAGTGCCTCGGAGAACGGGACACGCTCTGCAAAAGGAACAAGAATGATCTTTGCATATTTCTGAATTTCATTCCGATGCGGTTCAATTAATATGGAACTGTTGAACGTATCATAGCGCTGTCCGCTTGGAGATATCTTACTGCTTCGCGGAAACGGATCTCCTTCATGATAAAAAATAACATCGGGGATCCCGGTCAACAAATTGATCCCCAAGGAATCAACTTGATTCTTTATAAGATAGAGGTATTGCCGATTGTTAGGATGAAGAATATAAAACGGCACAGCCGTTTCTGGCCAGAGCAAAAGATCAACTTGTTTTTGAGCACCCTCCTTTGTGAGGTGTTGCAAGACACCAAGTTGCATTTCAGCGTTGCCTTGCCACTTCTCAAAAGGATCGATGTTCGGTTGGATGCATCCCACATTGATTTTAGTGTCCACTGGAGAAGGTGAAGATACGAGCACATGGTCGCCATAAACCCGAGGAAGAGCGTAGAGAGATACAAACGCGAGCAGCGTCGCAACAGATTGGAGTGAACTGATTTTCCATTTCTTTCCTGCAAGTTTTGAATAAAGAAAATGCCCAAGAACATTGAGAACCGTGAGCCAGAATGAGATTCCGTATACTCCGGTGTATGAAGCAATCTGCACGACTGAGAGATCATACGTCTGTGTATTTCCCACGGTCAGCCAAGGGAAACCTATCTCAAAAAGGGAGTGAAGATACTCGAACGAGACCCATACGAGTGGAAACGCCATAAGTGCAACCCCAATGCCGAGATGTCGGCGAATGAACATCAGGGCAACGATTGGCACAGAGAAAAAGAATGGGTGCACCAGCAATAACATCCCACCTGCTAACATCAGATAAATATCCTTCGCGTGAGTGAAGCCTCCCGTCCAGTACAACGCGATAACATTGAAAATAAAAAAAGTAAGATAGGAATAACGAACAACTTCCCCGTACTCTATGAGCGAATCAAAAAGAATAAGGAACGGAACAAAGCAACATACCGCGAGGATACCGGAAGGAATTGGCGGAAACGAACACCCGAGCATTACACCTGAGAGGGTTGCAAGAAATATCCTACGCCGCGACGATTGCAGGTTAGCGATCATGACTTCCGAGATGATTACTGGAGAGGCTCATCAATCGAGAGGACTGGATATCGTTGAGCAAGCAATTCCCACACCGTGGTCAACGTCATCGAGCACATGATTCCAATGAGTGCACCACCCAAAACATCGGAGGGATAATGCACACCAACCACCATCCGAGAAAGTCCCATCAACACTGCGTAGAGATAAAACAACCACGCCCAATTTCTATAATAGCTTGAAAAGAAAGCCGCGAACGCAAAGTTATTCACAGCATGAGATGAAGGAAAGGAGTATCCGCTTCCGCACGGGACTAATAGTCTTAGATGATCGAGAACTGGAACTCCATTCATTTCATGACATGGACGCGGTCGCGCCACGATCGGCTTGATGAGAGTGCTGCTCACCTGATCGCTCATAAATATGAGAGGGATAACAAGAATTCCAATAATTCTTCCTTTCTTCCCACCCTTCCAGAGCAGCAACAACCATATTGCGCCGAAGAGTCCTAATCCAACCCACGATTTATTCCAATCGGTAAGAAGTGGCATCACCGCGTCAAATACTGGATTTGCTATTGTCCAGTTGAAAAAATAAAACAACGTCTTATCAATCGAATACAGAAAATCAATCACGTTGCTCTCCCCCTGGATTCTTTCTCAAGTAATATCTAACAAGCAGAATAAGTCCCGCCAACAAAATAATTCCCGTCATCACCTCACTATAGGACTTCAGGTACGATGCGACTGCCTCCCAGTGCTCTCCAAGGGAATAACCCGTGTAGACCAGAATTCCATACCAAAAGAGTGAACTCACACATGACAGGATGGACGTCTTAACGAAATCGAGTTCTGAGATACCCGCGAAGAATGAAACCACTGCTCGCGTCCCGGCAAGAAACCGATTCGCAACTATCAACCAATATCCATACCGCAAGAACCAATGCTCCATTTTGTGGAGCCCTTCAGGTCGGATGAATTTTATCCTCCCTGCTTCCAAGATCTTTCTCCCAAACCATTTTCCAATGCTAAACATCGTCATGAAGCCGAGCGTGCTTCCCGCGGTACCGGCGATTAATGCTACCACGAAATTTCCGCGGTCCATGGCTGCAAGCGCACCACCAAAGACAACTATAGCATCACTTGGTGACGGTGGAAAGATGTTTTCGACGAAAGCGACAAAGAAAATGATCGCATAGACCCAGATGGGATCCAGTGAAGCCAGGTGGTGAATAAAATCGTTCAAGGGTTGTAGAAATAAACGGAAATTTACCGATCAAGTAAATTCTTGGATCGACGCGATGGCATAGGCTGCAGCACCTTCTCCCATTCCGATGAAACCAAGTTCTTCATTGGTTGTGGCTTTCACGGAGACCTGGCTCACCTGTAAACCGAGAGAGAACGCAATATTCTCCCGCATTTTCTTGATATATGGAGCAATTTTGGGTTGTTGAAGAAGAACGGTTGAGTCTAAATTAATGATCTCGAAGTTGCTCGACCGTACTAGCCCACCTACGTGCTTAAGAAGGACAAGGCTTGAAATATCTTTGAATCGCGGGTCGGTGTCAGGGAAGTGCTTACCGATATCGCCAAGGGCAGCCGCGCCAAGTAGTGCATCGGCAAGAGCATGACACAGAACATCCGCATCTGAATGTCCTGTTAGACCTTTTACGAAGGGAATATCGACTCCTCCCAGAATCAACCTTCGGTTGATCACCATGCGGTGAACATCATACCCAAAGCCAAAGCGTATCTGCATTGTTTAGCGAAAATCTCGTTATGCTTATCTAATTTCAAACCCGTGAAAGGAGTGTTCAGATGTCTTCCATTTCACTTTCACGTCCGATACATGAGCTGAGCGTGGTCCAGCTTTAACTTCCTCTATCAACGTCTCGATCAAGGAACGCACACCTTCGGTTTCTATTTCGACATCACCGTTGTAGAGATTTGTTACATAACCAACCAAACCCAGTCGTGTCGCCCAAGTGTGGACAAAGTACCGAAAGCCAACACCCTGAACCATACCGCTTACGATGATGTTTGCTCCGACGTACATGCTCTTTATAATTCGCCTTGTGAAAATACAAGGAAATTGAGTGAAAGTCAAACATAGATTTTCCCTCAGGATTTCAGAGAGACTTGTCTAGAACAGAAGATAATATTATACTCGCAAATGTAAGCGATCATAACAACACAAAACCATAAATTTGATGTTGAGCATTTCAACACGTTTTCTTCCATGAGGCGCGGCGGGTTACTCGTCAGGGAAAGGCATTCACAGTTGCACTGGGGGGAAACCTTTTTCAAGAAATATTGGTTGTGATAAAACGAGAGGCTTCATTGGATGCGTGACTGACCCTCGCGGTCAGAACAAAAAGAGATCACAGGCAACTAAAGCTTTTCCACCATCAACGCTTTGGAGGACGACCATGAAGCATAGCACGCCGACCATCAAGCAGCAGAAGCTGAGGCAGACGCTCCTGCACCAACGTTATCTCCGACGATACCGGGCAAACCTTCAACACCTGATCTATTCTATGGAACATGGCTACGGTTTGAATGCATCTGAGGCAAAAATCTCTTCACTCAAGGAACTGCTCACAGGGATCGAACATCAGATGCGGCCAAACTAAAAGCGGCGACGATTCTTATCTGTCATCGCCCGCTAACGCCGTAGTAATTCTTTCAATGTGAGGAGGTTATTTCCTGGATCACATTTCTCTTCAAACCAGGTATCTCATCCGAAAACTCTGAGAGCAATAACCCCGCAATGATCGCTCCTCCTCCGATCATTCCGCCAATACCAATGATCTCTCCCCTCACGACGTAGGCGAAGATCCCTGCAATGACAGGCTCCATAGCAAAAATGACAGCCGCTCGCGTCGGGGTCGTATCTCCTTGATATCGGTTCTGTACCCCCATTGCGATCACTGTGGCGAAGATTGTTAGGTACAGCAGTGAGGTGATATATTGGGCCGTATAATGCGCATCAATGTGTTCAAACAATAACGCGCAGGCCATTCCCAGTACCGCACAGACAAGAAACATCACAAAGGTTAATTGCATTTTATCAGGCTCATCAGAAACAAAGTCCAAGTAGACAATGTAAAAAGCAAACATCAGCGCGCAGATAAGTGTGAGACCATCACCAATGTTGAATCCTCCGTCTGAAGGAGAAGTAAGCAAGTATAATCCCGTGGCAGCACAAATGACACCGATGATATTTCCAACCTTGAGAGCTTTTTTCTGCAACTTGAGAAAGTGCTGAGCGATGAAATGGACGATGGGTGTGAGGACAACGAGCATTCCTGTAAAGAACGCGGATTTTGATGCAGTCGTGTACTGAAGCCCGACCGTCTGAAATGCAAAGCCGATATATAGGAACACACCAAGCACGCTGCCACTCGTGATTGCCGATCTGGGAATTCGAATGAGCCTTTTCGGAAAGAACGCGAACAACACTGCAGCAGAGAGGAAAAACCTCAGTGAAGTATAAAACAGCGGTGAGTTTTCGTCGAGAACGGATTTGGTGATGACAAACGTGCTTCCCCAGACGAGGGTAATGGAAAGCAGAAGCAGCTCAGCGCGCCGTTGTTTCGACAAGATCAGATCGAGCTTTAAAGTTCGTAGTGTGAAGGTTTATCGATCCGGTTCAAATGCAACCCCGTGCTGAACATGGAGTTGTCAAGCGGAGGTACTCACGCCTTTCTCCGCCCACACCTCTCCTCGCTCATATTTCTGAAACAGTTCTCCCCAATGCGTGGAAATTTTCCATCGCTCAAAGATTTTCCTGTCTTTAAGAGGCCATCGATAATAGTCATGATATGCTTCTGATCCGAAGATAAACGCGTGCACCATCGGAGTGTGAAAGAACAGGTTCTGCATTCCTTTGAGGGGTCCGAACCAGGCAAGATTTCCGAAGAGACTGACGCCATTGTTGCCAACAGTGAAACCCCACGATTCTTGTGAGATATCACTTCCTACAACTTCGATCTCCCTGATATCCCCAACGCCAAGTTTGTCTTGATGAGCAACGTTGATGTACTCGATACTCAATGGATTAAATCCCATCATCTTCGCGGCAACTGCATCGATCGCTACTTGATCGGCACTGGCAAGCATATAATCTTTCACAACCGGATACATTGTGCGAGGACCGGGTCCGTTCCCCGCAGTGGTTCCATCCATGAGGGCAAAGATTCCGGGGTGAATTTCTTTCTGGATGGCAAGCAGGTCGACGAGCGTCTTGTGGATCCAGCTATGCGTGTAATGGCGCTTCGTATTCAGCAATCCGCCAAATGCATTCTTCATTGCGCCGGTGGTAGTCGTGTAGATGTGACACTTGACTGTTGGGAGATGAACGATGTTTTTGCCCAAGAAATATTCCGGGATCGTGATTCCTTCTGGATAAATCTTATCCAGCACATGCATCGAGGTCTTGGGCTTATACGTGATCCATTGAATATCCTCTTCTTTGAAATTATATAGTACTGGAATATCATACCGCTTGAAAATCGGGACGTAGTTGTTCAGATCTTCACCTTTGAAGGCGTTAGTCACGACGGTTTTATTCTGAACGCACACGAGCTCGCGATAGCCTGCGTTTCTCAGGGCAAGAATTGTTCCTTCCATCTGCCACGGAGTGGTGTTCGCTGCGGGAAATGGAAAATGCCACGAGATGTTATCCTTTATGATCGTGGTCGAGCCTTTCCTAAGCGTCTCCCCAACGCCTGCCATGTGCATGAGACGTTCAACGTCTTCCAGGATTGTTTCTGGTTGAACTTTTAAGACCGCAACTTTCGATTTTGCCATACCTTACTTCCTGTAAATGATAATCGACGCCGTGATAATCCACAGGACAATGTTGATTAACAACGGCCAATCCGTTAACGCTACCTTCGTAGGATTACCACCTTCTTCCTTCTTATGAACAAGATATAAATAACGAAAAATTCCATAAAGGACAAACGGCACCGTGTAGATGAGATTGGTCGTTCCAAATTTTTTTACCGTCTCCTCAGAGATCGTGTACAGTGCATACGACATGACCGTTGTGGCGGTGACGATCCCGATCATCTGATCGAGGAAATAAGGACTATAGTGTTCAAGAACCGCGCGATGGGTGTTCGCTTGCCCCTCTAAAACTGTTAACTCCTGTCTACGCTTACTGAATCCGAGGAAGAGAGACAGCAAGACCGTACAAATGATCAGCCACTCTGACGTCGGAACGTTGATGAGTGCTGCCCCGGCAACTACTCGCAGCACGAAACCGGCAGCAATTGTCATTGCATCAAGGATGACGATCTGCTTCAACTTCAGCGTGTACGCCACATTGATGATGACATATGCGATGAGGATCCAACCGAATTCCATCCTCAAATAACACCCGCCAACAATTCCCGCGATAGATAACAATGCAGCAGCGCGGTATGCGGCGGAAACACTCAGCGTTCCGGAAGGAAGGGGTCGTTTTGATTTAACGGGATGGAGTTTATCTTTCTCCAGATCGATAATATCGTTAAGGATGTAAACGCTACTCGATATGAAGGAGAAAAGAAAAAACCCTTCAAGAGTCAGAACAAGATCGTCAGGATGGAACAAACGTCCGGAAAAGACGAGAGCTGCAAAGAGGAAGAAATTCTTGATCCACTGTTGAAGCCTCATCGAGGCAAGAATGTAGCCTACGGTGTTCTCCAAGGATTAGAATACAGCTGGTTCTTCGTACACTCCAAAGACCTCAGCGAGCGCGCTACACATTTCACCGAGGGTTACATACGCCTGGGTGCAATCAATAAGTCGCGGCATAAGATTGGAACCGTCTTCGCCGGCCTTTCGCAGTGCGTCCAACGTCTCGATAACTTTTTGTTGATCACGGGTCGCACGTACATCTGCCAAGCGTTTCTTTTGCTTCACCTCCACTTCAGGAGAGATCAATAAAATTGGAATTTCGATTTGTTCATGGTCTTCCACATAGTCATTGACACCGACGATGATCTTTTCCTTTCGATCCAACTCCTGTTGGTAGCGATACGCTGCTTCGGCAATCTCGCGTTGGAAAAATCCCATCTCAATCGCTGGGATGACTCCACCGAGCGAGGCAATTTTTTCGAAGTACATCTCAGCCTCCTTTTCCATCTTATCTGTTAATGCTTCGACAAAATAACTGCCCGCGAGAGGATCGATCGTGTTCGTCACCCCAATCTCGTGAGCGATAATCTGCTGGGTACGAAGCGCAATCTTCACTGCCTTCTCCGAGGGAAGAGCGAGTGTTTCATCCATTGAATTGGTATGAAGTGATTGGGTCCCTCCAAGAACGCCTGCAAGTGCTTCATATGCAGTACGGATGATGTTATTCTCGGGCTGTTGCGCCGTGAGAGTGCAGCCGGCGGTCTGTGTATGAAATCGCAGCATCCAGGATCGCGGATTCTTTGCGCCATATTTATTTCTTAAGCGTTTCGCGTAAATGCGCCGTGCCGCGCGAAATTTTGCAATCTCTTCAAAAAAGTCCAGATGAGAATTGAAGAAAAACGAAAGTCGAGGCGCGAACTCGTCTATATTCATTCCTTTTTCGAGACCCGCCTCAATGTAAGAAAATCCATCCGCGAGCGTAAAGGCAAGCTCCTGCACCGCCGTTGAACCCGCCTCTCGAATATGGTATCCGCTCACAGAAATCGGATTCCACTGCGGCATTTCCCGTGTGCAATACTCGAACATATCCGTAATAATGCGCATTGATGGATGAGGTGGATAGATCCACTCTTTCTGAGCGATGTACTCCTTTAAAATGTCTGCTTGAATGGTTCCACGGAGCTGGTCTGGTCGCGCACCTTGTTTCTGCGCAACAACAATGTAGAACGCCAGAAGCATCGCAGATGGGGCATTGATGGTCATGGATGTCGAGATATCGCGAAGATTGATTCCCTGAAACAAAATTTCCATGTCGGCGAGGGAACTGACGGCAACTCCGCAGATTCCGACTTCACCTTCTGACTGAGGATCGTTTGCGTCTCGTCCCATCAAGGTTGGTAAATCAAAGGCAACAGATAACCCTGTCTGACCGTGCTCAAGCAAGTAATGGTACCGCTCGTTCGTATCTTCGGGAGTGCCAAAACCGGCAAACTGTCGCATGGTCCACAACTTTCCCCGGTACATGTTATGATGAATCCCTCGCGTGAACGGAAACTCACCGGGAAATCCAATGTCGGAAAGGTAATTCAGGTGGGCGATGTCATCAGGAGTGTAGAGCATCTCAATCGGTTCACCTGAAACCGTCGTGAACTTTATTGGCATCATCTTCGCGGCGCTGGCTTTGTCAGACCACGATTGCTTCGCTGCCCGGATAGCATCTATTTGGTTTGTGCTCACCGATCACTTTCTAGTTGTACATAGATAACATCATGACCACATCAAGATACAAATTATGGCCTATTTTTCAAAGTTAGAAACGAATATCACCCGACCCAAATCTTCGGCAGTGAATGATAAGTAGCGATACGTCATTCCTTACCCACCTATCAGATCAACCGATTCAGCCTAATTTGGTTTCTTATCGTAATCAGCAATGAATTTCTTGATCGCATCAAAATGTTCGACGATCAACTTTGCTTTCGCGATACCAAACGAGAAAGGAAACCGGGAACCTGGGTTCAGGATGAGAATCTTGTTCCCTTTATATTCGTCTACAACGGGTTTGGACGACTGCTGAACGTTTTCTTCCATGGATGAAAATCCCCTTGTGATTGTTCGACCTTAGAACATACGAAAACTATTGATGAAAGTACACTTCTTTGAGAGACTCGGAGCTCAACTATGGAGGCTGAGGAATTACAGATCATCGCATACGACTTGCAATCAAAAGAAATAGAACTTACCTTTATGATCAAAATTCAGAAAACTCTGTGACGCATTCCAGGAAATCAAAAAAGCACCAGACACCAGCCTCGACACCAAAGAAGAACCCGCGAAAAGGTAAACTCATCTTTCTCTGGACAATGGTAATCTTCGTCGGAGCCCTGCTTATTCTCTACATGACTCATCGCTCTTCGATTGGAGATCAATCATCCCTAACTGTGGCAGTTCATGAGCCTCCAAGAGTCAAAAAGCATGTTCAGGATAAATGGATTGAACGCGCGTACGCAATTGATGAGTTGTTCCACCTTGTGTATACACCCTGCTGGGAAGGGGCTTATGGAGCAATTGGTGATGCATATCTTTTCGCTGCCGCGCACGATTCCTCTCTGCTGAGGTTTCACACCGTTGAACATGATATGAGAAAGATGTGTACCGGAACATGGGTTGATGATCGGGCGTGGATTTGTCTCGCAGAGATGCAATGGTGGAATCTCACGGGAAGGAGTAACGCTGCTCTCGTCGATGACGCCAAACATCGATATCTTGAGGCGCGCGCTGAAGGAAGATTATCCAACGCCGAAGGCTTTTGGAGCTGGTACAATTATCCACCGAGCGCTCAGGTAGACCAACGGATATTCACCAATGGTGCCATGAACCAGATGGCATCAGTCGCGTGTTGGCTTTACCAAGCAACTGGGGAAAAGCACTTTCTCGATGATGCCTTGCTCGTTTGGAATGGAGATAAGACAGCTCCAGGAATCGAACAAACTCTGTACAAGGGTCATGGCAAATGGGAAGGTCGGCAGGGTTTAGCGGCATTTGGCAAACAACTTGCGTGGGAAGGAAGCGAATATTGTTCAGTTGGTGCCGCATTATATCGTGCGACGAACGACACCAAGTACAAACGCATAGTCATAGAAACGGCAAAACGCATTATAGATCCGAAGAACGGATGGGTTGATCCCCAGGATTACTATCAAGTTCAGATGGATGGCAATGGAGCGTTTGTCAACTATCTTCTCGATGCATATTTGATGGCTCCGGATGATCTGCGAGAGCTTCCCTCAAAGATTGAAAAAATGCTCGAACATGTCTGGTCAAATCATAACGGAACCGCAAAGGTGACGTTACACCGGGAAAACGACCACGGCATTCGCAATGGCTGGAATCCTTATGGTGGCGAGGATGGATACGGTGTGGACGAAGTTGGTACGGTCCATGCACAGGCCGAGGCGGTGAGGGCGTTCGGGATGTTTGCATATGTGATGAATCTTAGAACGAAATAGCCAGTGGAGCACATACTGACAGACTCGGCGTCAATGACGATAGTGCTTTACAATTTGTCGAACCCGTTCCGTTGAAATACCAAACCTCGAGGAAGTCTCTTCAAGAGCGGCGCTCTCAATGTTCAAGTCGACGACTTCAGACAATGAAAGTTGACGCTCGACGTCACTGAAATAATGTGAGACCAATTCGGCAATTGGCTTGCTAATTGTTGAACAGAGTTCGAGGTGAAATGATCGAGGAAAGACAAGGTTGACAAGCTTCTGAAATTCTACTCCCCAGTCGTGCATCACACGCATGTCAAATCCCTCCTCCGAAAGGACTTCCGATACGACAAGGAGTTTTCCCTGCGCACCCCACCGGTCATACTTTTCGATGTACCGCAGATAGCGCGACTGTATCTTTTTGATCAATCCAGGATCATCATATCGTTTACTTACCGAAACCAATTCCTGACTCCCATGAAATCATCGTTCTTCTCCCTACAGCAATATATCTTTGATCGCTCGGTGAGGGTTCCTTGATAATGCAAGATAGATAATCACGGATTCTCGAAGGTGATTGGTGGCACGTTTATCCGTGCAATTGGCTGGTCGCCGCGGATGAATACCCCCCCAATAAAGCCTTTCACAATAATGATATGATGACAAAACCGAGTAAATCATTCATTTGATTATAGAAAGCGGCGAAGCCGCAACTATCTCCCACCACTTTAGCAATTCGACCACAATATCTTACGTGACTCGAGTGGGGTTGAGTGCTTTTACAGAGAATCTGTTCACTCTTTATAGATCTTCACTACCGGTTTACCATCATCATCGATATATGCACGGTACATCCCGGGAGTATTGAAGGAGATAGCAATGTTCCCATCTTTATCGATGGCGATCACTCCACCATCCCCACCGATCTCAGGGAGCTTTTTCATGACAACTGTTTCTGAAGCTTGCCCCACCGACATTCCACCATATTCCATCATTGCAGAGATGTCGTGTGCAACAACCGACCGGATGAAGTATTCTCCTGTCCCCGTTGCAGAGACAGCACATGTGTGGTTATTCGCATACGTCCCGGCGCCAATAATGGGCGAATCACCTACCCTTCCAAATCGCTTGTTGGTTGTTCCTCCCGTAGAAGTTCCAGAGGCAAGATTACCCATCCGGTCAAGTGCAACACATCCCACTGTACCATGTTTCTTCTCCGTCGAGTCTGACAATGCTTTCTTCTGCTGTTCCAATGAATCTTTCGTCCGCGTTTCCTCCTCTTTAGCCTGCTGGAGCTGCTTCCACCGGCGCTCCGTGTAGAAATATTCCTGAGGAACAAAGTGCATTCCCCGCTCCCTGGCAAACACCTCAGCACCTTCCCCAACCAACAAAACGTGAGGTGAATGTTCCATCACCATTCGTGCAAGACTGATAGGATTCTTGATGTGCTTTACCCCGGCAACGGCTCCTGCTTTCAATGTCTTGCCGTCCATGATGGCTGCGTCCAACTCATTCGTACCATCATGAGTGAAGACTGCTCCTTTGCCGGCATTAAATAATGGAGAGTCTTCCAGAATCTTGATCGTCGTTTCGACGGCATCCAAACTCGACCCGTCCTTTTTGAGAACGTCGTACCCAGCCAAGAGAGCTTCTGACAGTTTATCTCGGTATTGCATCTCAAGCTCAGGGGTCATATTCGCTTTGAGTATTGTCCCTGCGCCACCGTGGATTGCAAGCCGAACGGAAGGCCCTGATCGTTGCTGGCGCGAGTGTGTAGTAGGACTGCTGATGACAATAAGTGATAGCATAATGAGGATACAACAATGTGTGTTCAAGCTGATGATTAGTTTTCCCATGTCGTGTCAACTCCTCTATGAATGTTGAGTGTGCCTCACCTTCACAGTGGCACCAGATGAAGTTCCGAAGCCTGGTCCTCCAAAAGGTACTAAGATCTAATGAAGGAATCAATACTGCTCATTTAGAAATATATAGATTATAATCTCATTTTTATCACGGCGTGATATGTTATTTTCTCTACATGATCTTAACAAGAAATCAACTCGCTCATTCCAAAAATGAAAAGCCGATCCTGTTCAGAGGATCGGCTTATCAATGGAAAGTCTTTCATGCAGGCTCTGTGAGCGTGAGAGCTCAACCCTACTTGAGTAGCAGCATTTTCTTGAGGCTGACAAATGTTCGGCCCGATATGCCTTCATCCGGATCCCCAACTCCCTCTGCGACGAGACGATAGAAGTACACGCCAGAGGCAAGAGTGGCAGCGTCGAATTCAACGTCTTGTCTTCCATCATCCATTGATTCGTGATCGAGAAGTGTTGCCACCTCTTGACCGAGTAGATTAAAGACTTTCAGCGTAACAATTGCAGGATCGGGAAGCTCGAACTGAATTGTTGTCGTAGGATTGAATGGGTTCGGATAATTTTGGTCAAGACGATATTCCATCGGCTCAATCACTGTCCAGGCCTGCTGAAGAGGTGGAACCGTTGGTTCGATTGCACCGGGATTCGCCCGGAGGAACGGCACATCCTTCAAGGCTCGTACGCCCGTTAAACGAATCTTTTCACAACTCCAGTGGAATGTATCAATTGGTCCGCTAAAGGATTCATTGATCTTCTTAAGAACTTTGTAATATTCCTCGGGAGTTGCAACGATGCCCTGTGAATTTGTACTGCATCCCATAAAGAATTGTACCGCATCCGTTATCCGCTCCAAATCTTTCCCATCAAACGTTGGGTTGGTCGGATCAGTTTGATCTATATGATTATCATAGATCAATCCACGCCAACCTCTTGGGAATTTGTCAAAAGTGCTCGCTATGATATTCAGATAGAAGGTCAATGCTTCGGCGAAAAGTTTATTGTTCATCTTTGTCGGTGGCAGACCATTCTGTCGCTTTGTTATCGGTTTGCCGTTGTCCAAGGAGTCCAAGCAACTGGCGGTGCCGGTATGCAAGATACCTTTTGCGTTCAAGGTCTTCACAAGCTCTTTACAGTTCTTGATGACAACGGAATGGGGATCTATACCGACCAGAATTCCAAAAACCTGTTGCGGCTCTAAATCTTGACAGATATTCAAGAGATTCGGCATCGGTAACCGCGGCATATTAAGCCTGAAATCCTGATCCCCAATCTTGACAGTCGTTGTCTTCGGCGTGGTTGCCCACACCAATGTGACTTTCACTTGCTTCCCTTTGAATCCTCGCCCATCGACCTGGAATATCCTCCCACTGTCAATGGACGATCCGGGTGTGAACGTGACCTCTTTCAGACTATCCCATGAGAACACCTGCAAGAGTTTTGTCGAGTCACTATAGATTTTGCCTCGAGTGAACATGGAAAACTTCAATGTCACCGCATTGGCTTTCCTCGGTGCTTGAATCAAAAATTTAAAATCTACTTTATCCGGCTTGCATTTGATGGGTTTCAGCTTTCCTTTCGCATCTGTCGCAGTCGCCCATTCGAGCATCGCTGCAGTCCGATACTTAACCGTATCCTCCGCGGCACCATTCAGCCAGACCGCCGTTGTGTCCTCACCGCCTTGAGTAACAAAGGTCATCACACCTGATGGAGGAGAACTGATCGCATATCCGGATGGGACATCCTCCGTCAATTGGTAGGTGTCTATCGGAAGCTGATCGAAACACACAAGACCGCTCGTGTCGGTCATGCCCGAAAAGGTGTTGCTGGTTCCCGTAAGATGGAACTTCACACCCGCCATCGGCACCTCTCCTGAATCGAGCTGTTGGTTATGATTTGCATCGAAGTATTTCTTCACACAAATTCTGCTGGTGATCTCATGGTAACCGAAATCAGCTCCCAGATATTTCTGACCTGTATTCAACGTGAGATCAAGCGGTTCAGTACCGCTCGACAATGCAAACGCTCCCGGTAGTGTACTTTCATCAACATCGATACGATACAATCCTCCGGGGAGATCGTCAAAAGTATAGTTACCGTTTGCATCGGTCGTCGCAGGCGAGTAAATCACATCATCACCATTTCCCAATATCCCATCGTTTCCCGCCTCTTGTAGATTTACCGTAACACCCGCAAAGCCCGGTTCACCCGGATCAAATGAACCACTGCTATCAAGATCATTCCAGACAAGGTCGCCAATGCCGCCACCACGAAAGACAGTGAACGAATCCGTACTCGTGCCGGTACCTGCAGAATTTGTCACACTGATCTTTCCGGTTGTTGCGCCTCTCGGCACTTTCGCATCGATCTCCGTCGATGAGTTGATAACAAATGGTGCACTCGTCCCGTTAAACTTCACACCTGTAGCACCAGTAAAATTCATGCCCGTGATCATGACCATCTTCCCAATTGTATCGGCAGTCGGAGTGAAACCGGTGATAAATGGTACAACCACAAAATTACTTGCGCTCGTTCCAGTTCCTCCCTGATTTGTGACAGAGATCGGTCCCGTAGTCGCACCATTCGGAACCGTTGCTCGTATTTGTACAGTTGACATCACGAGAAATGACGCTGCTTCAGTGCCATTGAATTTTACTGAAGACGCTCCTGTAAAATTTGCACCGAAGATGTTGACCAACGCTCCGGGAGCGCCTCCTGTTGGTGCGAAGCTTGTTATCCGAGGTGAGACAGTGAAGGTACCTGAGCTGGTTCCCACTCCACCGAGTGAGTTGGTCATGCTGATCTGCCCCGTGAGCCCATCGGGAGGAACAGTGGCTCTCACCTGCATATCTGAATCAATGATGAAGGAGGCTGCCGCACCTCCGAACCGAGTGCTCACAACATCGGAAAAACCTGAGCCTGTAATCGTCACGACGGTTCCCGGCGAACCGGACGTCGGATTGAAGTTTGCGATTGTCGGCCCAGCGGCTGTTGCCATGCTCACAGAGAAGGCTGCCGCCGAGAGATCATAGGGCGACTTCAGTCCTGTATTTGCTGCGAAGGTGGAAGTAAAAAAAGAGAACGTCAGGGTGCAAAAAAGAAGAACGATGTACCGAAATTTCATATGATACCCCCGTTATAGATTTAGAGTTTCATTCAGGCGCAGCAGACATTCGGTGATGGTGTTGAATGGTGCACAGTGACAGCACTACATTCGAAGTCCACACAACCGTATCTGATGAAATTGTATTCGGGTCTGGGATAATGTGCTTTAAACTACTATTAATATCTAATAAAGTCAAGGGAAAAGATGGTCATGCAAGCTGCCTGGAACTACCTCGATCCTGAGGAAATGAAATTGGTCAAGAATCAAGCTGAGGAGATCAAGAAGAAAAAGGTGTACTGACTCTATTTAAATAACGGGGAGTAACCTCCGATAGATACTCCCCGTTGTTCGATAAAACTGAAACGGGTAAAACGTGGGAGTTGACAAAATAAATCTTACCCGATCACGAAAAATATCTTGACTCTAAATCAAAATCTTTCTACACTATCACAATCACAAAATTACACCTCATGCGAATTCTCACTCCCGTTATTCCCGTTGTGATTTTCATCTGTGTGGTGCTGGGCTGATTGCTGGGGACACTTGAGCAAAGAATGCTGACAACCAGTACATTACAGAGGAAAACATTGTTATTCACGATCCTTTTGTTGACACTCTTGATCTCAGAAAGGACGCGGGCCCAAGCGGACGCAACATTGGGGATTTACTTTCCTCTCGAGCTTGGGAATGAGTGGATTTACGACGGACACGAGACAATCCGCGTGGATACTGTGGTCTCCCGTCGTGGGCGGATGTATTACCATCTGACTGGCAGCCTACCGGTGTGGGTGAAGTACCATGGACGATACCGGAGTGATTACCTGCTCAGGAATGATGAGAAAGGAAACGTCTACGCTTTGGTTGGTGACGAAGAGAGACCCCTCATGCTCTTTGACCAGCGGGAAATATCGACTGAGAACTACTTCGGCTGGGAGGATGTCCTGCTAGAGGCGGTGGTCGAACGGCCGCGAGGCAAGTTCCCTTTCAGGGACCGATTCTGCCCCGATGGTGTCGTTGTGGAATATAATAGTCCTGCACAACGGGGAAAGACATGGGTATTCTGCAAAGATGTAGGACTCGTTTGGTTTGAAGAGTACGATCATGGCAGGTATAAGCGTTTCACCCTGGCGTCGTATAAAGTGAAGAGAAAGGGTGAAAGAAAATGACCATGCAAGTAAAAGCAACATACATAATCTTTCTTCTTAGAAGGTTCTCTGCAACTTGCAATTGGAGATAAGAGAGATAAGCGCACTGTGTCGGCACCCAGACAATAACTGGATCAAAGCTCCCACCAAGTTGTTTGTATTGGTGCAGCGAGTTGGCAGCGAGAATTCACGACACCAACATATTTTGCAAACCCGTTCATTCAAAATCGAAGTAACGTCCTCGCGGTAGGGCAGTAGAATTTAGTTTACCACTATAACAATATCGACAGGAAACAGATCACGATCACTCTCCTGAATCATATGGTCGATCCTCGTGCGTGATTTTGGTGTGTGAACCGATGGGAACGAGGTGCTTATCTCTGACACCGAAAATGGCATCATGTACCACGGAAGGTAAATGGCATGTTACATGGTAACATATATGATTGCATTCTGAAATCTTGTGCATCAAGATTCTTTTCAATCTCTGTCTTGCTACTTGGCATTTATGTTTTGCTTATATCGGCTGGATGCGGGTACACACTCATTAGGAAAGATACTGCAGCGAAATATACCGAACAGGATGTGTTACCCTCCGAGTAAAAATTGAACATGCTCTGTTCCACTTGGAGAGGAGTCATAGTCACTCGGGATAACGGACAGACTGTGTCCACGGATACCGTTTTAGCGTTCACAATTAATCGGGATGGAACTTGGTCGTTGAAAAATCAACTTGGCGTCTTTACAGGACAATGGTCATTCAGGGATGAAAAACCAGGGTTCTATTTTGCCCTACACTGTGATACCCCAAAGCCAGAATTTAACAAATACTTTGTCGGATATTTCAGAGACGGGGGTTTGGATCTTCACTCTACACACGAAGTACCCCATACGATCGATGTTAAATGGAAGTTAAAACGATAATCACCAATGATACTCTGCCGAAATAGCTTAGCCTTTTGGTTGATCGGCGGATTAATTTTCGCTGGAAATTGTAGTCGAGAATCGAATCCGGTCGGCAACATAGACTGTATACGTGACAATTCAGACGGTCTCACACCGTTCAAGGTCGGCAACAAATGGATCATTCGCTTCTATTATTACGATACCTCTGGTTCAGTAATTACAACATTCCTCGATTCATTTGTAGTGAGGAGAGATACCATAATCGGTAAAGAGAGGTGGTATAAGATTCCCGGATTAAAACCGGCTGATCTGGATACTCGTGACTGGTACACAAACAGAAGCGACGGTATATGGGTGCGACGAAGGTATTATGATTCGAGCATCACGTATCTGACATTCAAGTTTCCGACAATGGAGGGAGATTCTTGGGGGAATCAGATTCATGATTCAACAAGAACAGTGTCGACGAATGAAGTGATCGAGACTCCTTCGGGGATAGATACGTGCATTCACTATGAAGATCACTACCAATTCTCCCAGTTAGGCGATTTCCATTATTTCATCGCACCGCACAAAGGCTGGGTTGTATTTGAAGAGTTTACGCAGACGAACAGCGGACGCCTTTACGTAGTCGCCAGAGATGTTCTCGTCAAAGCAATACTCAAATAAGAAAATTGTAAAATGAATTCATAATCCACAAACAATTCCATATTCAAACCATTTATGAGGATGTATGAAAAAGATCCAACTATTATTCACGCTCGCTTTTCTATTACTAGCAAATGATCCAATGTGCCTGCATGCGCAATCGCGTTTTCGTGATGCCGCAGACTCACTCGACTGGTGGAACGCGCGCAGGTTTAACCTAAGCGGACTTCGTCCGTACACACGAAGAGAGATAGATTCAATGAAACAAGAATCTCTGCGGAAACAGTCTCCTCTTACTCCCGTGCCCCCAGACACAACGTTCTCTGTTGAGAACACAACCGGTAGTCAAGTCGAGGAAGCCAGATTCAAAAATGTCCGGACGGGAAATCAGTCGAGGTTTGAACCTATGATTGCCGTATCTCCTGTCAACGGTGATTATTTTTTCACAGCGTACGAAGGAGATCTCTGGACCAGTTGTCCGCAGGATAGCATTCCCGATGGCCCTCTCCGCGCTTTGGGTTCGTTCACAACAAACGGCGGTGCAACCTGGGTGGCTTCTGATATCCCCACATCATGGCTGAAGTACGCTGCGCAGGGCGATCCGGTCATTGCCTACGACGCCGATGGGAATCTCTACTATGCATACCTCGATTTCAATAGTGCCTCCTCCCATGAGAATGCTATTATTGTCGGTCAATCAATTGATAACGGTGCGCACTGGTCGAACCAGTACATCGTGGCTGATAATGACACTCCCAGAACTACCACTGACAACGATAAGGAGTGGCTGGCCTGTGACGTTTCGAACAGCCAGTATCGGAACAGCTTATACGTCTGCTGGACTTTGTTTTCCAACAACGAAGCAAATAAGCAGATCCTGTTTAGCTACAAGCGTCCTACAGTCGGCAACTTCACGACTCCAGTCCCGATTAGTTCCCAGGTTTCATCGCCCTTTCTTGTCCAGGGGTCCCAAGTTGTTGTTGGTAATGATGGCAAGGTGTATGTGTTCTGGTTGAAGCGGGAAGGGGTAGCGGACAAGGATTCGACGCTCACGGGGTCCTTTTGGATGAACGTGTCGATGGATGGCGGCAAAACCTTTAGCGGTGAGCGGCAATTGACCGATCTTGGTACGGTGGTAGATGCGGAGTTACGCGTTGTAGGTGGGTTTTTCCAGCGCTCAAATAGTTTCCCTTCTGTTGCTGTGAGGCAAACGGGAGCGGGGAACTACGAACTGTGCCTCGCGTGGTGCGACCTGCGAAATGGGAGGCCGCAAGTGCTTTTCTCGAAGTCGACCGACAATGGCGCACACTGGAATTTCCCCACTCCAGTGACTCTCGGCGGAATGGAACAGTTTCTACCATCAATTACGGTGAACAGCCGAGGCATAATCAATGTTGCATACTTCGACCTCGTCGATAGATATGGTAGTATCATTCAACTTTCTGTCGCTGAGTCGAAGGATGGCGGTGCCAGCTTTACGAACACTGCGACGCAAAATGGATCGTCCTCAGCATTGGGATTTATTGGTGACTACATTGGTATCGCCTCGAACAATTACACGTATTGGGGCGTCTATCCAGCACTCCGCGGAGACTGCACAACAATTCCTTATCACAACGACATCCTTGGTACGTATCGTGCGGTGAGCGCGATTGTGGAGAACGATCTTCCCCAAGTGTCTAATGATTCTATCCAATACGATGGTCGATGGCACCGGTCGTCCTATCCGACACCGTATCTTATTGCAGGGACCTTGAAGGTCATAAAAGCATCAAATCCCAAACAGGCGGGAGGCGAAACTTATTCGTTCAGCTGATGGGTGGATGAGAATAATGTTTTCATCAGCGGTACGCAAACGACAACGATACCGATTGAAAATCACACTTACACCGCGAAGTTCTCGACGAAGGTCGCCGTCACTCTGAAAAATGAATTCAAGGATCCAAACAATGTGATCAGTAACGGCGGGATCATCAATATCGACTTCGTTGACAAGAATACCGACTTGACCGGTGGAAAGTTTGACACGACGTATGGTAAAAATGAGCAGCACCGCTTCGAGGCAAAAGAGCAAACTCGTGGTGCGTATTACCGTGGATTTAACAATCTATCTAATCATGATGGGGGGTGGGTGTGCCCAGATAGTACAAGATATTTTCCCGTGATTTCAACTCCCGTTCAAGCAGGTACCTACACCGCCAAGTACCGGAACCGGTACGATGTCTCGGCAACAACAGCAACATATATCGAGGCAGGCAGCGGTGGCACTTACAATGTCAATGGAACGAATGTCGGAGCAATGTGGAGCGGAAACGTGTGGCAGTACGAGTCAATCACGCTCGAAGCCGTGCCGCCTTCAGGTTTCAACTTCCTCGTCTGGAGCGATGGGAATCAGACCAACCCCAGAACGCTTACCCCAACCGTTCACACCACGCTATACGCTGTCTTCAAACAACCGCTGAAATCGAACACCGCCACTGCCCTCTCCTCCAACGCCCAGCGCAAGCTTGCAAAGACCACACCACCCACACCGAGCCAATCTTCCTTAGCGGCACCCTTCATGCTCTATGAAAGTAGCGGGAGCTCGTTCCTCAGTCGGAAGGACATCCTCGATGAATGGGAGCCGGAAATCTCCATAGGTGGTGTCCCAACTGCCACTTCCTTCTCACGCAATCCAACGCTTGTTCTCGATGATGTTGGTGTGAACGTTGGCGTCGTCTACGACGAGGTCAACACGACCACGTCAACCCACACGATCCAGTACGACGCGTATGATGGTTCTACCGGATCGCCCCCTCTTTTTCCAATCCTCACCATTGACCAAATGAACGGATCGAGCGATTACCAGCCGATGACTTCCGCTGCCTGGACGCCACATGGGAACACCAAACCCTCGATGTTCTCTGCTACTTGGAGAAAGGATAACAGTCTTTACTTTGGCTTGGGATCGTGGGTGAACGGTTTCCCATTTCAACAATTGAGTTGGTCAACCCCAATCGATCTGAACACAGTGGCACCCGGCGCTTTCAACGGTGCAACCAATCCAGCCATGCTGACGGCCATTTATCCACCGGCAACCACTCAAGTCCCTCAGTTCTACGTCGTGTGGGAAGATCCGAACCCTACAACAGGCGGCATAAAACTGATTAGAGGCGGCTATAACAATAGTACGTGGCCTCCGCAAGCATCGATCGTGGGATGGAGTCCGGGGCAGACTATTGCGGCCAACACTCCCACGGAAACGAACAGCAAGCCAACTATTGCAATCGATGGATCCACTAACGTCATGATCGCTTGGGAATACCGTAACACATCCAATGCATCGAACCCAATCGGCGAGATCCGCGCACGTCTGTTTCAACCTGCTGATATTCTCGGACCGATGCAGTCGGTTGTAAGCGGCTCCGGCAGCTCGCTACCTTCAGTACCTTCTATTGCCGATTACCGGAACAGCACATCGAAACAGAATGACTTTACACTCGTCTGGTACACTAATCAAGGAACAGCAGTTGCTCATTACACAGGTGGAGGATGGGGAATGCCCTACTATGTCGATCCTAACGGGCGAAGCGTTAGCATACAGTCCTCTCTGAACGGATCCGAGGACACTCGCTCTATAGTCTACATCGGTTCCTCCGGTCCACCGTACACGATCAACACAAAACTTATCCCGCCACCGACAACACTGTCAAGCGCTGTGACCATCGGTTGGAACATGACGAGCGTGCCCGCGGGCATGTACAACCTCGGGTTCTGGAACGTCTACCCCACGCATGTGCCGGGCAGTTACGCATTCAGCGCTCACGGTGGGAACTACGTCGAAGAAGACCCCCTCACGATCCGATCGGGCTACTGGGTGAAGTTCGTCAAAGACACGACAGCCAATTACACCGGTGGTCCGCTGGATAAGTTAACGATCAATCTCGCAGCCGGTTGGAACATGGTCGGGACGATCTCCAATCTTGTTCAGACCTCCGGCGTCTCGACGAGTCCTGCGGG
>JACOSX010000132.1 GCA_016178625.1 Ignavibacteria bacterium
CGCATGTGTTCGATGAACAGATTCATTCAAACAAGCAATTCAAAATACTATTGACCAACTGTCTCCTCAAACTTCGGGGGGAGGCTGCGCAACCACTCGCGAGCGAATGGCTGCGGAACAGCACAAACCACGACACTCGCTTTGTTGGTAAGGCAATGTTGAAGCTCAGTTCAAAATCAGTTGTGCTCGTTCCATGCCGCACTCATTTGATAGAAAAGCGTGGAGTGCGGCACGGCGTGGTTTGTGCACACGTTATGCGCCATGCCGCGCACCCATTCAATATACATTAGCGAATTATGACACCTCGAAAGACTGTACTGCTTCTCGAACGAATGAAGTCAAAGATAGTCACTCACAAGGATATCAACTTTCTTGTTGCCGAGGGCCTGAAGATATTCACACCTGACATGCTTTCGTTGATGAAGCAATTAGGTGTCAGTCCTGAGATTACGATTCGTCTTTCGTTCCTGTCGGCCAAGTGTTCCGAGACACGAGCCAAACTCGGATGGGATCTTCCGACAGCGGCTAGAAAGATTGGTGTCCCTCGTTATCGAATTGCTGCGATCGAATCAGGTCAACATACCGGATTCTCTCAAAAGGAAGTGCGTTTGTACGTTAAGGCTCTTGGCATCGATGAGTGGTTTGAGAGATGGCGAAAGGCGAATCGGCAAATGTTTCTTACCATCGCAAAAGTACCAGACGGGTCAACACCGTGGGCGAAAAAGGTGCGCGGCACGGGCGCATAACGTTGCGCGGGAAGTACGGCAGTGCGGGCGAACGTGAGCTTCTGTTGCGAACGCTCGACCTGCACGCATTGACGTGCTTCCCGATGTTCCGCGCCGTTCGCGAAGCGAACAAGCGGAACGAGGGCACCGCCCGCGCAGAACAAGCGGAACGAGGGCACCGCCCGCGCAACGTTCCGCAGCGCTCTCATGAGTGAGCGAATCTTTTGTAATGCCTGCGGACGTTAGCTGAAAATTGGTTAGCCCATGATACTTTCAAAGGAATGTCTATGAAATTCAACTCACTTCGACTTGTTACACTCTTTCTCTTGATGGCTTCATCTCCCCTCGTAGGACAGAAAGCAGAATGGCCTACACGGGGATGGTTAACCTCTACACCCGAAGCACAAGGCATTGACTCCAAGCAGCTCGCCACGATTTTCGACGCAGTCAAGCAACGCAACATCCCCATTCATTCGCTCCTTATGGTTCGCAATGGTCGCCTTGTGCTTGATGCGACGTTCGCGCCGTACATCGCAGGAACCGTGCACGACCTTGCTTCAGTAACCAAAAGTATCACGTCCACGCTCATTGGCATTGCGATCGACAAAGGATATATCAAGAGCGTTGACGCGCCAGTGCTTGGATTTTTTCCTGAACGTACGTTTGCAAACACGGATTCCCGTAAACGTGCACTCACCGTCCGTCATCTTCTCACCATGACCTCCGGTCTGTGTACCGACTTCCGCAGTGGTGAGGCACAGAATGAAAACGTCCGTCGTTCCAATGATTGGGTGCAAGCTATTCTCGACGCGCCACTTGTCACAGATCCCGGGAGTCAATTCGCATACTGTTCCGCGGCAAGCAATCTCCTCTCTGCCATCCTTACCCGTGCCACTGGCATGAGTGCCGAGGAGTTTGCAAAGCGCCACCTGTTCGCGCCGCTTGGTATCAAGACGTATATCTGGCCCGGGGATGGACACGGCATCAGTAACGGGTGGGGCGACTGCTTCCTCTTGCCGCACGACATGGCAAAAATCGGTTATCTTTTTCTCAACAACGGGGTGTGGGAGGGAAAACAGATCGTCTCAGCGGCTTGGGTGCGTGAAGCGACCAAACAACACGTGCAAACCGGAACAGATGAAGCATACGGTTACAAGTGGTGGATTATTCCGTCGCTCAGGCTTTTTGAAGGACGTGGACGCGGGGGACAGCGTATATCAATCCTGTCCGCAAGAAATCTCGTGGTGGTGCTGAATGGAACGGGCGATTTTGAACCGGGGGATATTGGCGCGTTGCTTTTGCCTGCCTTGAAATCGGATTCCCCCCTGCCTGAAAACCCGGAGGCGTATGACGAACTGCAACGGAGAATTTCAGAAGCAGCGAAATTACCTGCCCCTCAGCAGGCTCCTGTTCCTCCAGATATGGCGCGAACAATATCCGGAAAGACTATCACTTGGTTATCAAATACAATCGGGCTACGAACCTTGCAATTTGAGTTTACCAGCAGTGACTCAGGCACCATGCGCTATACATATTACGACTCACTCATTCACGAGGATGGCAACTATAGACTTACGTTTGGACTAGATGGCGCATACTGCATCTCGAACGGCTCACGATTTCACCTTCCGGTCGCAGCACGCGGTTCGTGGAGGAACGACACCCAATTCTATCTTGAAACTCATATGGCCGGCAACAATCATTTGTACCGTTGGACCTTCGACTTCCTCCGCACAAAGGTGCAACTTCGGATTTCCGATGAGGGATTGAGCGAGGCTGCCTTACAGGCCACAATAGAGTAGCTTTTTGTGCGATGGACAGGGACGTAAACCAACGACATTGGAGTATAACTCAACATAGAGGAGTCACTATGACAAAGCAATATAACTACGCAACTCACCTCGACATCAAGTTCAAACATTTTGAGCTTATTGACATTCCGACAATAGTGAGAAACTGCAAAGACACCTGGTTTAATCAGACTCTTACAAACGTCAATGACAGTGTCGTACGAATTGGAATTGTTCAAGGCAAATATCATTGGCATAAGCACGATCATGACGATGAATTTTTCTTTGTCCTTGAAGGACAACTGCTGATTGACCTTGAGGATAGGACAATAGAACTCAATCCGAGTCAAGGAGTGACAATATCAAAAGGGGTAATGCACCGACCGAGAGCGCCTCAAAAAACCGTTATGCTTATGGTAGAAACGAGTGCGATACAACCAACGGGAGATTGACGACCGCGGCTACCGCGGCGAACAGGTGTTAGTAACTATGTTACAAAAACAAAAAACCCGATCTGAAGTGATCGGGTTTTTGACGTGGACTCTTGATGATGGGAGGTCTAATACCGCGGCACCTTCGGATCGATCTTCACCGACCACGCATCGATCCCGCCGACGAGATTCTTGACATTCTTGAACCCGTTCTCGTAGAGAAACTCCACCGCTCGCTGGCTCCTTCCACCGTGATGACAATGCACGATAATCTCCGCGTTCTTATCGAGTTCGTTCAGTCGTTTAGGAATTTCTCCCAACGGGATGAGCTTCGCTCCGATGTTTGCCTTTTGATATTCGGATGGCTCGCGCACATCGACAACCACCGGCTGTTCACCTTTCTCAAGCTTCTCTTTCAATTGTTCAACGGAGATCTGAAGTGCTTCCATAGCGTACGTCCTTTCAATGGGTGGATCCGTGAGAAACCCGAGATTGAATTCTCGAACTTTGTGAAATCTCGGCGGCTGAACGGGGAGGTTCGCCATCACAAATTCCACAAACTCGCGTTTCGATGCTGCCTGCAGCGAGGGGTTGTAACGTCGCTCGAAACCGATTGTAGAGCTTGGTTTAGGGCTCAATGCCCGGCCGCACGACGATCCTGCGAAATGCGTCGGGTACACTTCCACACTATCATTGAGCGTAAGCAGTTTTCCCCAGATGCTGTCGTAGAGCTGCTCAGCATTGCCATCAAGATCAGGCCTGCCCGTGTCGCCAACAAACAGTGTGTCGCCAGTGAAAACGAACCATGGATCCTTGCTGCGTGTTATATCACTCACAAGAAGACTGATGCTATCCGGCGTGTGTCCAGGTGTGTGGAGGACTGTGAATTCGATATTGCCGATTGTAATCCGCTCACCGTCGCGAATTTTCTTGATCGGAAAAGCTGCCTTCACCGACTCATGAAAACAGACCGACGCCCCCGTGTGTTCAGAGAGTTTCTTTGCGCCTGAAAGGTGATCCGCCTGTGAATGCGTCTCGAAGATATGAGTGATAGTCATTTGACAGGATGATGCATATGCGGTGTACCGATCGATGTCGAGGTGCGGATCGATGACCGCACACACTTGCTTCTGCGTACATCCGATCAGGTAGGATAGACATCCCCCCTCATCGTGACGGAATTGCTGAAACACCATACGCTACCGCGTTTTGGGTATTAATCGTTCTCGCGCCCTGGCAAGCGCGGCAGCAACAGCTTCTTCCTGTGTTTCGGCTTCTGTGCGTGCAATGGTGGCGCCGGGATCAATATTATCGATGTGGCAATATCCCGTGTTACCTATGCGGTAAGAGGTAATGTTTACTTTCCACCCTGAAATTTCTTTTGTCTCGACGCGGAAATCATCGGCTTTCAGCATCGTCATATCCCTTTCTCAACTGGTGCACCGACCATATTTCCCCACTCCGTCCAAGAGCCATCGTAATTGCGAACATTCGGATAACCGAGGAGATATTTTAACACGAACCACGAGTGGCTCGATCGTTCTCCGATGCGGCAATAGGCTATCACGTTTTTGTCTGGAGTGATACCCTTTCCCGAATAGAGCGCTTCGAGTTCCTCCAGGTTCTTAAATGTTCCATCTTCATTGCACGCAAGTCCCCATGGAATACTTTTCGCGCCAGGAATATGTCCACCCCGCTGACATGTTTCTGGTAATCCCGGTGGCGCCAGGATCTTGCCGGAAAATTCATCGGGCGATCGCACGTCGACGAGCGCGGTTCTGGGAAATTTCATTTCGTCTTCCACCTGTCGGCGGAACGCGCGGAACATTTCGTTATAATCCATGGCTCGATATGTTGCCGCTTTCGCTGCCGGTAGATCTTTCGAAAGCTCTCGTCCTTCTGCAAGCCATTTCTTACGTCCACCATTCATCATACGAACGTCGTTATGTCCGTACATTTTCAATTGCCAGAATGCCCATGCGGCGAACCAGTTATTATTATCACCATATAATACAAGGGTCGCATCGTTGGTGATACCGCTCTGGCTCAAGAGCCTCTCGATGTTGTCTTTGCTGATAATATCGCGGCGGACGGTATCGCATAGTTGTGTTTGCCAGTTCCATCCTATGGCGCCGGGAATGTGACCTTCGTTGTAGGCCAATGTGTCGACATCGACCTCAGCGATTGTAACCTTAGCATCGGTCCGATGAGCGGCAACCCACTCTGTCGAAACCAATACTTCCGGATGTGCGTAGGTTTGCATAAATTACCCCTCCTATGTTATGGTTGATGAATTTATGACTTATGGTAAAAACAATACCCCCTCATGATAATCTATGAAATTAGGTTGCCTCCCCAACGAATGCTGTCGTGATCTCTTGGCATAGGAAAGCGCATGGTCGTCAACAGACTTACATAAATAAATGAATAATGATTGAAAAATGCAAAGGATTATAGAATTTTTTTCCGTGGAACCCTGTTAAAGGTTATATAATCATGGAACTTCGGATGTGGATATTGACTTTTTTTGTTATATTAAACGGTACTCGGAGGCAGCGAGAAAAGTTGCAACCGTCAACATTATTATCATGAGAACATTATTCATTACCCTCCTTTTGCTTGAATGCTGTGCGGTCGCCGGTGCGCAAAAGGTTGAGCCTGACATCAAATATCGTCTCGCAGAGAGTTATGATCGCTCCGGAGACTATGAGTCCGCCATGAAACTCTATGAGCAATTGTTTACGAAAGACTCTACAAACATGGTGATCTTCGACGCTCTGCGTCGCGACTATCTCCAATTGAAACGCTACGATGAGGCTATTGCTCTCATCCAAACAATGTTACGTGCTTCTCCTAATGATCTTGGGCTTTTGGTGCAACTCGGCTCGACCTATGTTCTCAAATCTGATGAAGCTAAAGCAACGGAAGCATGGGATCGTGCAATAGGGGTTGACCCAAAGCGCGAGACAACATACCGACTCGTTGCCAGTACAATGATGCAAAGTAGATTGTTTGAGCGCGCCATTGCAACCTATCAACGAGGACGTATGGTGATGGGCGACCCAAATCTTTTCAGCGCCGATATTGCCTATCTTTACGGAGTAACGTTGAATTATACAGAAGCAACTCGTGAGTATTTGAAGATGTTACACCAAAACCCTTCGCAGCTTGGTTTCGTCCAATCACGCATCGCGATGTATACTGGACGAACCAGCGGACTTACAGCGGCGACACAAGTCGTCGAAGAGGCGGTGAAAACGGACGCGAACAATTTGTCCCTTCATCAACTTCTTGCATGGATGTATATGGAGGGGAAAAAGTTCGATAAGGCTTATACCGTTATTAAATTTATTGATTCGAAAACGAATGCCGGCGGACATGAGTTGTGCAATTTTGCAGAGCGCGCGCTCAGAGAGCGTGCCTACGATGCGGCATCAAAAGCATTTCAGGAAGTAATGAGTACCTTTCCCATGTTCGACCGCGCAGCACAAGTGAAGTTCGGCTACGCGAGGACATTGGAGGAATCTGATGCGGAAACTGATACACTGAAGCTGTTCGGCGGCACCAACCCTTTTCCCGAGCACCCCGAGAGTGAATCGAAACCGCTCTTCACTGGAGCAATCGCTGCATATCATCGCGTTGTCACGCAATATCCCAACACCGAGATCGCAGGAAGATCGCTCTTGCGTATCGCGACCCTTAAGCAGGAAAAGTTTTTTGACCTCGATGGCGCTCGTTCAGTGCTCGAGTCTCTTGCGAAACAGTATGTTCAATTTCCCTCTGTCATCTCCGAAGCTACGCTCCGCCTCGGTGATGTGTATGTGGCTCTCGGCAACCTCACACTCGCGGAAGAGCAATATCAAGCACTCGCCGGGACAAGTCCTGTCTTCAGCGAACAAAAGGAGAAGGCAACGCTTAGGCTTGCAGAACTTAATTATTTTCAGAACAGGTTCCAGGATGCCTTGTCGAAACTCAAAGGCTTGACAACGAACGCACGTTCTGACGTCACGAACGACGCGCTCACCCTTCAAATTTTCATTCTGGAAAATCTTAAACCCTCTGATGTAGCTCTTAAGGAGTTTGCCAAGGCTGATTTGCTTCAGCGTCAACACAAATACTCTGAAGCACTTCAAGTTTTTGAATCGACCGTGAAGTCCTTCCCCAAGAGTGATGTCATCGACGAGACGCTGATAAACATTGGGGATGTCTATACACAGATGGCTCGTTATGCAGATGCAATCGCAGCCTACGATCGTTTGCTGAAAGAATTTCCCGAAAGCATCTTTCTGGATCGGACATTGATGAAAATAGGACAAGTGTATCAGCTTGGATTGAAGGAAAAACCAAAAGCTATCGAGACATACCAGCAGCTTCTGGAAAAATATCCAAACTCGATTTACGTCACCGAGGCACGGCGCAGGGTAAGAGAACTGAGAGGAGACAATATATGATTGCAGGTAGTTCGCTCGACACACCACGCCCAGCAAAGAAATGCGGCAGAAGATGGATCAGTATCTACCGTCTAACACTTTTAGCCCTATGCGCTTTCTTCTTTTCGTGTCATTGTCTGTTTGCCCAGAAGATTCTTATTCCAATGGACTTAAAACAGACCGACCATCTAAAAGCGTATGGAATTGCTTACTGGGCACTTACAAAGAATATCGAAGTGGATTGGCTGTTGAATTATCGGGGCGGCTCATTCATGCTCGACGGTTTTGATGTCGTTGCCACAGAGTGTAGAGTCCGTGGCGTGGAGTTTGAACAAATGAGCGGCAGTCAGGCTGCACAAATTTACGCCGAGGTGCAAAACGAAAACAATAATATGGATGCCGTCCGATTAGAGAAAGCCCCGAAGATCGCTGTATACGTTCCTCCCAATTTTCTGCCGTGGGATGATGCTGTTACACTTGCGATGGAATATGCCGAGATCCCATACGAAAAAGTGTGGGACGATCAGGTACTGCAGGACAAACTTCTCACGTACGATTGGATCCATCTTCATCACGAGGATTTCACGGGGCAATACGGAAAATTCTACGCGTCATTTGCTGCAGCTCCATGGTACATCGAACAGCAAGCAATGTATGAGAAAAAAGCGAAAGAACTCGGCTTCAAGAAGGTTTCCGAATTGAAGAAAGCTGTCGCACGAAAGATCAAAGAGTATATTGCATCCGGAGGGTTCCTGTTTGCGATGTGTTCAGCCACAGACTCCTACGATATAGCGCTTGCCGCAGAGAACACCGACATTTGCGATGTC
>JACOSX010000023.1 GCA_016178625.1 Ignavibacteria bacterium
CCGATTTGTGGCGCAGCCACCCCTTCGGGGCAATCGGACAGAACCTATGTCGGTTCTGCTCTGTTTCCAAAGAGTCCATTTACGAAATGGACTCTACGATGTTCTTTTTGGACAGACTCACGTCAGAACAACAGCGAGAGCACAAAAGGTCGGTGAAGAGCTGACCTTGTGTTTCGCCCTTACGAGCCAGTCGGCACATTAGGTCTTCGGCGAGTTGTTTGATTAATACCCCCCTTTCTTGTACATTGCTTGCATGAGTTCTGTTATTTGCATGCATTCGCCCAGATAAATCCAGCCCCCCCATGCTCTCTCAAGTTCTCGGGAACATCATATTTATTCTTCTCCTCGTGTTCGCGAATGGGTTTTTCGTCGCGGCGGAGTTTGCAATCGTCAAAGTCCGCGTCACACAGCTTGAGCAGAAGATTCGCAAAGGACATCGCCGCGCAACGCTCGCGAAGCACATCATCGGGCATCTTGATGCATATCTCTCTGCTACTCAGTTGGGCATCACGCTCACCAGTTTAGGACTTGGCTGGATCGGCGAACCGCTCCTTGCCGATATGCTGCGAAGTCCGTTCGTTGCAATAGGGATTTTGAGTGAGCCGACGGTTCACGCAATATCGTTTCTTCTTAGCTTTGCTATCCTCACGATCTTGACAATTGTGCTCGGAGAATTAGGTCCGAAGTATGTTGCCCTCCAACACGCTGAAGCGACAGCGTTAGTCGTCTCGCTGCCGCTGCAAGTATTCTATCGCGTCTTTAAGCCATTCATCTGGTTTCTGAATAGACTTTCGAATGTCATCCTGGGTGCTGTGGGTATTACACCCACTCGCACCAGCGAGTTGGTTCATTCACCCGAAGAGTTAGAGATGATCGTGACCGAAGGAGCAAAGAGCGGCATGTTCAATAAGACAGAGCAAGAGCTCATCACCAGCATCTTCGAATTTTCCACGACAACCGCACGAGAGATCATGGTGCCCCGCACCGACGTGATCGCGATCGACATCACCACTCCACGCGAAAAGCTCATTCGGATCGTGACAGAAGAAGGATACTCGCGGATGCCTGTTTTCAAGGAATCGATTGACAACATCGTCGGATTGATTTACACCAAGGATTTAATCAGTCTCCTCGAACATCGTGACCTGATTGTTCTTCAGGATATCATTCGTCCAGCTCACTTCGTCCCCGAGACCACCCGCATTAGTCAGCTGATGAAGGAGCTCCAGGAACGGAAGATGCATCTGGCAATCGTCATCGACGAGTTTGGCGGCTCGCAGGGCATCATCACGATGGAGGATATTCTGGAAGAAATTGTCGGAGAGATTCACGACGAATATGACGAAGTACTGAAAGATATCGAACACTCAGCAGACGGCTCGGCGCTCGTGAACGCACGGCTTGCCATCAAAGATTTCAACGAGAAATTTGGTGTTGAGATTCCCGAAGACACCGAATATGAAACACTCGGGGGGTTCCTCTCAAAAGTCACAGGTCGTATTCCGGAGCTGAATGAAGAGATTCCTTATGGCAATCTGCAGTTTATTGTGGCGAAAAAAAGCCCCCGGCGAATCCGACAGGTCAAGGTAAGAAAAACACCGGACTCACTTCATGAGTAAGTTCACCGCGGCGGAAGTAACTCTCTCAATTTTGATGCTTCGATTGTTGATGCACCTTCACGTAAACATCGACGACTTGCCTGGCCGTTTGATCCCAAGAAAATTTCCTTGCCTGAAGTTTTCCTGCGTTTTTTTTTCCGTCAGCCAAAGCGTGATTGTCAAGCAAGGCACAAATTCCATTGGCGATTGACGCCGGGTCGTATGAGTCAACATTGATCGCCGCTTCACCGGCAACTTCCGGTATCGAAGAAATCATTGCTGCAATCACGGGTGTTCCTGCCGCCATTGCTTGAAGAATTGGCAAACCAAATCCTTCGTAGAGCGATGGAAAAATAAACGCCCTCGCTGCGGCATACAGGGCCGGCAAATCCTCTTCCACCACATATCCAAGAAGCTTTACTCGATGTTCCAATCTTAAATCCTTCAGCAGTGCTACCATCTCCGGATACTCTCGTTGCTTCGTAATGTCACCTGCAAATGCCAGAGGGATTGTTCCCGCGGTCTTGTCGGTGAGAAGTGAGAGAGCTTTCAACATGGTTCTAATGTTTTTGCGAGGGTCAATCCCACCTACATAGAGAAGAAAATCATGCGGAAGCTGATATTTGTGACGAACCTTATCCAATTCGGTGATGCTGTGTTCTTTGAAATACTGCTCCTCTACAGCCAGAGGGATAACGGTGATCTTCTCAGCGGGAACCGCAAAATACTTTATGATATCACTCTTGGAGTGCTCGGAAGAGGTGATAATTGCCGCGGACCGCGCCACAATCCGCCGAACGAATAAATGGGTCACCGCTCGCTTCATCCTTCTCAGGGGATCATACAATTCCCTCGTGACTAAGGGAATAATATCGTGAAGTGTCACGATGTAGGGAGCGGGTGTTGCCAAGGCAGCATCTTCATGGGAGAGATAATGGACAACATCAAATCTCCCCGACCGCATCGATCGGGGAAGAGTAATCTGCGGCTCGAAAAACTTAGAGAGGCTGGTCAACGACCTATTCGACCGGTGTTTCACCCATTCTACAGAACCGTCGCGTATTGGAAGGTCAATTGGCAAATCACGGTCGACGAGGTAGTAGAACTTGTGGTCGGGGTATAGTATCGGAAATCGCTGCAAGAGATTTTTTGCATAGTGCCCGATGCCTCGGTGCTTATGATGTTTGAAGCCTGCTTGTGTGCCGCGTGCATCAACGAGGAATTTCAACGCGCTCATGGTGTTAGGAAGCTCCTGCGGGTCGAGGAGTTCGAGAGAAAAAGATCCGCTTCAATTCGGTGATATCCTGCATCGAAATCGCTCTCAGTCCGAACAGGGCGCCAGTGTAGAGAACAGCCCCGATGAGAATAAGAATGCCTACGTTGAGCGCAGTATTAAAGAATACTATGGGGAGAATAATAAGATTAGCAATAGCAAGTCTCGTGATGCGTTTTATATCAAAGACCGAACCAAATCGTCGTACAACGATGTATGAGAGAACGCATAAGCCTAACAATTCAGTCAGAACAGTGGTCACGGCAGCGCCTCTATCGGTGTACAACGGGATGAGGATCAAGTTCATGCCAATATTCACGAGAGCGTTGATGCTCGACACCGCCAGCACTAGTTTCTGGAGTTTTATAGCACCAAGGATATGTCCCAGCACATTGGTTACGTACATAATTGGCAGCCACCAGACTAAAATTTGCAGCGTCAGAACTGCGCTAGCAAAACTCTCTTTGTACAGTACAGAGATCAGCGGTTGCGCCATTACAGTTGCCCCGAACGCAATCGGAAGCGAAAACAGGAGCGAATAGTAAATTGCATGTGACGAAATTCTTACAGCGTTTTCAGAATTTTGTTGATAGTTTTGAGCGACAACGGGAAACAATGCAATGACTACCGAGGCTGAGAACCCACTGAGGGCGAACACGAGATTAGTGGCAGCTCTGTAAATGCCGACGGATCGCTCGCCGGCCAGAAACGAAAGCATGACGGTATCGATCTGGAAGTAAATCATGACGGAAATTCCTGTAAGGGCAAATGGTAGACCCCCTCTTACTAAATGGAGGACATCATGTTTGAGGACCGACAGACGAGGCAGAAAAGAATTTTTCCGTGCAAGAACATACGTGTAGAGTAATTGCAATAATGAGCTGATGAGTAGGAGGGCGAAGAAGTGCAGCAAACTAAGCTTCAGGATGATTGCTGCAGCGATGGAGCCTACTTCAAATAATTTGGCAGTAATCGTTGTGTTTGCATCAAATCCCATCCGTTGGTCTGCACGAAACAGGATGGTGAAGGAAGAAGTGTACGCGCGGATGATCGTGATGCCGCCGGCAATCAATACATAGAGCTGTTGTTCGTGGGGATGCGCTAAGAGATGGTTGACACCTGCAATCAGTCCAAAAGCAACAAAACTTAGTGCTGCCTTTAGAGCAAGAGTAGTCCCGATGAGTGTTCCCCGATCTCCAACTCGGGCAGAGAGCTCTCTCGTGAGAAATGTGTCAACGCCGAGATCGCAGAGCGGCACAAAGAGAGAGGCAAACGCGAGGGCAAAATTATAGACGCCATATTGTTCGACATTCAAGTAATTTGCTAGAACAATTAACCCTGCGAATCCAATGATCTTGGTAATGAGTTGAGCGATGAAAAGAAGTGCGGTATTGCGGGCGATCAGTTGGTAGAGCGTGAACTTCGATTTCATCTCGCGAATTTTTGCAATAGTATACAAAAAAGTCTACATTAAATCAAAAGAACTCTCTTTCATTTGCTTGATGGCACTTGTTGCATTCGATGCTAGAAAATATTTCGATTACGGCATCGGCACCTATATACAACAGTTAACGCGAGCTCTCGCACAAAGGAGCTCGCCGTTCTCCTTTGTCATGTATGTCTCATCTGCCGATGAAGAGAAAATACGTTTTCCTCCTGGGTGGAAGAGAGAACTTGTCCAGTATAAGAAATACTCAGCCCAAGAAATCTTGCGTCTTGGCTACGATGCACGAAAAGCGGGGGCGGACATTTTTCACGCACCCCATTACACATTGCCGATCGGTCTGTGTCAGAAAAGCGTGGTTACCATCCATGATTTAATTCACCTGAGATTTCCTTCGTATCATAACGTGTTCAAGCGAAGCTATGCTTGGGCGATGTTTCGCCATGCAGTCACCAATTCGGGCGCGGTCATCACCGACTCTGAATTTATACGACAAGATATTCTGCGCACGTTTTCTGTGAATGAAAAGAAGATTCATGTAACGCATTTGGGTGTCTCGGAGGACTTTGCTCCCATGCGGGATTCCACCCGCGGTCACGATTTCCGAAGTCGGTATCGGTTGGTTAATCCGTATATCTTGTATGTGGGGAGTTTGAAGCCTCACAAAAATATTCCCTTCCTTTTCCGTGCATTCAAGAATATCAGCACAAAACAAAGAGACATTGACTTAGTGATGATCGGAGAACGCGTATCTGAACATAAGCGCTTGACTCATGAGATAAACATTCTGGGGATACAAAATCGTGTCAAGGAATTAGGTGAGGTGTCCAGTGCCGATCTTATTTCCGCATACTCGCTGGCAGAAGTTTTTGTTCTCCCGTCGGAGTATGAGGGGTTTGGATTTCCTGCTCTTGAGGCGATGGCATGTGGCACACCGGTTGTGGTCTCCAATGCCGGATCGCTGCCTGAGATTGTAGGTGATGCTGCCCTCGTTGTTCCTTCCCACGATGTTGGGGCATTGGAGGAGGCAATGATGAATATCATCCGCCAGCCGGGAATAAAACGTTCGCTGGTTGAGCGAGGATTCCAGCATGTCCGGAAATATTCATGGTGTACTACCGCCAAGCAAACGCTTGCAATCTATGAATCATTGTTGGAATCGTAGAACTGCTTGCATTCATCACGATGAACTATGTATATTCAGCATGGTAGTTGATTGTAAAGGACAAGCTGGTATGATTGTAAGGAAAAACCAAAAACGACATTATGAAACACCATAACGCTCTCATTCTTTTTTCCCACACACCACAAATTAGCCGCGAGAGTATGGATGAGCCGTTCGCCGCTTTGCCGTGGGAAGACCTCGACGTTCTCTTCACCGCATTTGTCGGGGATGTTGTGACAAATTCCTCCCAGCTTGTTCAGACGGATATCATCTTGTACCGCAACGAAGATGAACTTTCCGATGACTATTTCCGTCCGTTCCGTCAAAGAGTGAGATTGGAAAATCTCGATATCACACCGCTATCGGCTCAGGTTCAGGTGGCAATAGAGAGAGCGTTTCATGATGGTTATCTTCATGTTGTTGTGCTTCTCGAAAACAATCCCTTGCTCACTTCCACGTTTCTGATCAAAGTGTTCAACCAGCTACGATACGAAGATGACTGTTTTATCGTGGGTCCGACGATGGAAGGGCGATCTTTCTTGGTCGGAATGAAAATGAATCATGCCTCCGTCTTCAATCACGTCAAGGGCGATCCGCTTATGAAGCCGCACGTACTCTTGAATCGACTCTGCAGCTTTGACAACCATCTCTTTCTGACAAACGCAGAATACTCTCTCGATTCTGCCATGAATTTGGCACGATTGAAAAGGAAGATCCAATCTCTCGATCGCTCCAGTCCTAATTATCCGACCAGGACGGCTGAGGTCTTCAAGATGTTTGATAAGAAGTACAAGTGGAGAAAAGCCCTGCGATGAAACTCGGTGTTTTCGGCGGGTCATTCAATCCACCTCACATGGGACATCTCATCGTTCTCGAAAGTGTCCGCGATCAGTTGCAGTTCGACAAGATTCTGTTCATTCTTTCTGCGCAGACTCCGAACAAACACGACGCCTGTCTTGCCCCGGCAACGAGAAGATTGGAGATGACAAAGCTTGCAATTCATGGAAATCCGACATTCGAAGTTTCTGATATTGAAGTACAGCGCCAGGGGATCTCCTATACCATCGATACCCTCACGGCGTTGGGCGGGTTTTATCCCAAAGCGGATCTTTCTCTCATCATTGGAGCCGATAATTTCTTCGAATTTCAAACTTGGAAATCACCCGAGGATATCCTCACCAAAGCAGATCTCGTTGTCATGAATAGACCCGGATTTTCCAGTCGAGATGTAAAGCACCAACTCTCTCGCCGGGCGCATTTTGTTAATGTGCCTCTTATCGGTATTTCCGGAACTGATATTCGCCGGCGCATAAAACTGGGACGTTCTATCCGTTTTCTTGTGCCTGCACCTGTCGAGGAATATATCAGACTGCACCGACTGTACAAAGATTAGCGGTGCTGGCTCACGGACCATTTGCCAAAGCCATCGAGACTGTGTAAAAACTCCGGGCATATTTTTGTATATTAAGCAAACAATTCATGTGCTATCATACACTCGACTGATAAACAATGGAACACATCACTGGCGCACCCCGTGAACAGATTACCCTGTTCCCCGAAGCTGTAGA
>JACOSX010000133.1 GCA_016178625.1 Ignavibacteria bacterium
CATCTGCAACCCCTACGGGCATCTCACATGGGGGGAAAGAACAACAAATAAACACAAGGAAAAACAACAGTGGAAATCATCCAAACCTTTCGCTACCTTCTCACCCTCTACGGTTACCTTTTATTATGAGGCAACACGAGAGAGTCTCTACGAGTCTAACGACTCGAAGAGTCGTAGACCGATTCATAATCGGACAAATTTCTTGCATAAAATGTCCATTTACGAAATAGACTCTACTCTTTTCTTCACGTGTTCAAACACTTCCTTCACGTCCAACAACTTCATGCATTCCATGAACTCTTCACCCTCTCGGTTGCAGAAATCGAGGTGGCAGGGATGACAAGGCACGTCCTTGCGTAGCGCGACATGTTCCGCTGACGCATCATAGGAGGGCGCCGCGTATGGAAACCAGATGTTCTCTTCACCAGGACCAAAGATGCCAATTGTCTTTGTCCCGACTGCAGGTCCGACGTGCATAGGACCGGCATCATTGGTGACATACACAGTGAACTGTGCGATAACCGCGGCGAGCTGCCTGAGCTTCATGACAGGTAGAACCAGCATGTTAGCAACCGCGCGAGCGGAGATCTGTTCAACAAGCTTCCGATCGTGCGGTCCTTGAGTGACAACAACCTGCGCGTCAAGTTTCGCCCGAATGAGATCGGCGAGGGCGGCGAACTTTTCCCACTGCCACATCTTGGCAGGCCATGTGGCGCCGGGATGCAATCCCACCGTTGGTTTGTTGACGTCGATATCTTGCCACTTCAGATAATTTCGAGCTTCACGCTTCTCATCGTCCGTTAAAAAAATTTCCGTACGCCGGTGAATGGGCTCAACGCTGAGTGGCTTCACATATTGATAGTGGAACTCGATAGCCGTTTTGGGCCTTCCATCATCGACGATCTGGTGGGTATAGAGTTTGCCTCGTCCCTTCACCTCTTTGCCAATGCGGATGGGTGCGCCACTCGCCCGGGCGAGCATTGCCGTGCGTGGATTGCAAAAGAGATCGATAAAGACATCGAATCTCCGTTTCCGGAGCTGGAACATGACGCGCGGCTGCTCGATCAGCGTGGGCTTTGAGAAATCAAACGAGATGATCTCGTTGAGATACGGATTATGCTGGAGCAGCGACACAGCCTCCTTCTCACCGAGATACGCTACATAGGCATCAGGATATTTCTCCCGGAGCGTACGAATAATCGGCGTCGTCAACACAACGTCACCGATGAATTTCATTCGCGAGATACAAATGCGGCGAATCAATCTCGGATCAATCAATGACATGGATAGAAAGTACTCAACTCAAGGGCGAGATGCAAAGAACGGATATGGGATGTTAGATGTCAGACGTGGGCCAGAATACGAAGCGTGTCGCAAGGAGTGTTATAAGGCTTTTTCTAATATTGCATTTTGAATTTTGCTTTGGATGCAAACCATTCACATCGCTCCAACCAATCGTTCACCTTCGCGATTGACGCTTCGTTTGTAAGGTAGTTAAGTGACTGCCAGAAATGTGCACGTGCCTGTTCGTACTGCTTTAACATGAAGAATGCCTGCGCCTGCATCTGTTCCTTCGTCGCATTGAGAATCGGCATCCGAAAAGCTGACGAGATAGTATCGAGAGCGGTGATGACGTTTTGATAGTTCTTCTGTCGGAAGAATAATTTCGCTTTGAAGTAGGGGATGATCGAGTTCTTCGATTGCAGCGCGAGATCATTAAGGAACGAGATCGCAGCAGAATCACTGATGGATCCAACAAAATATGTAATCAGTTTCGGTCGGAGCGCAGTATCATCGATGACCGTCAGGCGAAGCGCCGCTGCTTCGTTGAAACGCTCCGAGAGATCAAGAGAAAACACTTCTTCGTACGCTTTTCTCGACGCTCCTACATCTCCGTTTTCCCAGAGGGCATCACCATACAATAAATACAAATTGATGAAGCTCGAGCGACCGATGGAGTCTCTCGAACGAGCATCGATCAGTTGAACCACCGAATCATACCGACCGGCATCGAAGGCGGAGCGGACAAGCCCGGCATACGATTCCGTGTTCCAGCTTGTCGTAAGTGCCGCAGAGAATGACCGCTTCGCCTCTTCGGCTTTTTTCTTTGAAAGAATATCATATCCTTCCGCGTTGAGGGCAGCGACTTTGCGAGCGCATTCTTTCGCAAAGATGGATGGACGTTTAAAGTAGAATTCCACATGTCGTCGTGACTCCTTCGGTACCTTAACGCGCTCGAGAAACGTCTGCCACTCGGCAACAAGCTCATCATATGGTTTGCCATAGACAAGCATCTCCGATCGCCCGCTGTACAGCTCTTTGAAGCGCACAATGCCGTATCGGTCGATAATGTATCTGCAAAATGATCCCATCAATACGTAACTAAGCGACGAAGCTCTGGTCGCAAAGCCAAGCGGCTTGATTAATTGTTCTGGATTCTTGATAAGATTAAACGCCTTCACAGCCGCAGCATACTGGTTCACCGTTCTATTGCCGAACTCACCCTCGACAGTCATCGCCAGTCCCTCCACGAGACCGATGTGATAATGTGCTTTGATGATCGGCATGCCAAATTCCCCGGCAATAACATGGACAAGTTCATGCTTCAGTGTTCCCTGCCATGAATCTTTGTCAAGATGGATTTCTCTCCGCCAGGGCTTGGCAATGTTCGTCGTTGATGTCCCAATGAATTTTTTCTTCATGTCATCGTCTGGATAGATGTACGACGAAATCTTTCCGGGAAAGGCTGTCTGGAGCGCAGACGTGACCTGCTCAAACCGAAACTCATGGGTTGCCGCTACCCATTGTATTTCTTCGTCGGAAAATGAAATGGGTGCATAGTAGATATCGAAATGGTCGGTCGCGTAATGGGACGAGAGGGATTGCTTCACCTGCGCCGACGAGGACTCGAACCCAAGCGGCACACGGAATACGAAAGCACCCACCATCAACGCTCCTAAGAAAAGAATCGCAACGTTCAATCGATCGCGACGAAAGAGCATCCCGACGGACAACAGTTTCTTTGCCAGCGATTGGTTGATTAGTTCGTGTTGAGTCGCTAACAGTGAAACGAGGAACATCATCACTCCCGTCATCATTGTTAAGAAACGGAAGAGGATTAGTGTAGGTGTGATCGAGAGAACTTCGTCATAAGAGAAACCAGGGAAATAGCCGAAGATAAAGTTGTAAGAATAGATCTGCGGCGAGACATATCCAACATAGAACGGATGAAGAAGGACAAGAATGAGAATGAGAACGTAGGCAAGGAAGGCTCGTCGGAACATGACGAAGCAAAAGCTCGCAAGCGCAGTTGACCATGCCGCTGTAACGACTGGTATGATAAGATAAAACCCGACGCCTTCAACATACGAACAGTTCTTCACAAAAAAGACATTCAGAGTTGCGACAACGAACGGAATGAGAAGGAGAGTGATTCCCCTTATGATTGAGGCGAGGAAGGCATCAAGGAATTCCTTCATCACTGGAACAGTAATCGGGAAGCGGGATCGGAAACTGTTGATTGTCAGAATTCCCATCACCCACGGCACAATGAGGGCGACGGCAACTGAGAATTCGAAGCCGAGGTAGTTTAGGAGCGGAAGCTGGATGATCAACACTGAAAAAATCAGCATGACCAGCGCACTGATCCAGTAGAGTCTATGCCTTCTAAGTGCTATGTTAACTCTATGAATAACTCTACTCGAAGTTATATGCACCATCCAGCTTTACGCTGGAAAATGCAAATGGGTTGACCTTTTCTGTTTAGTATTCCTGCCCTGATACTCTGCGTATCTTTGCCCCAAGCGCCTGCAATTTCTTCTCAATGTGTTCATATCCACGATCGAGATGATACACTCGCAGCACCTCCGTCACCCCTTCGGCAACAAGTCCGGCAAGGACAAGACTTGCTGAGGCACGCAAGTCGGTCGACATCACCTTGGCGCCAGTGAGTTTCTTCACCCCTTTCACAATCGCTTTATTGTGGTTCAACTCGATATCCGCGCCGAGCCTGATCAACTCCGGGACATGTTTAAAGCGATCAAAGTAAATTGAGTCCGTCACTGTAGACGATCCTCTTGCAATCGACATGAGTGCGAGCCACTGTGCTTGCATATCGGTTGGAAAACCGGGGTACACGGCAGTGGTCGCATCTACCGGCTTGAGCATCCGCGGGGCTTTGATCTTGATCCAATGATCGCCCACTTCAAGCGATGCACCCGCCTCCTCAAGCTTCGTCACTATCGCGGTTAAATGGCTCGGCTTGCAACACTCTACCTTCACCGTTCCTCCAGTGATTGCAGCCGCAACAAGGAATGTTCCCGCCTCGATGCGGTCGGGGATCATCGTTTCATCGACCGGATGCAGCGCATCTACACCTTCAATCTCAAGCCTCGTTGTGCCCACGCCATCGATGCGCGCACCCATCTTCATGAGGAATTGTGCCAGGGCAACAATCTCCGGTTCCATCGCGGCGTTCGCGATGACGGATGTTCCTTTGGCAAGAACGGCAGCCATCATTGTGTTTCCCGTGGCGCCTACACTCGACACATCAAATGCGATCTTCGCCGCCTTCAATCGTCTGGCTCTTGCAACAATATAACCCCGTTCGATTTCCACCTTCGCGCCAAGCTTCTTGATTCCCTCAATGTGCAAATTTACGGGTCGGGGTCCCCATGCGCAACCGCCGGGCAGCGAGACTTTCGCATATCCGTAGCGCGCAATGAGCGGGCCCAAGACGTAGATCGAGGCGCGCATTTTCTTCAC
>JACOSX010000147.1 GCA_016178625.1 Ignavibacteria bacterium
ATCTCACATGGGGGGAAAGAACAACAAATAAACACAAGGAAAAACAACAGTGGAAATCATCCAAACCTTTCGCTACCTTCTCACCCTCTACGGTTACCTTTTATTATGAGGCAACACGACGAAAGCAATGGAGAGCACTAGAAGGTGCTGGCTCACTTTGAGAAATCACAGCGGTCACGGACCATTTGCCAAAGGCATCCCTTTGGGTCCGTGACCGAATTCTGTGCTTGTGTCACGGTGTGGACTCCCGCTTTTCAGCGGGACAGGCTGTGACACCTGTGAAACTGAGCCCCCACCCACTAGAACGCAAAACTGATTTTTTCTCTCTTACCTTCTTCGTATATTGCTGCTCGCTATGCCTCATTCGAAAAATGTCGCCCTTGTTCATGACTGGCTTGTCACCATGCGAGGCGGAGAGAAAGTGCTCGAAGTACTCTGCGAGCTTTTCCCCGATGCCCCGATCTTCACGCTCGTCCATCGTGAAGGCAACCTCTCACAGACGATCGAGCGGATGAACATCAAGACGTCGTTCATCCAGCATCTTCCCTTTGGAAGGTCACATTATCAGTATTATCTGCCGGCCTTCCCAGCTGCGGTGAAGCGATTCGATCTCCGCGAGTTTGATCTGGTGATCTCGAGCAGTTCGGCAGTTGCAAAAGGCGTGACGGTGCGGGAGGATGCCGTACACATGTGCTACTGCCACACGCCGATGCGGTACATTTGGGACCAGTACGAAGAGTATTTCGGAGAAGGCAGAGCTTCTACGTTGACGCGTGCAGCGATGAGCATGTCTCTCAATTATCTTCGTCGATGGGATGTCGAAACAGCGAGGGGAGTAACGCATTTCATCGCCAACTCACGGAATGTTCAGGAACGTATTAAGCGAATATACCACCGTGACTCGGTCGTGATCTTTCCGCCGGTGGATGTCGGAAGGTTTTCCGTATCTCGCGGCGATGAGGGTTATTATCTGATTGTTTCAGCGCTCGTGCCGTACAAGCGGGTCGATCTTGCAGTCGAAGCGTTCGGTTCTTCCGGGGAGCGATTGGTGATCATCGGAAGCGGAAGTGAAGAACGCCGACTGAAAGCGATGGCAGGGAAGAACATCGAGTTCCTCGGCTGGGTGGACGATCGCTCTCTCCAGAAATATTACGCGGGATGCCGCGCACTGATCTTCCCGGGCGAGGAAGACTTCGGAATAGTGCCGGTGGAGGCAATGGCGTGCGGAAAGCCGGTGGTTGCGTACGGCGAGGGCGGAGCGTTGGAAACAGTTGTGGATGGCAAAACCGGCATTCTCTTCCACGAGCGAAGTGCGGTGAGCTTACTGGAGGCTATAGAGAAGTCGAAGAAGGTATCGCTGGATCCGGAATCCATTCGTGAGCACGTGCGTCAATTTGAGCGGGAACGGTGCAAGCAGCAACTGGGGAAGTATATTGAGAGTGTAGTGGAAGGGATGTAAAAAATACCCTGTTCCCTCATAATATTTCTCTAAGTCCCTGCCTGTCAACAAGTTAATGATGGTTCGGTATTTACCACCTTGACTTCTTACTTTTTCCTGATATATTATTATTTACACCGACGCAGAAACGAGGTTGTCCTATAAGTACCGTCATGTCTGTTCGGCATCTCGATTTTGAGCGGGAGTACGAGAATAGACCCTGAACAAAAGCGTTGCAGGGTGACGTTTCCTTCTTTTGGGTCAGTTTCTAATTCACTTTCATTTTGATCGAGCTTATGAAATATATTATCTCTTCCATATTCATGACGTTTATTGTTTGTATTGTTGCCTGCAAGGATGAGCCTATGAAGCTGCCACCTGTTGACACGAGCTTTGTCGGCGAGTGGAAGTTCGAGGCGTTTGAAATTCCTGGCGATACGATCATCCGGGTTACTCCACGGGATTCGATATTCTTGATCCTGTATGATAATGGAAGAGTGCATGGGACATCTCAGGGCCTCTGTTGGAATTATTTCGACGGCTTCTACAGAGTCGGACCCAATAAGTCGCTACAGTTCGAATCGCTTTATGAGACCGCATTAGCTTGCATCTATAGCTTATACGATCACTATTTCGATTCGCTTCACACGGTATACTCTTACGACACTGGCGATACAACTCTATTCCTATTTTATGGTACGCACAATTCAAAAATGAATTTTATCAGGAAGAGATAGATAGAACGATGGCACATAGCTACAATCGGTGTTCCGAGGGGATCAATATGCATATGAAATTGTCGACAATAATCATCCTGGCTCTAGCTCTTGCGAGCAGCTTCTCCTGCAAAGAGAATCAGATCATACTGCCCCCAACGCCAAGTATCGGACTCACGGTGGAGGATGTTGGCGTGAGAGACATCTCTCTTCGTGTCAAGGGTACGGTAACTTTGGGGACATGGGCGCTGAGGATACAGCGCAATGGACGAGTGGTCTACCTGTCGGAACTGAAAAGCCAGAGTTCTCTCGACACCATCATCGTCGATCAGGATGGACTATACCCCAAGCACACCTACACCTACAAAGCGTTCTACGTTCAGCACGCCATGCTCGTTGATTCCAGCGCGCCATTGGTTGTGACAACATTGGACACAACAAGCCACAGCTTTACCTGTGGAATTACTACACTGGGGGATGGTTTGGCACATGGCTTCAGGGATGTAGCGATCATCAATGATACCAGTGTGTGGGCCGTGGGGGAATTATTTCTCAATGATTCGCTTGGCAACCCTGACTATGATCCGTATGGATTAGCAATTTGGAATGGAGTGGAATGGCGCGTGGTGAAGGTGCCGTATCACGATTACGGTTCCACACGGTTGTCGCCCGGAACACTAAGAGCAGTCTACGCATTTGGTGTAAATGAAATTTACGTCGCGTCCAGTGCAAACCTATTACATTGGGATGGACGTCAATGGGAAGAGAAGGCATTCTTTGCTACTCGAATCCCCTTCGATGGCCAAGTGAATAAGATATGGGGAACCAGTGGAGCTAATCTATATTGTGGAGGAAACAATGGGGCAATCTATTTTGTCAACGGCACACAATGGCAAAAACTTGAGAGTGGCACCACGCTCGACATTACAGACATTTGGGGGGCAAGGAACGAGAAGACAGGTGAAATGGAGATTATAGCAGTAGCATCGAAGAGGTATGAGAATTACGAGCGAAAGATTCTGAAGATATCCGGAACAACGGTGACAGCGTTGTCCGACAGTGGAATCAGCACCTCACTGGCGGGAATCTGGTTCGTGCCGGGCAAGAAGTATTTTGTTGCGGGAGACGGGATCTTCTCGAAGCGGATGCGCGCCGCCGACAGCAGCGCCTGGTCGCAAGACCTGCCGGGTCAGATATTCTTGGGTAGAGAGTCCATCCGGGGCAACGCGTTCAACGACGTAGCAGTCGCCGGCGACCAAGGGGATGTTCTCCACTTCAATGGCGAATACTGGAGAAGCTATCGCCAAACAACTGGATTAGCAAACGGCAATTACTATAGCGTGGCAATGCGGGGGAATATGATTGTCGCCGTAGGAGCAAATTATCAGCTTGGCGTCATTGCCATCGGGCGACGGTGAAAGCACAAAAGAAAGGAGATGAGAAAATGGTCACGGACTAAACGTATCAATGGAACAGTACTTCAATCTCATAACTCACGTTACGCATATTGCGATTTTTGGATGGAGCAAAAAAACCAGGAATATGTCTTTGCGAGCGATCCGCCAGAGAGGCGGAGAGCGAAGCAATCCGACTTTCCTACGCCCTCGGTCATCGCGATGGCGCCAGAAGCAACCTGAATACCGGAGACAAATCAGATTGCTTCTCCCGACTTCGTCGGGATCGCAATGACGGTTGGTTGTGGTCTCAGACTAATAATTACGTAACATCAGCTCATAAGTAACCCTTTTTTCCTTCTTCAATAATTTCAGAGGTAGTAAAACATGAACAACACATTCTTCAAACAAACAACTGTCAAAGCCTTCGCGGCTTTCTTCGCAGCTCTTGTCCTCAGCCTGAACGGGTATGCTGCTGAAGCCTCAATACCCTGTCAGGCACAAGCCGTTTCAGTTTCTTCTGGCTCCCTGAACGGCAATGGAACGTCGTACTATAAAGCGTTCAGCACCCGTGTGTCCATTACCGGCGCCCCGTGGATTCTTCTGCATTTCCAAAATGCCAGCCTCGGCAGCAGCAGTTACATCGAGATGGTGAATTCTTCCGGGAAATCTCAGATACTTGATGGAACGACTCTACCAGCGTGGAATAATTACAGCGCATTCTTCAACGGGGATCATGTGGATGTGAATCTCTATGCTGCACCAAATGATTTGAATATTCATATGGAAGTGGATACGGTGTTGGTCGGACAAGCTCCATCCCTCGGACCAACCCCCTCTGTGAGCCCTAATAGTTGCGACGTCGACCAGCGACAATCTTCTAATGAAGGAAGAATTGGAAGATTTGTGAGCATTGGTAGTGATCCGAGTGGACATCCTCTTATAGTGGACGTGGGTACCGCGTTCCTTGGTCCCTATGGAAATTTTTTCAGTGCAGGACATAATATAACTCTATCGCAAAACAAACCGCGGCGAATCCAATTCAATGTCCCACCATCTGATGCGGGTGTGGGGACGCCACAGTTTCCAACAGATCCAAATGACCAATATGCCGTTGACGATCTTACGATCCAATATCACGACAATGGAGTCGGTGATGACTGGGCTGTCTTTAATGTAACAGACAATTATGCAAAACCCATCGCAGGGAAGTTATATTTTGTTCTTCAACAACCCGCTAGTCTCGGAACTGTTTCAATCACAGGTTATGGGAAAGATGAAAGAAATTACCAGAACCTCAGCACAGATTATACGCAACAGACTGCAACAGGTTCGCTTGTTAGTTATGCTGATAATATCCTCAAGTATAATGCCTTTATCGAAATAGGGACTTCTGGGGGTCCCGTTATCGATAACACAACAGGTGTAGCATTAGGTATAAACACACATAAATATTGTTTTGAAGAGGGGGTCAATAAAGGAACAAGCTTTTCTCGCACCGATTTAGGGGGTAAAGCGTCAACTGCGCAGGTACATGTCCATCAGAACTTATCGACTTCAACATCGGGATCAAAGAAAATCCGTTTGGGTAATGATGTTCACGTGCCAAAAGAAGTTGGGATGCTTCGACGGTGGGTTGGTTTATGGGACCCTCCTCTCGCATCCCCGGGCCAACTGGCGCCGTGGGATCTGACATTTGCCGGTGATGCGCCCAACAGTCTAACTTTTCTTGCAGACGACTTTGTTTATACCGATGATAATGGTGCCAAATATAAGTTTCACGACTGGAACGGGAATCAGTATAAACTGGTTGGAGCCGATATGCCGGTTACTAACTCGCTAGTTTCATGGTTCAATCAGATTGCCATTGGTGTATCCATCAAAGCCGAGATCCTTGGCGCGCCGAACTTCAATGATGGCGTTATCGAATTCAAGGATCCATGGGTTATCGATAGGAAAGATGCGGCGCACTCAGATGTTCCAATCAACGGCGGTGTAGAGGGGGCAACATTCAAGCAGCGCACGGGAACATTCCGTCCCGATTTAACCACGTCATATACTGAGGGGACCATTACTTACAAATACAATGGCGTGTTCTTGAATCAAAAGACTCAAGACGGAATATACTACTCCGTCCGCGCGCCACTTACGCAAGCGATTGGCGGCTTTAGCGCAACGTTTGATCATTGGGAAGCAACAACAACAGACGGAGTATCAGACGCAGATATCGTGGATATTGGAGTCAACACGTCTGGCTACGATACGAAGGCGGTCGTTTTTAAAACATCAACTGCCGGTGTAAAGGCAATGTACAAAGCTACACTTAGCGCTACAGTTGCAAGCGGCTGGAACATGGCGAGTGTACCCGTTCAAGTCTCAAATTTCGCGAAGACGGCTGTATGGCCCACAGCAACCTCGAATGCCTTCACATGGGAGAACAACAATTGGGTAATCAAGAATCAGTTGGAAAATGGCAAAGGATATTGGGTGAAGTTCGGATACGGTCAAA
>JACOSX010000148.1 GCA_016178625.1 Ignavibacteria bacterium
GTCTGTAACTTGTTGGCGACAAAAAATTTACGTACGTTTGAAACGATTGTCCTTCCGGATTAAATCGTTATTTCTCACCTGGGCAAAGAAGCGCCCAGCATCTCTCCCGGTGAAGGGGGATTAAGGGGAGGTGACTCGATGGGTCAAATCTTCAATAAGAAAGTTCAAAAGGAAACGCGCCAACTCCTCAGAAACACTGCAACGGGTGCAGAACGTTTGCTGTGGTCGAGGTTGAAGCACAGCCAACTTCTCGGTTACAAATTCCGTCGGCAACAAGGAGTCGGAGGCTACATCGTCGACTTCTACTGTCCGGAGGCAAAGCTTGCGATCGAAATTGACGGGGCGACGCATTCCACAACGGACGAGATCGCCTACGATGCGCGGCGACAGGGCGAGCTTGAGGCACTGGGGCTGACGGTGTTGCGTTTCTGGAACACGGATGTTTACAAAAATCTGAACGGTGTTCTTGACGCCATTGCTCAGAAATTGAATGAGCGCGATTCGATCACACACTGACCCTCTGGATTCAACCACCCCCTGTCCCCCTCCTTTAACAAGGAGGGGGAAGTGTTTTCACTCCTCGCCTGTGTTTCCCCTCCTCATGGAGGAGGAGGGGACTAAGGGGTGGTGGGTGGTGGAGGCGAGGACGCTGGATTGAACCTGTCAAGTCCACGACTTGTCGTAGACAAGAAATTTGTGTATGTTCTTGCAAATCGAAATACGTAATTGGGAGGACACATGGGGAAACGTAATACTCTACCTACAACATTTATCGAGCAGCGCATCTTTCTGATTCGTGGACAAAAGGTGATGATTGACCGCGATCTTGCCGAGTTGTACGGTGTTGAGACGAAATATCTCAACAGGTAGGTGAAACGGAACGAAGCTGTCCCTTTGGGATAAATGGACATGCTAGGATCGCCCAGGGAAGGTCCGATTGAGAATCGGACTCTACACGCGCTCTTTCCCAAGCTCCCGCGTCATCGCTTTCCCGGAGGTGCGACATACCCATTCCCCGGCCGGAGCGGTAGAACAAATGGGGGAGCCTCCTTGAGTCTTACCATATTTCTCTGTATCTTCCTCAAGTCAAATCCGTAACTGAAGTATTCAATCTTTAATTAAGGGAGTTCTCATGCGCTACAGAATAGTATCGCTCACGGTTATGCTGTTTATTGGTGCTCTCCCATCTATCGCTCAACTGTCAATCAAGTACGAGCACTTTACTCTTCCCAACGGTCTCACGGTCATTCTTCATGAAGATCATTCAACACCGGTTGCCTCGGTGAATGTCTGGTATCATGTCGGCTCAGGAAGAGAGAAGCCGGGTCGCACGGGGTTTGCCCATCTGTTCGAGCATATCATGTTCGAAGGCTCGGGACATGTGCCCGAAGGAAAGTTCGATCAGTGGCTCGAAGCGGCGGGTGGCGACAACAATGGGTCGACGACGTCCGATCGTACGAACTATTGGGAGAATATTCCAAACAACGCAATCGAGCTGACACTCTTCTTAGAGTCGGACCGCATGGGCTTCCTGCTCGATGTCATGTCCCCGGCGCGAGTCGATCAACAGCGCGATGTCGTGAAGAATGAGCGTCGGCAGTCGTACGAGAATCGACCATACGGGATGGCATCCCTTATGCTCGACTCTTCGCTGTATCCGCCGAACCATCCGTATCATTGGCCCACCATCGGCTCGATGGAGGATCTCTCAGCAGCGAGCTTCGAGGATGTGGTTGATTTCTTCAAGAAATATTACTCAACGAGTAATGCCAGCCTTGTTATCGCCGGTGATATCGATCCGGTGAAAACCAAGACTCTTGTCACGAAATGGTTCAGCGATGTTCCAGCAGGGAAACCTGTTCCTCCGCTTGGCTCCCCGGTCGCATTTCTGCCGGAGGAAAAACGAATGGTCATGGAAGATAAGGTACAACTCCCACGACTGTACATTGACTGGTTGACGCCGCCAAACTTGTCACCTGGCGACGCCGAGCTTGATGTTCTCTCCAACATTCTTACGGGTGGAAAGAATTCACGTCTGTATAAACGCCTTGTGTATGATATGCAAATCGCGCAGGACGTTTCCTCTGCGCAGGAGTCTGGTGCGCTTGCATCGAAATTCGAGATTGTCGCAACGGCGCGGAGCGGTCACACGCTGACGGAACTTGAGAAGGTGATTCGCGAGGAAATAGCGTTGATAAAAAATGAATCGCCGACAACACGTGAGCTGCAACGGGCCGTGAATGGCTTCGAAGCAAGTTTCCTCGATCGGCTTGAGCGGGTCGGTGGATTTGGAGGCAAAGCCGATCAGTTGAATAGCTATTTCACGAAAACCGGCAACCCCGATTATTTTAATGAAGACCTTGCTCGATATAAGGCGCTGTCACCGGAAGATATCCGATCGGTTGCACAGACATATCTCCGCGACGATGGTGACGTCGTGTTGAGCGTTGTCCCCCAGGGCAAGAAAGAGCTTGCCGCTCAAGGGAAAGGAGGAGGAAAATAGCGATGAACTCACAGTCCCATAGTCCCGCATTGATGAAGATTAACGTCATGAACTCTCGAAACTGCAAACTTATCGTTGCTGTCTTGATGATCGTCCTCATGTTCGCGAGCACAACGGTGAACGCGCAGAAACCAGATCGCAGCAAGCCGCCTGAGTCTGGGCCACCGCCATCGTTAAAACTTCCGGCCATCCACCATCTTACACTCTCAAACGGTCTGCCGATAGTCTTATTGGAAAAACATGAAGTACCGTTGGTGCAACTTGAACTGCTGGTCAGGTCGGGTGCCGTGATAGATCCGCCGGAGAAAAGTGGTCTTGCAAGCATCACAGCGGCGATGATGGAGGAAGGTGCTGGATCCCGTAATGCGTTGCAGCTTGCTGATGCAATTGATTTTCTTGGCGCGAATATTTCTGCATTCGCAGGTCAACATGTATCAGGCGTTCTTCTGCATTCACCAGTCTCTAAATTAGATTCCGCGTTAGCCCTGTTCGGTGATGTTGCGTTGCATCCGACGTTTCCACCTGAGGAACTCGAGCGTAATCGCAAGGAACGACTCACGACATTGCTGCAGTGGCATGATGAGCCAGGAGCCATCGCTTCATTCATCTTCAACAGGACGTTGTTTGGCGAGAAACATCCGTACGGCATCTCGACCCTTGGAAACGAGAAGAGTATCCGAGGATTTCATGTTGAGGACATGAAAAACTTTCACAGCACCTATTTCCGACCCAATAATGCGACCCTCATTGTTGTCGGCGATATCTCGGAGCGTGTTATCCTTCCGAAGCTTGAGTCAATCTTTGGGAAGTGGAGTGCAGGAAAGATTGAGCGGCCTTCATTCCCGAGTGTTGATCAAGTTCAGCAGCGACAAGTGTACATGGTTGATAAGCCGGGCGCGGCACAGTCAGTCATTCGTATCGGTCGCATTGGTGTCCAGCGGTTGACGGAAGACTACTATGCGCTGCTTGTCATGAATACGATCCTCGGCGGTTCGTTCACATCTCGATTGAACCATAACTTGCGTGAAGAGAAGGGATATACGTACGGCGCAGGTTCTTCCTTTGATTTTCGTCCGCTGCCTGGACCGTTCAGCGCGCGGGCGGCGGTACAGACCGATGTTACCGATAAAGCGCTCGTTGAATTCATGAAGGAGTTAAACGGGATCCTTCAGCCCGTCACCGATCAGGAATTGACAAGGGCAAAAAATTATCTCACCTTGCGATATCCTGAAAGCTTCGAAACCGTGGCTGATATTGCCGGTCAACTCTCAGAGCTCGTCTCATATGATTTACCGGATAATTATTTCAACGAGTATACGAAACACATCCTCAGCATCACCAAAGAGGATGTCCAGCTGGTAGCGAAAAAATATCTCGACCCCGAGAGGGTCGCGGTGATTATCGTTGGCGATCGCAAGCAGATCGACCAAGGTGTTACTGCACTGAACCTCGGTCCAATTAAGTATTTCACTATCGATGACGTTCTCGGTCCGGCACCTGTCGTTGAGGAAGGGAAGTAGCCTGAGCATCTGAGTGATCCTCCTGTCAAACGGGGGGTGTGTTCAGACAGAAATTGAGCAGAATTCTCCAAAAGAATTCATCAAGAACACTCCTGATAGCGTCTCAGGGTTTCCCCTATTGACAATGGTGGCTAAGATTGATATAATTAACTCAAGCATTCCAGTCCGACAGAAAAGCGATTAAAAGGAACCCACCATGCGTAATGTTAGTGCAAAAGTGTTATTCTATCTTCTCCTCCTCTCCATTTTGATTCCAATAACTCACGCCCAGTCGCAGATTCAAGCGTGGAGGAAAAAATTTATCTCTCCGGCGCTCACGGTTGGCATCAATCCTCTGAATCCAAATACTGTTCTCGCGGAAGGCGCTAACGATTCTCTCTATGTTTCTTATGATAGAGGAAACACGTGGACATCTCAGGGACGTCCCGGATTGTTTGCTATCCGACAAATTGTTGTCCACCCATCAGATTCAACGACGATTTTTGCCGCGGATGCTGGGGGTGGGTTACGCAAGAGCACAGATTATGGTAGAAGCTGGCGGACGGTGATCCCTAACTACGGAATTGATGGAGAAAGTATCACGTACGACCCGGTCCACCCGGACACAATGTACGCGGGGAATTTTGTCGCCGGCAAAGTGTACAGAAGTACAGATCGCGGAGAGACGTGGGTGTTAGAAGGATATGCTGGATCTGAATTGTGTGCGTTCATCGTCAGGGCGGATAGTGGCAACATTCTTTACGGCGGCACCGGTGGCGGTATGATCTCGAAGAGCACAGACTTTGGTGCGACGTGGAGAGTTGTGAAACCACCGGTAACTACGTCCGTGTACCAGGAAGTTCCGAAAATTGTCGTGGGCAAAAACAACCCCTTGATTGCGTACGCCACCATTAACGGTGATCCTGACGAAGGACTCGGCGTGTGGAAGACGACGGACGGTGGTGAACACTGGACGCAAACAAACGCGCCCATCATCCAAACGTGGGGAATGGTGATTGACGATGCGAATGATAGCGTTGTCTATGCCGGAACATTCACTGACAATGTCTCGACTGTCTATAAGACAACTGACGGTGGAGCGACCTGGGTATCGCTCGGTGATGGTATCCCCTCACGAGGGTATCTCTGGAGTTTGAAACTTCACCCCCTTGATCCCACCGTCGTCTGGGCATCGATCACCAACGATGTGTTTGGTTTGGGTGGGATCTATCGCTATCGTCTCATTCCGTCCACAACCATTTTACAGGGGACAGTGTTTGATGCGGCGACACTTGATACTGTGAAGAATGGGTTCGTCATTTTGCCTGCCACGGGCGACTCAATCAGATTGACGATCTCCGACGGAACTTATGAGTTTGGATACTTTGAGGGCGATCCCCTCACGCCTACGGTTCACGTCGAGGCGTATCCTTTCTATGTTCAAGATGTGCAAGGGACGTTTGTACTGGATTCAACGGTCCGACAAGATATCTATTTGCAGCAGCTTCCGAAACGCTCGATCAGCGGCACGTTGACAGATTCCCTCAATCATCCTGTGAAAGCGAACGTCGTCTTAACAGGGAAGACAAATGCAGGCACGGTGACGGCGAGTGATAGCACGGACACAAATGGCAGTTTTATGTTGCCCGAGGTCTACATCTCTCAGCCGCCGATAATCCAGGACTATTCACTGTTCGTCGGTCCTATCTTCCCATACGCTCAATTGCAAGTCACATCTCTCCATCTCGACACTGCTGGACTCTTCCTTCCATTGCAGACGAAGATCGCGGACGTGTTCGTTGTCGGTGAGGACAGCAACGATTATGGAAAGTATTACGCCACTGCTCTCGATTCGCTGCATCTCACGCCGCGCCTCTGGAACACAATTACAGAGGGTATTGCGCCATTTGAGAGGGGAAATGAGTTCAACAAGAAAACTGTAATCTATTTCTCCGGTACAAAACATACCCCAATGCAGCCGGAAGAATTGGCAAATCTTGTCGGATGTGTAACGGGTGGAGCAAATCTGCTGCTGACTGGTCAGGATATCGCGGAGAAGAATGACACATCGGATCTTTTCAAAAACTACCTGGGTATCCAGTACGGAGGCACGGGCACGGTTGTATACACAAAAGGACTTGCCGGCGATCTATTTCAGGGATATGGTTTCTATACAACTGGTCCGGAGGGAGCGAACAATCAAACATCGCGTGACATCCTCGCGATTACGAACCCACGCGCACGAGCGATCATGGGTTACGGCGGATTAGGAACAAGCGGCACGGCGGCAGTGCGGCTCGACAGTGTTGGATCGGGAGGGAAGGCGATCGTCATGGGCTTCGGCTTTGAGGCAATCAATACTGAAGTGACACGGCTATCGGTGATGAGAAGAATCATGGGATATTTTGATGGCAGTATCGTGGTGGGTGTAGATGATTCGAAACTACCATCTGTCCCGACGTCTTTCGCTTTGGATCAGAATTATCCCAACCCGTTCAACCCTTCGACGAACATACAATACGCCGTGCCGACGACAGCGCATGTGCGACTGACGATTCTGAATCTTCTCGGTCAAGAGGTCGAGGTCTTAGTTGATCGAGAGCAAACACCTGGGCAGTACTCGATCGCGTGGACTCCGAAAGTGGCGAGTGGCGTGTACTTCTATGAGATGCGGGCCGCGAATTCGACTCGTTCCTTTACTCACGTACGAAGGATGGTATTTGTCCGATAAACAGTTAGGTTTTTAAAAAGTATGGAGTCCCATGAAGTGAAACTTGGTCGGCTCACGTTGGTGGCATTGGCTCTCCTCATGTTCTCTCTTCCTATCCACGCGCAAGTCTATCGTTGGATCAAGAAAGTTTCAACTTCCGGACTTGGGAATCCCCTGCAGTTCAACCCGCTTGATACAAATATCATCTACGGTCCGGGAATGTTCGGAGACCAGGGTGGGATAAACATTAGCCGCGATCGGGGGAAAACCTGGCAGGCGTACTCCACTATCACGGGCGGCTTTGAGGTAAAATCTCTGATTATCAATCCCAAAGATACTCTCATAATGGTCGCTGCGCAGCGAGGAACATCGCGTGACCGCGTGATGAAAACGACCGACGGGGGCGCTTCGTGGTCTCAGACATTGTCCGGAACCTTATCATATTTCGGTGTTGCGTTGGAATTTAATCCCGCCCATCCTGATACCGTGTTCACTATGGTGGGTGATACGATATGGCGTAGTACCGACTTTGGGTCAATATGGACGAACGTAAGCCGGCAAACGCAATTCAATACATGGTGCGATGCTGCGCTTCGTCCCGATAGCGTCGACGTCATGTACGTTGGTGATAACACCAGCGGGATATGGAAGACAACTGACGGTGGGGTGACGTTTCACCAAGTGTACGCGACAATGGGGGAAATCCCGATGATCGCGATCGATCAACAACATCCTTCCATCGCCTTTGCGACGAAGTGGTCGGGTGGTGGAGGATTGTTGAAGACAACGGATTACGGGGAGTCATGGAATGAGATTCCGCAATTCGCTCACCTCGATTGCTGGGGCGTCAGCATTGCCGTGAATGACCCATCAACGATCGTTATGGGCACATACACTATTTCTGATCAGGGTGGAATCTACATTTCTCGGGACGGCGGCACGACATGGTCGAGAGTGAGGGATGGACTTTTCGATCCATTTAATTATGGATTGCTCGCGATCGATTCTTCAACTATACTTGCGTTACAGGGAAATGGTGTGTACGATTTCGAATCGTCAAAGACATTCATTCTCGGGCACGTGCTGGAGGAGGGAACGTCCATACCAGTGACAAACGGGATGATTGTGAAAGTCGGAAGCCTCGATACGATATATTTAGGACAGACCGGTGGACAATATTCGTTTGCATATTTTGCCGGCGATGCCACATCCGCGTTGACCAGAGCGTATCCTTTCTATCCCGATTCCACCACGTTGCGATTCGTCGTTGATACAACGACAGTTCAGGATATTTTCCTTGAGAGACTTCCGACAGGATCGTTCTCCGGCGTTGTAGAGGATTCTTTGACCAATATTGGTGTTCGTGCCGACCTCCATATAAGAACTGTGACGGTCAATGGGTTGCAAACAGTTTCTGCAACCACAGACTCCGCCGGGCGGTTCCACTTTGATAGTTTGTACATTTCTGCTCCGCCTGTCGTCGATGGCTATCAGGTAGATGTCGATCCTGATCTTCCATACAGTCAACTCTTTCATTCACCGATCCATGTCGATACGGGAAGTCTTGTCGTCCGATACGCTATCAATCGCGCTGATGTATTCGTAGTGGGCGAAGATAGCGCAAACTACTCCGAATACTATAAAGATGCGCTCATAAGCATGGGGCTGAGGACATCTATCTGGAATATTATTGTGAAAGGAGTTGCGCCATTTCAACGCGGAAGAGAATTCAAGAAAAACACCGTTATCTATTTCTCAGGAACCAAACATACTCCGATGCGTCAGAGTGAGCTTGATAATCTCGTAAGCTGTCTCGATGTTGGTTGCAACCTGTTTCTCACCGGACAAGACATCGTTGAGAAGAATGATTCATCAACCCTCATCAAGAATTATTTGAGTGTTCATTATGGAGGCGTCGGGACGACCCCCTACACAAAAGGACTTCCTGGAGATCTTTTTGACGGATTTGGGTTTTATACGATTGGTGAAGGCGCGTCGAATCAAACATCGCGTGACATTATTGCGACCGCAGACCCGCGTGTGAAAGCAATCATGGGATACGGCGGAACTGGCGCTAATGGCACAGCGGGAGTCCGTCTGGATAGTGTGGGATCGGGGGGGAAAGCGGTCGTTCTAGGATTCGGCTTTGAGGCTATTAACACTTCTGAAACTCGCCTCGATGTCATGCATCAGATTATCGCTTACTTTGATGGAAGTATTATCCTTGATGTCAATGATGGATCGCGAGCATCGCAGCCAGTAAGATTCAAACTCGATCAAAATTATCCCAACCCGTTTAACCCGTTAACATCTTTTTCTTACTGGATCGCCGAGAAGGGCCACGTAACCTTGAGACTCTTCAACATCCTTGGTGAGGAAGTTGTGAAGCTCGTCGATGATGAACGTCTTCCCGGGATCTATTCCGTACAATGGAACGCCGAACGGTGTCCGACAGGTGTGTACCTTGCGCAGATCAGTGTTGCTTCACCGCAGGGATACAAATTGTTTCAAGCGTCCCGCAAGCTATTGTTGATGAAATAAGTTATCCGTCATATTCGTGGATCGTATAGATTTGACTTTAACATAAGATTTTGGTATATGAAAGCTGCAAACAGAAATCTCCTCGTTTAGCGTTTCCCAAGATTCTTCGTTGTTCAACCACTAACACATACATAGGGGGTTACATGAAATCTCTGTCACGATATATTCATCCCTGGTTTATCTGTATTCTCACCATACTGCTCCCGGTTTCTCTTGGTGCTCAGAGCAAGGTGTGGAATAAACGCACGGATGCGGTTGGCTTCAATGTAGGTATCAACCCGCTTAACCCGAATACCATTTACGCGGAACGTATCTCCGGCGTTATGGAGATATCGAGAGACCAAGGGCTGAGCTGGACGGATCTTCCGACCTCACCGCCGATCAGTGGCATCCGACACATCCTGGTTCATCCACGCGATACTCTCACAATTTTCGCAGTAGCGTTCTCCGGCGGTTTATGGAGGACCACAAACGAGGGTGTCTCCTGGACTCTCGTGCTTTCAAACTATGGAATCGACGGCGAAAGCATCGACTATGACCCGGCTCATCAAGACACGATGTATGCGGGGAATTTCGGCGATGGACAAGTTTACCGAAGTACGAACCGCGGTACGACCTGGACAGCCCGCGGAATCTCCGGTTCTCACCTCTGCGCTCTCTCTGTTCGCCCCGATAGCGCCAACATTCTCTATGCGGGGACCGGTGCAAGTACCATTTCAAAAAGCACTGATGCTGGCATGACATGGCGACTCGTGAACAATGGCGGGACAGACGAAGTCCCCAAGTTCGCGATTAATCCTGCACATCCACTCATCGCGTATGCGACCACCTATGGTGCGGACAATCTTGACAACCTCTGGAAAACAACAGATGGTGGCGAGACCTGGTTCAAGACACCGCTTCAGAAAATCGCGATCTGGTCGATTGCGATGGATGTTCAACATCCGGAAACGCTGTACATTGGACGGTTCGGGCCAGTAGAGGGAGGGGGTGTTGATATCACAACGGACGGCGGTAACACATTCCATACCTACGGTCGAGGATTACTTCCACAGTTCGCCGCTTGGAATCTGAGAGTACATCCACTCGCACCGAATGATGTGTGGGTTGCCGGTGTGCAAAATATTTTTGGTCCGCCGGGCGGCGTGTTCAAGCTTGTCGATACTGCCAACGCGACGCATACACAAGGGACAGTACGAGACGAGGTAACGAACTTACCCGTAGCAGCTTCGATCAAAGTACTCGAGACTGATGATCAGTTTATCAATTCGAGTTCCTTCGATTTCTACTACTACTCTGGCGATCCGACCTTGACGCCGTCGTTGCGCGTAAAGGCACCTGGCTATTTTCAGAAAGATACGACGCTTACGTTTATTCTCGACAACACGCACCTTCAAGACGTTCATCTGCAGCCTCTTCCTTCGAACTCGATCAGTGGAGAAGTGTTCAACGATCTGAATGGTAACGCAGTGAAAGATGCCGGAGAACCCGGACTTGCAAATTGGCGCGTTCACCTCACGGGACCAATCAATGCGTCCACCTTGACGGATGCCAACGGTAACTACGCATTCGGTTCGCTCACGACCGGCACATACACGGTGAGCGAGAGCTTGGAAACAGGATGGATCGAGCTCTATCCTGCCTGTCCCGGGACATACACTCTCAGCTTTGTTGAGGGAACAGATCTCGTCGGCAACGATTTTGGGAATCAGCTCATTGCGCCGGGAGGCACGTTACTCATCGAGGATTTCAATGAGAGCTTTTTCCCCCCTTCCTGTTGGTCGATTGTGAACGCGAACGGAGGCATCACGTGGCATCAAGTGTCAACAATTACCCACTCACCGCCGTCGTGTGCCCGGGATGGTTTCGGCAATATCGCCGATGGAAAAGCTAACGACTGGCTTATCTCCGGCGCGGTCGATCTCGAGGCGGGAAAACTTTATCGATTGAGTTGGTGGGACCGAACGTTTGTCAACGGATCAGCGACGGGTGTCTGCAGCCTTGCTGTCGGTGTTGGAACGTCTCCCTCACCTGCTGGGCTTACGCAAATTATCAATTCGAGAGGGCTCAACACATTCGGGGCGTATGAAAATATTACGCAAGATTTCAGCGTTGGAGTCAGCGGAACCTATTACGTTGGCTTCCACGATTTCTCGGCAGCGGGTAACACGCTCCGCATCGATGACGTTCTCCTGACCTATGTCCAACTGATCAATGCCGGCTCGATCAGTGGAATGAAGTTCACCGATCTCAACAACAACGGCGTACAAGATCCCGGCGAGAATGGTCTCGCAAACTGGAGAATCCGGCTGAGCGGTGCCGTAATCGAATCTGTCCTTACGGCAGTGAATGGCAGCTATCAATTCTTGAATCTCCCGTCCGGAACATACACTGTGAGTGAGGCTCAGCAGGCGGGATGGGTGCAAACGTTTCCACTCTCGGGGAGTTACACTGTCGTGTTGGGAAGTGGGGAGAATGTTACAGGGAAAGATTTCGGCAATTTCCACCCGAACTCAATCACTGTCCGAAAATTCCAGGACAATGATGCATTGCCGGGCACAGCGGGCGACCGGGTGCCGAAGAACTGGCATCTCGAGATTCATCGCTCGAGCATCGGGGGACCTCTTGTTGCTGCCGGTGATGGAAATACGCTCGCCGCGAATAATCTCCTCGACGATACCTATGTTGCCCTTGAAGCAGATAGCTCCGGATGGCTACATATTGGCTATGTTCTCAACGGCACAGGCTTTGGTGTTTCGGATAACAATGTTACTGTAACGGTTGCGGGGGGGCAGAATGCTACGGTAGATTTTCTTAATGCCCCACCAGTATGGACTAAAGAATACCGCACGTTAGGTCCCGATAGCATTGCCGTTGATAAAGATAATAAAGGGAAGATTGGAAAATTCGTCAAGAAGAAAGCTAACAAAGTGCAAGTGAAACTCTGTTTTACGGCGCCTGATGATGCCACTGCGTTCACGCTGAAATTCAACATGCCGTTTACTGGGAAGATCTATTCGGATACACTCAAGAACATTGCGATAGATTCAGTGTTTAACTTGAAAGAGAAGAGCGTGAATACCGCCGTCGATAGCGGTCATATTTATCAGCTCGATGGTTTCGGCGCAAGCGGAAAACTCTTCACGACCAGTGTAGTATGGCAAACCTCACCTAAAACAACTAAAGTAGATTACAAAGATCCGGCGTTGTACAAGATGAACCAACTACGTCTTCCGATGCCCAATCGGATCAATGTGTTGTCCGAATCGATCGACCAGGGTGGGTTCAGCGCGACGAATGGATTCCTTGTGGGTCAGGACAGAAGTCTACCGATGGATAGCTCCAAGCAATACGGTTGGCTTCTCTCGACCAAGTATGGCGAGGTCCTCAAATCAATTGTCGATCGCGGGACACAGCATAGTAACGATCCGCACGGGTTCGATCAGTTCCTCTCCGGTAAACTGCTGATCAAGAGACAGAAAACCCTCTCGCCGACAAAGTACAATAATAAACTGCTTCCCGAATTGATTGCGCTGAAACTTTCCATCACTGCCAGTGCGTTGGGAAAGACACCTGTCGGCTTCGGCGAGCTGATCTATCGAAGCGCGGGTTCCGGATGCTCATGTTCCCTCACCGGGATGATGGTCCGCGACATCGCACACTACGGCGACTCGGTCGTGATGGGCTACTATCAGGGAGGGGTGCACAAGTTTGCCGACTCGAGTGTTTTCAATGGGTTGTACAGAGCAGCCCGTGAGATCAATCGGAGTTTTGAAGGAGCCATGGATACTGTGGATCCTGGTTTCGCTGTGAAGCTGTATGCAAAGGGTACTCGTAGATTGATTGATGCTCAAATCTTTCTACCTAATTCCAATGTTATGCCGGCAGTTATTATGCCTGTTAAGGAAGTCGTGGAATCTCCGGTTGCCTATAGTGTCTATCAGAACTATCCGAACCCGTTTAACCCCACAACGACGATCGAATTCGATCTGCCAGATCCATCAATCGTCACTTTGAAGGTCTACGATATCCTGGGTCAGGAAGTAGCGACATTGTTAAACCATGAGCAAATGGATGATGGAAGGCAAGAAGTTGAATTCGACGCTGCCACTCTTGCCTCAGGTGTCTACTTCTACCGTCTTGTTGCAGAAGAAGTGGATGACGATGGTGCGAAGATGCATACATTTCAGACTGTGAGGAAGATGCTGCTGCTCAAGTAAGTGTCAAGCATCCTATGCAAAAACTTTTCATCCTGCTAATTTTTTTAGCTTGCACAACTCTCCACGCCCAGCAATACGGCTGGCGAGTAATTGCCACACCGAGACCCGGGTACCAGATGAAGGCAGTGGAATTCAAAGACTCGCTTCATGGATGGTGTAGTGCGGGTGATCAACTCTACCGTACCGAAGATGGTGGTCATACCTGGTATCCAGGTTCTCAGCCCTCGCTTCCCAATGGATTCTTTGATCTTTCCTTTTCCGA
>JACOSX010000140.1 GCA_016178625.1 Ignavibacteria bacterium
GATGTAATTCTGTAGAACTTGACAAAACGTCAACCAGTCACTTCGTTCATGGGACGGTTTGGAAGAGCGGGAGACGGGGATCGAACCCGCGACGTCCAGCTTGGGAAGCTGGCATTCTACCGCTGAATTACTCCCGCAAACTTTTCCAATATACTAAAATAGGGGTAAGTTTCAAACCTTGAATGCGTTTCGATTGCAACAAGGATGAAGAAAGGTTTTGTTTCTTAAGGGGGAACTCATCTGCAAACGGGCGTATGGCTTCAGATGTCTAACCTTGGATCTTATTCTGAAGTCTCGCTGCTGTCGCTTTCAGGTAGTTCATCCGGATGTTCATAATCTCGTTGTAGAGTCTCACGGTTCGTTCTCCGTTGTAAAACCTGTTCTTCAACGGAGCGATGATGTTCATGACGAAGTAAATATCAACATCACGCACACCCGAGAGCATCGAGTTCAAGCGTCCTTCAGCGAGTTTCCAATCGAGGGTACCCATGTATTACCTAACTGTTCAAAACTAGTGTGGATGTAGCGGCTGATTCTATCCTCAATTAACGAAATATTGTAAGATCGGCTGTGGTCACCATCACTGAAAGGGAACGATTTATCTGAGATTGTGGAAGCCTCCTGTTTGATATCAAGCCTGAAATCCTATTACTCGGTTTTCGCGATGCCAATCTTCCCTAAGTAATTTTATCATAAGGATTTGTATATTACCCCATGCAAAAAGGTGATGAGGTTATCTTAACGGTCGAAAGTCTCGCGGGGGAGGGAAAGACCATCGCGCGGCAGGATGGGATGGTGTATTTTGTCGAAAATGCTATTCCTGGTGATACCGTTCGAGCGAGAGTATGGAAGCTGCAAAAGAAATACACTGAAGCACGAGCGGTTGAGATTCTTGCACCATCGAGTCTCCGCGTCCAGCCACGGTGCAAGCACTTTGGCACATGTGGTGGATGTAAATGGCAGAATCTTGCCTACGAGTCACAGCTTCAATTCAAACACCGACAGGTGGTAGATGCCTTCACTCGTGTTGGAGGATTTGAAAATCCTGATATCCAGCCTGTTCTTGGATGTGAAGATCAGTATTTCTATCGTAACAAGATGGAGTTCACGTTCTCTGAATATCGATGGCTCACGGATGAGGAAATGAAACGAGAGGAAGAGATCGGGAAAGAAATCGCCCTCGGGCTTCATATCCCTCAGCGATGGGATAAGGTGCTGAATCTCGAAGAATGCTGGCTTCAATCGGAGATGAGCGCTCGCATTGTCAACACGGTGCGGGAGATCTGCAAGGTATGGAACCTCTCAGTCTACTCATCCCATACAGAAAGTGGATATCTGAGACATCTTGTGATACGTGAAGGAAAACGCACGGGTGAAGTAATGGTGAACCTCGTGACAACGACTGACTGGCCCGAAGCCATGCAAAACATGTCGAGCCTGTTAGTGAAGCATTTTCCGGAGATCACGACTATCGTCAACAATATTACGAGCCGCAGATCGATGGTTGCATTTGGTGAGCAGGAGAAAGTTTATTACGGTCCAGGATTCATCACCGAAAAGATTGGAGAATACACTTTTCGTGTCTCGGCAAACTCGTTCTTTCAGACGAATACGCTGCAGGCAGAACGATTATATAATGTCGCTTGCAATCTTGCCGGTCTCCAGCCGAACGACGTCGTGTACGACTTATATAGCGGTACCGGAACAATAGCGATCTATCTTTCTCATGCTGTCGAGCGAGTCATTGGTATTGAAGTTGTTGAGAGCGCTATTATTGATGCCGAGCAAAACGCCGAGTTGAACCGGATCTCGAATTGCTACTTCCTTCAAGGTGATTTGAAAGATCGCCTGACAAAAAACAGCGCTTGGCTGCAAGATCATCCACGTCCTTCAATCATTGTTGTGGATCCGCCACGAAGCGGAATACATGCAAGAGTCATCGATCAGATCATTAAGCTCTTGCCCGAGAGAATAGTGTACGTAAGCTGTAACCCCGCCACGCAAGCGCGCGATGCACGGTTACTCGCAGACAGGGGATATGTGTTACATGTCGTTCAACCTGTCGATATGTTTCCCCACACCGATCACATCGAGACAGTTGCCTTCTTTACGCGAGCTTAGGAGCGGTTTTTCCTTCCAAAAAAAATAGTCGCCGCACCAAAGGTGAGAGATACTGCTTTGACTTCTACAAATCCCGCCTCCCGCATCAGCGCAAGAAATTCCTTCTGCTCGGGGAAGTGAGCAATTGATTCAGGAAGATACCGATAGGCGTCGTTGTGTTTTGAAATAATTCTTCCAAGAGCGGGCAATGCACGCTGTGAATATAGCCTGTACAGTTGTGAAGCGATCGGCGCTTTGGGCATGGAAAGTTCCAGAATTACTGAGCAGCCGTCGGGTTGGAGTACGCGCAGCATCTCCTTGAGTGAAACGAGTCGGTCAGCAAAATTGCGGATGCCGAATGCAACGATCGTCGCGTCAAACATCCCGTCTCGAAAGGGAAGAGAAAGCGCATCACATGAAACAAGACTAACGTGCTGCTCATCTGGTTGGGTGGATATTTTCCGCTGGAAGATGTTCAACATCTTCACGGCAAAGTCTGCGCTGACGATCATCTGTGGTCTGAGTGTGAGAAGGTCGAGCGAGATATCTCCACTTCCTGCAGCGATATCCAGAAAGGCCCCTCCCTTTTTTTCAGTAAGGAGGTTAACTGCCTTTTTGCGCCATCGGATGTCAAACCCGAAGCTGAGTAGATGATTCAGGAGGTCATACGTCGGTGCGATTGCATCAAACATCGATTGAATTTTCTTCGGGTCGGACCGGGACTGCAGGTGGGGATGATGGTTGGGTTCATTCATTCTCCGTCAATTTCTTTAAAATTGGATGAAAAAGCAAGTCACAACGCGAATGATTACGGGGAAAAGTAAAAGAGTCTTGCATTTCTTTCTGGTTTCGCGTAAGTTCAACGAGAACTCTTGATGTTGAACATGTTCCTAAAATATTTTCTGATTCCCAGTTTCATTTGTTTCTCAGGAATCCATGTGATGAAAGCTGGGACCTCACCGAAGAGTATCGTAGCTTCGCGTGTTGCCACATCGCCTCGGATCGATGGATACCTCTCTGATGATGTCTGGCAATCTGCAGTAGCGGTGTCGGGCTTTCAACAATTCGATCCTGATGAAGGAGCACCCTCAACAGAAGCCACCGCGGTTAAAGTCGTGTATGATGATAACGCAGTGTATGTAGGAGTGATGTGTTATGATTCTGATCCCTTGGGTATTGTTGGGCAATTGACCCGGCGTGATCGGACGGTGGAAGCGGATCGCTTCTCTTTCAACATCGATTCCTATCATGATCATACCACTGCATTTGTCTTCGGTGGAAGCGTCTCCGGGGTTCAGTCGGATGGGATTCTCTCGCAAGATGGTCTTGTCTATGACAACCAATGGGACGCCGTCTGGGATTTTGATTCAAAGATTTTGCCTGATGGCTGGTCGGCAGAGTTTAAAATACCGTTCAGTGCACTCCGGTTTTCAGAACAAGATAGCGAATATGTTTGGGGTATCAACTTCCGTCGGTACATTGCACGGAAGAAGGAAATTGACCAATGGGTGATGGTGCCGCGGAAGGAGATGCCGCCGGGAACAATTGCTTCTGTTTCAAAGATGGGGCATCTTTCTGGTATTACGAATATTCACCCGCCTCTACGCATTGAAGTCCTTCCGTACCAGGTTTCCAAGGTGAACTACCTCGCGCAGCCCGCGCCGTTTCCTGCCAGAAAAGAGCTCAAAGGCAGTGCTGGTCTTGACTTGAAGTACGGTGTGACCAATAGTTTTACGTTCGATATGGCAATCAACCCGGATTTCGGTCAGGTGGAAGTTGATCAGTCTGTTTTGAATCTCACCGTCTTCGAGACACGCTATCCGGAGAAGCGGCCTTTTTTTCTTGAAGGCGCACGATTGTTTACGTTCGGGGAATCGTTCGACAATCAATCATTGCAGTTATTCTATTCTCGTCGTATCGGTCGGAAACCCACGCTGGCCAGACCCCCGACACCGGGATACACGTTCAGCCAAAATCCACAAACGACGACGATCCTTGGAGCTATGAAGCTGACAGGCCGCACCGATGATGGTTTTTCAATCGGTGCGCTGACCGCGCTCACGGATCAAGAAGAGGCGATTGAAGAAGATACGTCGGGGGTGCGATTAAGTCCGTTTATTGTTGAACCGCGCGGAAGCTATAGTGTTGTACGGTTGAAGCAGGATATCCTTGGAAATTCTTCGGTGGGCATGATGCTGACAAGTAGGTTCAAAGATCAACGGTTTCCCTCGTTGAGTGGCGGGATCGATTGGAACGTACGGTTCGGAGATGGAACCTACCGCGCGGATGGTTATATAGCGGGGTCGCAAATCACTATCGCACCCGATACGCGGCATACCGGTAGTGCTGGTAGAATCAACGTTGGCAAACCAGAAGGTGATCACTGGCTTGCCGTTACAGAGTATGATTTTGCTTCGCGAAATTTCTTCATCAGTGATCTGGGGCTGTTCAACCAGCCTCTCGAACATGGTGGTTATGCTCAAATAATATACAAGGAAGATCACGCGGTTGCGCCGGTCCGACGATATTGGCTGGCGCTCGAAGCTGATGATCGATGGAATTGGGACGGCATCAATACGCTCAAGAATATTCTCGCACAGGTATCGTGGGAATTCAGAAACTTCTGGTATGTTGGGCTTAATTATTACAATGATCTTCCGTCATTCGACGATGCAAGCCGGGGGCTAAGAGGTCTTTATCGTCGTCCTTCGGGGAATCGACTCATAGCATCGCTTCAAACGGATAGTCGGTATCCCCTGTTCATCACCATGAGTGGTGGCTATTATAACACTGCAAAAAATTCGCGCACAGTGTTTGGCGGGGCAGTATTTACCATCCGTCCCACTCCTTGGATCGAGCTCGCTCCCGAAATCTTTCTTCTTGGAACACGAAACTTAGAGGCGTGGGTTATCCCGGATACAACGGATGACGGTCATAATCTATTTGGAGATCGGGACGTCGATCAGGTTAATTTCTCGTTGCGCGGAACAATAACCTTCACACGCAGTTTGAGTATGCAGTTTTTCACGCAGGTATTTCTCGCAAAGGGGCACTATTCGAATTTCAAGAAACTCCTCTCCGCGGATGAACTTCCACTCTATGGTTATGAAAGCTCTCCGTTGTACGCAAACCCAGACTTCAACCAAAAATTCCTCAATGCCAACGTTGTTTTACGATGGGAATATTTACCTGGAAGCACCTTCTATCTTGTATGGACTCAAGCGCGCTTCGGGAATGATGGCATTTTCGATCAGAGTTTCTCTGAAAACTTCTCCAATGCCTTCAAACTTCCGATGGACAACGTGGTCCTTGCCAAGATAAGCTATTGGTGGAATCTCTGAATCCTACACTAATGTACTTCTGATGTTGATATCCTAAGGCACACCTTCTTTTGGTTCTCCCAACCACGTCAACTGCAGAGTGACTCTTCGTGACGCTGCATAAAAGCAGGCCGAGGGACAATAGGGGGGAACTAATCCATTTGATTTTCGTAACAGAGTGCAGGCTGTGTCAACCATCGTACGGAACCGAGTGTCTAACCTCCAGAATCAAAGACAAGGGATCCCCTGCATGACCGCTGCGGATGAGCAGCAACTGATCCTTCATGCGAAAGAAGGAAGCCATGATGCATTTCGAGTCCTCGTTGAGCGCTATATGAAGCAAGCGTATAATATCGCCTATGGTTTTGTCAACGACCACGACGACGCTGAAGATATTGCTCAAGAGGCGTTCGTTCGTGTTTTCCGTTCGATCAAAACGTTTCGCGGTGATGCAGAATTCGCGACATGGTTATACCGGATCGTGACAAACGTATCGTTCAACCGTACGCGTCAGAAGAAAAATATCGCACGGCGTGAAGTGCAGCTGGTTAATGAGACACTCGAGACTATGGGTAGCGCAACGCCGGAGTATAGTCACGACGATGTGGAGGCAATCATGGAACGCGCGCTCCATGAGCTGCCAACGCTGCAACGGGCAACAGTTATTCTCCGTCATCTCAATGGAATGTCGACGAGACAAGTAAGCAATGTCCTCCGATGTTCGGAGGGAACGGTGAAGACGCATCTCCACCGCGGTTTGAAGAAGATGAAAAAGATGATGATCTTCTTGAGAGAACAGAAATGATGATCAGGCACAGACGAATCAAGCTCTTATTGTATGACTATCTCATGGGTGAGCTGTCTCAGGACGGGCGACACACGGTAGAGGATCATCTTGCTACGTGCCTGAAGTGCGCAAATGAGTTGACGGAGCTGCAGTCTGCACTTGAAGTTACCTCGCTGGTAATTCATCAGCCGAGCGAAGAACGTCCTGTTGAGTTTTGGCAGAACTTCACCCGAGAAGTGGAGAACAAGATCCAAGCCGCCGCCGCTGTTCAACATGGGAAGCCTGCGTTCGTGTCGGTTGAGCACATGAATGCATTCAAAATCGCGAAATTCAGACCTGCTGTTGTACTCGGCGTCGCGATTGCCATGCTTGTTGTGGCTCTCATTGTCGGGAGATCTTTGAGGACCCGCACTGAAGAAAACCGAGCACAGGGTCTTCCTGAACGAGCAGTGCCGCTGATATCTGCTAACGATAGGATGGGACAGTACTTCCGTAAATCGAAGACGCTGCTTGTGGGGATCGAGAATATGAAAGTTGATGAGCGACAGCCGGTTGATCTGAAGGCAGAACGGAGGGTTTCGCGGCAGCTCATCCACGAGGCGCGTTATCTCAAAAGCCAGCCGATCGATGTCCGATCGGCAAAACTCATCGGTGACCTCGAAAAGATACTCATTGAACTTGCCAACATGAAAGAAGAGAATAATCTTCCCAATGTTGAAATCATCCGTGGGGGAATTCATCAGGAAAACCTGTTATTCAAGATCCGCATGGCCGAGTCGCTGTACGATACTGTGAAATATGTCACTGCGAACATTACATATTGAAAGAGCTAAACTATGAAATACTTCATGCTTGTTCTCCTCGCCATTGCTGCAGAAACAATTCTGCTCAAGGCACAAGGCTTATCATCCGATGCGCTGGGTGTAGCACCAATACAATCAATGGATGTTTCCATCACCCTCGCGGCGATCCCTGGTGAGCCACGGGGTGGTGGAGATGATCCTGTCTACAAGATCTATAAGAAGGGATACAATCTTATCCTCGATGAACAATGGGAAGAGGCGCGGAAACAATTTGCCGAGGTAGTGAAAAAGTATCCCAAGAGTGAATACGTTGATGATGCCGAGTATTGGTCGGCGTACGCGTTGAGGCACATCGACAAGAAGAAAGCGATCAAAGCCTACGAGAAATTTCTCGTCAATTATCCTCATAGCAGCTACTATGATGATGCTACTTCAGATCTAAGCCAGATAGCACCAAAGCCGTTCATTATCGGAAGAGTTGGAGGTAAGGTCGTGGGTGCTGACAGCGGTTACGTCGATGAGAACGGCTTCATGCTGTCGAGAACCAATGGAAAAGGATTTAGCTACATGTACGGTTTTGGTCCGAATCAAAAGATCATTGAGCGCCAACTGAAGAATCAACTTCGGGCAATGGCACATATGCGCTTGCCGGGCAAATCGCCTCCCCCATTCCCTGGTCTCAACGGGCTTGGTGGTGATCTTGACCAAGAAACTCGCCTGAAGATGGAAGCACTCCATGCCCTCGGCGAGACGAAAGAGGATTCGACGGCATTTCGCTCGTTTAGAGACGTCGCCATCAATACCTCCAACGCCACCGACCTTCGTATCGCTGCAATGGACGAGCTTGCGCAATGTAAGAAGTATGACCCCTTCCCCGTATTTCTTGAGATCGCTAAGAACGATACGAGCGAGCAGATCCAAACGACAGCAATCGATCACATTGGAATGTTTACGAAGGATAAGAATCGTTCCGTCGAGACATTGATCGAGTTGTTCAATGCCATCCCCAAAAATCGGACAGATCAACGGCAGAACATCTTCTACTCGATTGCCGAGGTTGGCAATGACCGTGCGGTGGATTTCCTTGCAACCATTGCCAAGACCTACGACAATTACGACCTTCGCAGCACTGCCGTGTATTACCTCGGTAGTATCGGCACTGATCGTGCCCGCGCCGCGCTTTACGAAATTCTTCGGGGGAAGTGATCGAACCGTAGCAACATTCCTGATTTCTTCGCCCTCATAATGCTCCATCCCGTTGCAAGGATGTTTTAGTAGGATTCCGCTTGGAGGAATTTTCCTTTCCGGGGGACAGGATAAGAATTCTGTTCAACCTATGAAATCGATTCGTGCTGCACGGCATATTGACACTTAAGCGCAGAATGATTACTTTCCTACGTTCGATCTCCTAAGCCTTCAATCTCACGGAGTCAAGCTTGGGAGTCCAAAGTTCGATCAACCGTACAATCCGGTTTTCTCTGCTAGGTGGACCGTTTTGAGATCTTAACTCTTATATTCACTTCCGAGAGTCTCTCATTTTTTACAACAGAACGCGATCTGTGATACTTCGTCGAATGCGTGCGGATACTTTTCAGACAATGAGCATGAAGAGTGTGTTCTTCGGTCTTATCCTCGGTGCCATTATTCTTTTCATGACAGGGTCATCCATCAGTCAGGAACTGCCCTTTACACACTACACACCAGAGAGTGAAGTGAACCCGCTCCCTTCTGCTGATGTTCGAACGTTGTATCAGGATCGCCTGGGTTACATCTGGATGGTGGTATACTCGTCGGGTCTCCTTCGATACGATGGGCATCACTACGACCGATATACAATTGACGATGGTTTGCCCGGTCTCGATGTGCGTGAAGTTCTCGAGGATCGATTTGGCCGGCTGTGGGTCGCATCAGAAGAAGGACTCGTAGTCTCTGAGAAGCCACTCGATGAGTATTCAGTAGAAACTCGTATTCGGTTTATCACTCAGATCGGCCAGACAAGTATTGTGCGAGCTGCCATCATCGAAAATCGCATAAGCCTCGATTCGCGCGGTGTACTCTGGGTGGGCACGCGCGAAAACGGGATTATCCGTTACCGTTTTCCCAGTGTGGATTCCGTGGTGGCGGATACGATTAAGACGGATATTGCGGGCGATGGAAAGAACAAAGATATCCGTTCCATCTGTTTGCGTCGCGATGGTTCGATGTGGGTGGCAATCGGTGGGGGAGATTTGATAACATTCGCCCGAGACTCAGGGCGATATGAACTCATCGCTGCTGATGACGGGATGCCACGCTCCAATTCTGACGACCTCTATGAAAGTCATACCGGTATTTTGTACGGAGGCCGCCAGAATGGAATGCTCTGGCGTTTGGCGGAGAACGCTGGCAAACGCCGCATCGTTGTGGTGAATCGAGATCTCAAGAGTCGGATTACCAACATTATCGAAGCTCCTTCGGGAACCCTCTGGGTTGCAAGCGAAGGTTCGGGGGTGATGAAGATTACCTTGGACACTGATAGTTCGTCTTCCGCTCGATCCGAGACTCGTCGGATCATCTATACTCGCCATAACGGTTTGTTGAGTGACAACATTAGCAACATTCTTCAGGACACTGAAGGGAACATCTGGCTTGCACAAGTTGGAGGCGTTTCTAAGCTCCGCGCCAACTATGCTGCATATGGAAGCTTCACCACAACCTCTCACAGTGGTGCAAAGCCGAATCTGCCGAACGCGTCTATCAATGCAGTCATTCCGCCAACTCGAGGGACAGATTCACACGGTTTATGCGTAGCGACGACTGGTGGAGGAATTGCAATGATTGACGAAGAGGGTGAAGTCGAGAGCATCCAAGCCGATCAGGGGTTACGAAACAATTGGGCGAACGGTCTCGCGGTGGATTCAAAGGGAAGACTCTGGATTGGAACGACCAGTGGTATAAACTGTTTTTCCCCTGAGATGAAATTGCTCCCGCCTGCGTCATCTCAAGTTCGATCCGTTTCGTTCTTTAAGAAAAGAGGAATCATTGCTGCTTATCAGCTCACAACAATCTACGCCTGTAAAAGCCTCCCGATGCGGGAGAGCGGACAAGACGGAAAAACGATTGAAAGTCTGTGGTTCCCCGGCTACCAGAATCTCTACTGCTTTGTTGATGGTACATGGTTTGTCTTTCGAAATGCATCTGGGCTACCTGCAACATTTTTTGATGCGGTAGCTTTTGATGATGAAGGACGGCTTTGGGTAGGAACTCGGGATGCTGGTCTCTACCGGAGTGATACACCACTCACACTTGCGAGTCTAAAAACATTGCAAGTGCGTGACGTTGAATCTCAGTTAGGCCGCGGGAAATTTGGTCGGGAGATTGTTTCATCTATATTTAAACCGAAGTGGGATCAGTCAAACGGCGCTCCTTCCAACCAAATCGAGTCAATGATATGGCAAGATAGCGCACTCTGGATTGGTACACCTGAGGGGTTGGTCGTCATCGAACATGATCCGCCTCAGATGACAACACATCTCACAGTGGCTGGAGGTCTCAAAGGAAATGATGTAACCAGCCTTGCATTTTCACCTGTAACAGGTTCTCTCTGGACAGGGACCAATGGTGGGCTTGCCGAGGTCGATCCGAAACGAAGGATTGTACTAAGAACTCTTACAAAGCAAGATGGTCTTGTTGACAACGAAGTTTGGTTTTATGGATCGGTTTCGGTTGGAGAAGATGGAGCGGTATACTTCGGGACAGCCAAGGGACTGTCCCTTTACTCGCCACAGCACGACAAAAGGAACGATACTCCTCCCATCATCCGGTTGGCCCGCGCGCATCTCACCGAAGATAATTCTGGAAACAACGAAGCAGACTTCGAGTATTCCGCACTGAGTTATGCAAACGAGAAGCTTGTCCGGTATAGGACTCGTCTTGTTGGTTACGACAGGGATTGGTCTCCTGAGAAATCAGAGATCGCCATTCGCTACACCAACCTGTCGGCGTTCTTCATTCCTAAGCAATATACGTTTGAAATCTTGGCTTCCAACAATAATGGTGTGTGGACGCGGGTGCCCTTTCAGTATTCCTTTTCGATCCGACCGCCATGGTGGTTCAGGTGGTGGTGGCTGCTGTTAAATGTGCTCTTCCTTGTTCTTTTCGTGTATGTGTTCAATCGTCATCGCGTGCGCCAACTTGAGAAGAGAAGCCGTATGTTGGAAAAAGTTGTCGAGGAACGGACCCACGAGATCCGAATTCGCATGGAGGAAAATCGCCTCCAGGCCGAAGAATTAGCAACTAAAAATATCGAATTGGAAGAGAAGAATAAAGAAATCGTCAAGACTCAAGAACAGCTCATCATCCAGGAGAAGCTCGCATCGTTGGGTGCTCTCACTGCAGGGATTGCACATGAAATCAAGAACCCGCTAAATTTTGTGAATAATTTTGCGGAACTTTCTGTTGAACTGATCCAAGAGCTCCGGGACGATTTGAACAACCATCGTGAACGTCTCGATCAAGAAACCCAAGAAAAGATCCATGAGCTCCTGACCGATTTGGAACACAATACGACGAAAATCAACGAACACGGAAAGAGAGCCGACAGTATCGTTCGCGGAATGCTCTTACATTCTCGCGGAAAATCGGGCGAGCGAATGCCGACGGACTTAAACGTTCTATTAGATGAATATGTCCATCTTGCCTATCACGGCTTGCGCGCCCAGGATTCCAATTTCAACATCACCATCAAAACTGACTATGATCGATCCGTCGGTCAGATTGATGTGGTGCCACAGGATATCAGCAGGGTATTTTTAAACATCGTCAACAATGCCTGCTATGCCGCTCATGAAAAGAAAAAATCTGCACCGAGGGAATTCATCCCCACACTTTTCGTGTGCACCAAGAGCGTCAATGGTTCGGTAGAGATCCGAATCCGCGACAACGGCACTGGTGTTCCTCAGAAAATCATCGACAAGATATTTGATCCCTTCTTCACCACAAAACCGACCGGCAAGGGGACCGGACTCGGTCTTTCCCTGAGTTATGACATTGTTGTGAAAGGACATAATGGCGAGATCCGCGTAGAGACAGAAGAAGGGAAGTACACAGAATTCATTATTCGCTTGCCCAAGAGTACATCCGCAGGAGAAGGAGCCCGGGTATGAAGAAAATAGTTGTCGTGGATGATGAACACGATGTCCAATTCCTTTTCGAGCAACGGTTTCGGAAGGAATTGAAATCAGGTGAAATAGAATTTCACTTTGCATTTTCCGGAGAATCGGCGTTGGAGTATTTGGATCATGAAGATCCTTCCACCATCGAAGTGGTTCTCTCGGATATCAATATGCCCGGGATGAGTGGTTTGGATCTTTTGAAGATTGCGAAAGAGAAATATGCAAACCTGAAAATCGTTATGATTACCGCGTATAACGATAGTACGAATTACCAGATGGCGGTACAATACGGTAGTGATGACTACTTCACGAAGCCTATCGACTTTACCATCTTGAAGAATAAACTTCTTAATCGATAGACATCTGTCGACAAAAGGTTATCCAATGTTCGCGAAAATACTCGTTGTGGATGATGAGCCAGATCTGGAAGAACTTATCCGTCAAAAGTTTCGGAAGAAGGTTCGCGAGAACGAGTTTCAGTTCTTGTTTGCCAGGAATGGTGTCGAAGCCCTTGAGAAGATGAACAAGGATCGAACCATCGATCTTGTTCTCACGGATATCAATATGCCCGAGATGGATGGATTAACATTGCTCAGTGAACTTGAATCTCTCAAGATACAAACCCTTAAAGCTGTTATCGTTTCTGCGTACGGGGACATGGAAAATATTCGCACTGCCATGAATCGTGGCGCATTCGATTTTCTCACAAAGCCGATCGATTTCAACGATCTGGAGCTGACAATTAACAAGACGTTGCAGCATTTGCAAATCATCAAGCAAGCGGTCGTTGATCAGGAACAGCTTATTGCAGTGCGGCGAGACCTGAGCATCGCCACGCGCATCCAACAATCGATACTTCCGCGGAAGTTTCCTCCATTCCCCGACCGACATGAGATGGAGATTTTTGCCGATATGGTTCCGGCGAAAGAGGTTGGGGGCGATTTCTATGACTTCTTTTTTCTCGACGACGATAGACTTGCCTTCGTTATCGGGGATGTTTCTGGGAAAGGAGTCCCTGCGGCAATTTTCATGGCGGTAAGCCGTACACTTCTGAGAGCGCTCGCCGTACAAAATATGGACCCCGGTGAATGTTTGCGTCGAATGAATACGATGTTGATTCCTGAAAGCGAAACGTCTATGTTTGTGACGGTGTTTTATGGCATCCTGAACACGCGGACGGGCGAAGTGCAGTATAGCAATGGCGGTCACAACTCTCCCTATATCTTGCGCGGACATGGAACGGTCGAACCGTTAGAGGGAACCGGGGGGCTTATCGTGGGCATACTGCCCCACCTCGATTATGATGTTAAGACGATACACCTCGACCCCGGTGATGCGCTTTTCATGTATACAGACGGCGTGACTGAGACAAGGGACTACAATGGGAATGAATTTTCTGATAGTCGGCTGGGGGAGTTCCTGCGTCGTGTGAAGGACTCCTCGCTGAAGGAGATTATCCGGTGGATGGTGGAGGAAGTCAATACTTTTTCATCAGGAGTTCCACAAGCTGACGACATTACCATCTTAATGTTGCGCTACCTCTCGAGAGCGCAATAACGATCTTGTGATCCCCCCTAGCGTGAACTCCTCAGACCGTTTGGAAAGTTCATTTGAGATGTTTCCGATGATATCTCACTTCCCAATTAAGGATATCCTCGTCCACAAAACGAGGGAAAACATTTCGTTTCCCCACGGGTAGACGAAAAAACTGTTGTCGACGAACTGCTGCTAAAAACTTCCGCCACCGCCGCTAGATTTGTTAATCAGGTAATATACACCTGCCGCATCGGTAGTCGGTGATGTTGTACTACTTGCTGCGGTTGTCGTGATTGAGGAGCTGGCGGCGACAAGCGCTTCACCCCAGCCAATTAAGATAAGCTGTAGTGCCGGATCGGTTCCAAGGATACCGTGACCTGACACATGATTGAATTCCAACGCCAACAACTGCTGGTTTAGAGCGTCGAGGTCAGTCTTAATGGGTCTGCTCAAAATATCAAGTGCTGCCTGAAGACCGTCGTCACTTCCGAGTTGGAATGGCTCAACGAGTAACAGACTTCGGATGCGGGACACGTAGACCAACAAGCTGTCTTTCGAAACAATGGCGTTGCCAGTTCCAGAGATGGCAGCCTGGAGCTGCTTCTTCCAAAAATTCGGAGTCGCGCCGTTAGTAAGGAGAACTCCGAACTTTAGGTCGTTAATGAGCTTGGACGATTTCGGTGCGAACCCAAAGTTATTTCCCGGAGAATCCGGTCCCACACTAACGGAGAGTGTTGTTGGAGTAGTCGCGCCAAGATATTTGGTCTGTGTCGATGCTACCGTCGTCGTATCAACCTTGATGAGATAGCTACCGGCGGGGAGTGCTTCAAAGATATAGCTGCCACCCGTGTTTGTTGTCGTGCTGGTGAGGGGAACACTGAATGCATCGCACAGGGTGACGGTGGCATTCGCGATGCCCGTCTCAGATCCATCTCTGATTGCATTGCTGTTTCCGTCGGTGTACACGCTCCCAGAGATGTCAAAGACCCGAGCACATGCGCCAATGATCTGACCGACCTGCGTTGCACCCAATGTCTTGATTGAGACTAGCACAATTCCTGCCCGAATATTGCCTGGGTAAGTGATTGAAAATGTGTTAGAAGTTGTAGATCCCGATCCGGTGCTAGGGTGCCATTCAATTCCGGGATTGATAAACGCATCGTTGTTGGATGTAACACCGTTATCAGGTGTAGCTGAGAGAAATGCCGGAGCACACGCGGGTAGTTCGAGACGAAAATGCACGTCGTCCCCTGGACCCGTGACTGTGTACGTGAAGGTTGTCTGATTATTGACGAACGAACGACTGTCGAAATGCACTTTGAATCCCGCGAGATTTACACTCTCTGGAAAGACAACACTCTGGAGGATCCTTCCGTCCTGCCTGGTGGTCTTTATGGGTCCTTTGGATGGGGTTGATTCCCTTGAAGAACTTTCAGCAGGATTCTTGGACTGTTCACAGCCAACAGTAAATAATCCTAGTGCGGCGATGAAGAGTGTTACATGCAAGAAGTGTTTCATTGATATATCTCCCTTCTATAAAACTAGTGAAAAAGGTAAGTGGATTAGCATTTCATTTTCGGCTTCATTAACAGTGTTGGAGTAGCAATCGCAGATGTTTGAATACGCTCATCGGAACTGAGCTAATCCCCCCCCTCGATCACCGCACGTCTATTGCGATCTTCTCATATCTCGGAATTCGGGATACGTTCTACAACGTTCTTCATTGGTGAAATTTCCAAACGTCGATCGCATCGATTTGCCATGAGAGCTGTTGCGTCTTGTGGTGAAACGGTTAGATGATGATTCCTCAGGAAGATACAAATTTAATCTTGAAATACAAACCCCTCATCGCGCATTTTTACCTATTTTATCCATTCTCAGTAAGTAGTTAAAAAGTATATCTCAATCGCCTCAATCAAAGAGCGTTGTGTCCCCAAAAGTGCGACTTGTATTTCCTCTGCAAATTCAGCACGTTACCCACAACCATTTGCGAGAATCACAGTCTAAAGAGGTAGTTAAGAGAAACTAATCTCTTAGAGCATGGTGTCAAGCGATCATGAATTGATTCAATACGCTCAGCACGGCGATGTGAGTGCCTTCGAACAGCTTGTCTATCGTTACGATAAACAGGTGTTTGCCATTGCAGCGCGCTTTGGCAACTATGCCGACGATGCCAAAGATATTTATCAGGAAGTATTCCTGCGGGTGTTCCGAGGTATCAAGACGTTTCAGCAGAAGAGTGAATTTGCAACATGGCTCTATCGGATTACGACTAATGTTTGTCTCACGCACCAGACCCAACGCAAGAAATATCGTTATTCGTCGTTGAACCATGACGATGATCCGAAGCAAGAGTTGATAGATCCCGCCCTACATGAGCGCCCACATGAATCGTCGCCAGAACAACACACGCTGGCATCAGACATTTCGTTCCATATTGAAGCAGCGCTTCGATCGCTTTCTCCTCAACAAAAGTTAGTGTTCACGTTGCGGCATTACCAGGGATACAAATTGAAGGAGATCGCCACAATGATGGGCTGCGCAGAAGGAACAATTAAGCGTTATCTTTTTTCAGCAACGCAGCGGATGCGTGAACAACTGAAGGATATCTATGAAGCATAGCAATAATCAGTGAACCATTGATTTTTGTGATGGAGGATGACCATGAAACATGAACAATACAAAGAATGGCTACAACTTTCGCTCTATGATGAGCTAACACAGGATGAGCGACACACGCTCGATGATCATCTCAACTCGTGCGCGGAGTGTCGAGAGGAATTCGACTTCCTCAAGAAGTTTCACGCTGTTCTCACACAGCACAAATCTGTTGATCTGCCCGAGCAGTTGCTCGTTGAGGCACGTTACCAATTGCGAGGGGCGCTGCGGATGCAGCAATCGAGGCGATCATTCTGGGATCCGGCGTTCGATGCGTTGCGTGAGGTAGTTCTTCCTCACTATAAGATTGTCTTCGGCGGAATTGCCCTGTTTGTACTTGGAATAGTGCTGGGGTATCTTCTCTTCAATCCATCATCCCGCAGAGCCGCTCAACTGGTGAAAGAAGAAAACCCCATCATCCAGAGCGACACGCGGATCACCAACGTCCGCTTTCTCAACACCGATATCGCAACCGGGCGGATTGAGTTTACCTTCGAGGCGGTGAAGCCGGTACGCATGAAGGGAAACATCAACGATGAATCAGTCCAGAAAATTTTAACGCACGCGCTTCTCACGGAACAGAACCCAGGCATCCGCTTGCAGTCCATTAATGCAATCGCCTCGCGAAAATCGCCGGATAAGGAGATAAAATCGGCGCTGATTGCAGCGGTGAAAACGGACGAGAACCCGGGTGTTCGCAAAGAGGCGCTCAAAGCGTTGGAAAGGTATCCCATGGACGAGGAGATCAAACACACTCTTCTCTTTGTCCTCACCCACGAACGGAATGCTGGACTTAGGATTGCGGCGATCAATTACCTCGACTCCACGAAAGTGGAAGGGCAAGCTTTGGATCAGGATGTGCTGAACGTGCTCAAAGAGAAAATGCAATCAGACGACAATAATTATATTCGCCTGCGTGCGAAGGCAGTTGTTGAGGAGGTCAGACAATGAAGATTGCTATTCGGCTGGCGCTCGCATTCGGCTTCGTTTTCTTTCTTGAGTCATTTATTGTACCGACAGATCAGGATGACCTCGTCCGAACAAATTCGTTTGCTGTAAAAAAAGGCGGATTGCTGGATCTCTTAATCAATGCCGGTGAAGTTCATGTGATCCCATGGGAAAAGAGTGAAGTTTTTGTGAAAGTGCGCGGACTTGATGAGGAGGAATTCGACCGATTGGAGATGACATCGAACGGAAACACCGTCAAGATTAGAGGGGAATCCGACCGATGGTCCGGGGACACACGCGTGGAAGTCAGTGTGCCCTCTAGCTTTAGGGTGGACGTGAAAACAGGGTGTGGGAATATTGAGGTGAAGGGGCCACTCAGTGGAATTGTGAATGCGACGACTTCGGCTGGCGATGTTCTAGTTGGTGATATAAGAGGAACCATTAGAGTTCGGACGGCCGGTGGCAATATTCAGATTGGTAATGTAGAAGGCGACATCGAACTTAGAACTGCGGGGGGGGATATTCTCGTTGGCACAGTCTCCGGTACAGCCGAAATCAGTACGTCCGGCGGGAACATTCAGATAGAAAGCGTAAAGAGGAGTCTCCAGGCGAAGTCCTCTGGGGGTGACGTGCGCGTGGGAGACGTCGGCGTTGGCGCCGAAATTGCCACTCTCGGGGGTAACGTCGTGCTTGGGAAGATCGGCGGCGGGGCGACACTCACGACTGCCGGCGGCGATATCGATCTCCAGAGCGCGCACGGCGTTGTCACAACGTCGACAGGTGGAGGAAACATTCGTCTGGCAGATGTTGCAGGCTCGATCCTGGCTACCACGGGTGCCGGAGATGTTGACGCTGAGTTGATACCAACCGATCACGGCAGCACGATGATCGTGACAGGCAATGGTGTTATCCGCTTGTCTGTTCCCGAAGACGCCAAGGCGACGATCGAGGCGCGAATCCATGTCGACGATGCGTGGGACTACGATCGTGAATCGTTCCACATCCGATCGCAATTTCCATCGAAGGACTATCAGAAGTACCACGACAAGAAAGAAATCCGCGCAACGTACATCTTAAACAATGGCGGACAAAGAATCAAACTGGAGACGGCAAATGCTGACATCGAGATCAGAAAGTTGGTGTCACGCTCACGGTAGTTTGATGTTCGTAACCATTGCGTATCGGATGTAGGTTGCGGTGGCACAAGTGTGTATTACACTTGACTCTGATGATCGATTTCTGTACGTTTGAGTCGTAATTCTTGCCGTCAATTCAAACAGAACTATCTGTCTGACATGCTTACATCACTCGGAGGAACTATGAAACATTCGCCCTATTTGGTTGCTCTAGTATGTGTCCTCTTCCTAAGTGTTCCCCAATTCTCCTTAGCCAATGGAAAAGATATCTTTTCCATTCTTCCCAAAGAACCCAAAGTTGGCGAAACCATCACCGTTACATACAACAGTGGTGTCGAAGATGCAAAACTCAAAGACGCGAAAGAAATGGACGTCCAGGTGCTCATTTACCGCGAGCACCTATACAATCCAGTTAACCAACCGTCGCTACTGGAAGCGTCGATGAAACGGGAAGGAAACATCTGGACGGGCACACTCACCTTAGATGACGCACGAGCGAAATATCTCATCTTCCGTTTCCGGTCGGAAGGTAAAAAGGATGATAACGATGGAAAGTGCTGGGATGCGCTTGTGTACGATAAAGATGGTAAGCCCGTTGAAGGAGCTTACTTGATGCGAGGCACACATTACTCCGGTGGGGGGTACTTCATCTTCACGCAGTCCAAAGCCGTGAAAGACCTCGCGAAAGCAAAAGAGGACTTGGAGAAAGAACGAGAACTTTATCCAGAGAACTGGGTGGCCTCTGTGACGCTGTGGAATCTCACGTCGCATGATGAAACTAACGAAGCGGTAAAGAACCTTCTCAGGACTGAGCTTGATCAGATATACGAAAAATTCAAAGACAATGAAGCAGCACTTGTTCCCATCTGCGCCGATTACGATCGAATCGGTGACAGCAGTAAGGCGCAGCAGATACGAGACCGAGTGATGTCGCGAAATCCAAAGGGTATCTTCGCCCAGCGGGTGCGATGGAGCTACATCTCGCGTGGCGAGAACTCTACGTCCCAGCGGATCGAAATGATGCAGAAGTACTTTGCCGATTTTCCGAACGTAGACCCAGACGAACGCGAGAACAAACTCAACGATTTGTTATATGCTTACCTCGAGCAGAAGAACTACGACAAGACATTCGAGATCCTCAGCAAACTCAAGAAGCAGGATGGCATGACGTACAACAGCATTGCTTGGTCGCTCATCGAGAAGGGAGAGAATCTTGAGAAGGCAGTAGAGTGGGCAAAGCGAAGTGTCGAACTGAGCCGTAATCCTGACCCTGCCTTACGACCACCATACTGGAGCGCGAAGGATTGGGAAAAGAATAAGGGCTACAATCTCGGCATGGTGCTGGACACGTATGGGTTCGGACTTTTCCAGTTGGGAAACTCTAAAGAAGCTGAGGAGACCTACCGTGAAGCGTACGAACTCACGAAGGGTGGTGACGCCGACATCAATGCACGGTACGTCGAGTGTCTCGTCAAGAACGGAAAGTACGACAAGGCTATTGAGGTTGGGTTTGCTTGCGTAAAGAGTGGAAAGAACAACCCAAAGCTCCTCGACCACATGAAAAACGCGCTCGTGAAGTCGGAGGGTACGGCTCAAAGCTACGATGCGCTTACCTCCGATAAGAAAAAATCGTTCGAGGCCATGCTTGTTGAAACTGAAAAATCCAGAGTCGAGGAGATGAAGAAGAAGCTCCTCGAGAACCGTACATCGAAACCCTCGGTTGATTTCATGCTCAACGATTTAGACAGCAAGCCCGTGACACTTTCTGCACTGAAGGGCAAAGTCATTGTGATTGATTTCTGGGCGACATGGTGTGGACCATGCAAACAGTCGTTCCCGTACTTGCAGAAAGTCTATGAGAAGTATCAGACCAACGATAAGGTCGTCTTTCTTGCTGTCGATACGTGGGAACGTCTCAAAGATTACGCGTCAACGCTCGAGAACGCGAAAAAATTCATGAAGGAGAACAAGTACACCTTCCCAGTCGTGATCGACGTTTTGGAAGGGAAGAAAACAGTTGAAAGGTACGAAGTTGAAGGTATTCCCACGAAGTTCATCATCGATAAGAAGGGAAACATCGCGTTCAAAGGCGTAGGATTCAGCGGACCGGATATGGTTGAGGAACTAACACAACAAATTGAGCTCTTGCTCGCTGAATCTCTTGGCTCACTCGGGCGATAAGAACGTTCTCAATCTCAATTATCCACCGAGGCGGCGGCTGATAATTCAGTTGCCGCCAGTGTGTTTGTAAATCTCCCCGCTATTTCTTATTTTCTACCCACCCAAAAAGAATCTCCCAAAAAAAATCCCGGAACGTGAGATCAAGTCATCTTTTGTTTCTTCCATTTCTCTTGATGATGTACCTCGTCAGTACATCCACCGCCGTTGCAGGTGACAGTCCTCGCACAGTCCGTGCCGTGCGGGTAAACACGCCACCACGAATTGATGGGGTGTTGAATGACGAAGTCTGGAAGGTGGCAGAGCCGACGTCCGATTTCATCCAGAGAGATCCCGAAGAAGGGAAGCCTGCGTCTGAACGCTCAGAAATTCGGGTGTTGTATGATGATGAGGCACTCTATTTCGGTTGCATGTATTACGACTCAGAACCGAACAAGATCGTTGCACGATTGACGCGCCGTGATAACGAGGTCGAATCTGATAGGGCATCTATACGTATCGATTCCTATCACGATCACCAAACGGGCTACGAGTTTACATTCAATGCCGCCGGTGTAAAAATAGACATCCTCCAGTATGATGATGCAAATCGTGAAGATGATTCATGGGACCCTGTTTGGGATATCCAAACGAAACTCACCGATCAAGGTTGGGTTGCAGAAGTGAAGATACCATTTAGAATTCTCCATTATCGTCCGGCATCTCTCGATTCAGCAGATAACGTATGGGGAATTAATTTCTTGCGCTATATAAGCCGTAAGCAAGAATCCGAACGATGGGCGTTTACACCCAAAAGTCAGAGCGGGTTCATTTCCCGGTACGGACATCTGATCGGATTGCGTGATCTGCCCACACCGCGGCAATTCGAGGTGCTGCCCTTTATTACCAGCAAAGAGAGCTACAATCCCGCTTCCACATATCAAATGAAGAGACAGGATTTTCTGAGCAATGCTGGCGTGGATTTGAAATACGGACTTTCCAGTAGTTTCACCCTCGATGCGACGGTCAATCCGGATTTCGGACAAGTGGAGGCTGATCCGGCAGTGCTCAACCTTAGTACGTTTGAGACATTCTATCCGGAAAAACGACCGTTCTTTATTTAGGGAACGCAAATCATTCATTTCACCACATTCGGTGGAGAGTTCGGACCTGGGATGTTTTATTCCCGACGCATCGGTCGAGCTCTCAGCGAAGATGGGGTCAATGTTCCTCCGGGGGGGCGAGTCGAAGATATCCCGCAGCAGACAACCATCCTTGGGGCGGCAAAGTTGACTGGTCGGACCAACGGTGGACTTTCTATCGGAGCCCTGCAAGCGTTCACACAAGAAGAGAAAGCAACGGTGGTCGACTCTCAAGGAAATACGAGCGTGCAAATGCTCGAACCGCGCGCTCATTACAATATTATTCGCCTGAAGCAAGATATTCTCAATAATTCTAATGTTGGAATGATTGTTACGTCTGTTGCAAAAGACTCACGGTACCCTGCATTCACAAATGCCTACGACTGGAATTTGAAGTTTGATCAGAACACGTATCTGTTGAATGGTTTTCTGGCGTTCTCGCACACGACAGGTGAAAACAGTGACCGCATCAGCGGGTCGGCTGGAAAAATGGAATATTCAAAGATTGCAGGAGAGCATTGGCTATGGTCACTAAGTGCCGATTTTACATCTCCTCACTATAACATTAACGACGCCGGGTTTTTCTTCAGTCCGAATGATTTTGGGAGCGTACTTTTCCTGAATTACAAAGAGGATGTCCCCTCGAACGTAGTGAGGAATTATAATTTGGGAGTATTTTTTCACGTGAGGCAGAATTTTGATGAGGTGAATATCTTTCGCCAAGCACAATTTAACGGACTACTACTTTTTTCCAACTACTGGAGGATGACTGGGAGCGCAGAAGCCGATATTGGTTTGTATGATCAGCGAGAGACAAGGGGTCATGGATTATACAGAAGACCCCGCTCGTATCAAACGAGCACGTATCTTTTTTCGGATGAACGAAATCCGTTGGTCATCAAAGTAGGACAACGATTTGGGCGGGACAGTATGATCAAACGGGAGTGGGCGACGGAAGCAGGTATCACGATGAAACCTTTGTCATGGATGGAATGGGAAATTGAGTATCAATATCAGCAAGTCCGGAATCAGGAAGCGTGGATAGACACAATTCTTGTCAGTGGTGCCACGAGCAACATCTTTGGAGATCGGAGTACAGATCAATCAAACTTCATTCTCAGGAGTACAATTACGTTCACTCGCGAGTTGACCCTTCAGTTGTATGGTCAAGTATTTCTGGCGAAGGGTCATTATACCAATCTTCGGCAACTTGTTGGCACTTCTGATTTTGTTCCACCTGATCACTACGGTGGTGATCCCGATTTCAATAGACGATCTCTGAACACGAATGTAGTGTTGCGATGGGAGTATTTTCCTGGCTCAACACTTTTCCTTGTCTGGTCTCAAGCACGAATTGAGAGAAACGGAGATTACTTTACCAGTTTCCGGGATGATATAGGGGACACGTTTCAGATTGCCCCCTCGAATGTTCTTCTCTTGAAAGTTAGTTACTGGTTAAGTCTGTAAAAGAAAAAGGCGACCAGTAACATCATCAGTCGCCTTCTTCATCATCAGCCTCGTCTACGGTCGGTGTCCTCTTTCTCGTCCACCTCGAGATTCTTCCGGTCTCTGTACCGGCTGAGGACGTTCCCGCACTTGAGGTTGCTGTGGCTGCCATCGGGGATTTTCTCGACGGCGGTTCTCGCGTGAAAATTGGTCCTCATGTCGTTGTTGCACCTGATCACGATGCTGCTCTTGACCCCGCCACATTTCTTGGGTTTGCCGGTCTTGTCGAAATCCTCGTTCCGGGGGTCGAACAGGTTCTAATTTTCGCTCGGGGAGTGGGCGTTCACGCACTTTCTCTTCTTGCTTGCGAGTGTCTCGCCCGTAGTCTCGTGGTTTGAATTCTGGCTTTTCTGATGCACGATCTCTCTTGTAATGTTGGGTTGATTCTTGGGGAAATCGTTCGCCGTCTGCGCCGATGCGCTGATCGCCATGCCGCATCACAGGTGGAGTTCCTCTCTGACCATCTAACCGGGGACGGAAAACTTCCACCCGCTCGCGATTTGCATCTCGCACCAGACGGTCTCCGTCTGCTCGGTCACGTTGAACAACTTCGACTCTATTTACTCTTGTATTTGTTCTGCGCTCGACAAAGCCGACATCGATGCCTCTGTTGATGACTCGATTGCCTTCAAATCGAATATCGACCGCGCCCCGGGTAGTCCCGAAGAGCCGGCGTGTGCGCTCGAGAGGTTGAATGTATTCAACAACTCCTGGAGAAGTGAAATTCCTGCATGAGACGAAATTCCAGTAATGAACTGGCGTCACCCAGCCACTTGAAAAAGAAATTCCAACGTTGACACTGAACGATGCGTACGGAGTTAGGGGTGCCCACCCGATATAGTCATCATCATATCTCCATTCTACCCATGCTGGACCCCAAACATCGTCAGGGATCCAAATCCAACCGTAATAGTCATCGTAATGCCAACGCCCATAGTGAAATGTTGCCCACCCAAATGGCTCATTAGAAACCCAGTACCACCCGTAGTCGGTCCATATCCATTGCCCATACAAATAGGGGCGCCACCCGCGGACGATATGGATCGGGCGCCACGCATAGCCGAAGCGTGAATCGACCCATTGACCGTAGGGTGAAAGAGATGAGTAGAAAAAGCCAACACTTCCTTCGAGTTCAACATGGTCCCTCACTTTGAAGTGCCAGGGTTTATGGTGTTTAGCTTCGAGTTCACCTATAAGCGCTAAAGTGAGCAGCAGGGTGATCAATATTTGTTTCATTGCTATGCCTTTCAAATTCTCATTAATAACATAATTCTACTCATGCTCAAAGCAATGTTTATGCCATCTAAGAAAATAGATAATACAAGGTAATTTCGATGAATTTGTCTCAATAAAGACCCATTCCTGTTTGGGAATGAAGACGATGGAAATAAACTTCACCCCGTGTGATCTGGGTTCTTGACTTTATCAACCCGATCGAGTACCTTAAAGTGGAGTCAGGCATAAATGAGTACCTTCCCCAACGACTTCATTCGTCTGTTCGCCCGAGTTTGAATCAGTCAAAGGATCGTTACGTGAATTTTCGTCGTGAAATAGGTTGCCTGGGCATCGTGTCTCTCTTCTGTATTGGAGTATTTCCAACGATACTCAACGCCCAAAGGGGGCGTACCAATCCTTTCCACGAAATGATCCGTGATGTTTCCACGCACCTTCCACCGAGCCAATCTGGAATTTACGTTCCTCCGACTGATGCAGATTTTCGCGACTGGAATACCATCCTTTCGCTGTTTCGTTCCAATGCATTGGATAGTTGCAGACACCTCCTCGAGAAATATCATTACACATTGACAGAGGTAAAAGATGGATTTACTGGAAATACGTATGATGTATTCAGGGAGAGACTCCCGATTCAAAGGGGATGGGGAACATTTATCTTCAACAGGAATCATTCGAAGCGCTTGAATATTCATGTGAACCATCCTTCTGATGATGCATACGCGCTCAATATTGGTGTAGAATGTTTCCGTCGTTCAAATGCAGAGTGGCTGTTCATTGGCGGAACGAGTAAGTTCTCAGTGGTAGGGAAGTATTCTTCAGATGTTGGCGTGTCGAGGAGGAGTATCTTCCAACGGTGGTATGAGAACCTTTCCGATCTTACCCATATTACTGTTTCTCTCCATACCTTTTCAGAGAATTCATACGCTGATCCGATCTCGACCACCGATGTCATAGTGAGTAATGGGAAGACTTCAGACGATCAATGGGGGGTCTCGCAGATCAGTCTCGCTTTTCGCGATTCCGCGCGAGCTGCAGGTTTTACCTCAGCTCTGGCAATGTTTGATTCCGGTTATGGACGACTAGCGGGAGGGTGGAATGTCCAGGGCCTGTTCTCGAATGACAGTCTTGGCTTCGGTCATTGGCTGTATATTGAACTCTCCCATCGACTCTTGAAACAACCCCATAACCACGCTCGATTGATCACGGCCATCGATCACGCGACCGACTTGACCGGCAAGAGGATTTCGCAACAGGTGAATCGCGCGTTTGGGCTAGTCTCTCCTCGCGTTGTGAAGGTTGATTCTCTGCATCGGATCATGTTTCCGCCAATCGGTGCTGAAACGTATAGAGTTATTTCCTTTGACGCGCAGAACCAACGAGACGACACTCTGGATATTCGTATGGGAAATTGGCTTGAACTCCTTGGGGGTCAAAAATCTGTCGCATCGGTGACGCGACTCGATACTTCCGATCGCCTTAGGCAACAACTCGCACGGAACCACCAGCGAGGATCTCGCTCAGTCATGGCTCAACTGGTAACAGTTGAGGGAAATCGATTATCTTCCACTGTCCGGTATCCAAAGGATAGTGACCAAGACTCTTCGCGCTCAGGTGATGAAGATGATCAGGCGAATGAACCCTTGCAGGTGCATCGAATCCCGCTTCGGCCTATTCTTGCATCCACGTTCATGATACATCCATCTGAAGAAATGGTATCGTATAGCTGGTCAGGCACCATGCCAGCTCATTTTGTGCCTGGGATTAAGTCATTTCAGATGAACGCCTCTCTAAGGGAAACCGAAGAGTTAGAAGGGATCCCCAAGTTTCTTATTCCGCTGATCAATAGTTCCTATCGAAGTGGCAAGAGCCGGTTCATCGGTGTCGAGATGACAAATATCCTTGTCAACGAAATCGCTCGACTCGTTACCGAACATGATGTTGCGGGAAAGGATGTTGGATTGCTCGCGGAACAATCAGAGAGCGGGGATTATTACCTGAGGATTTTCCCGGCATCTAACAGAGAAAAAAGGCTTCAGGACCAACCTCGACCTTAAGAGATATTCTCCACTTGCCATCTGGCTTGTGTTTCTTTGCTATCGGTTGGTGAGGCTCCATGCGCCTCCGGTACGCTGATCCTTAATATCTTATTTCAAAAAAAGTTCTTGACAAAGAACAAATAAATGTTATATTACAGCAAACTTTTCGGGGGGGGTGTTACTGTTAGCTTCATGATCGTCGAATGATTTGAATTGCAAACACGCACCACCTAATTCACACATCATTATCCACCCATCTCTCGAAAGGAGATATGTATGAAGCATGTTTCATTCGTAGTTCTGCTTCTACTTCTCATTGCAGGATCTTTGATCGCCGGCCAGACGTATACCGGTCTTAAAGGTCCCGCAGCAGGAGTACAACCAACCATCATTACCATGTCTAAGGCTCAGGGCACCCCAGTAGTGTTGGGCGCCGGCTTCCAGCCCCACTCGGCACCCGGATACTTGAGTACCACAGGCCATGAATTAGATGTGAAGTTTTCCACTGTCCCGGCAAATGTTCAACTCGGCGGCACATCAGGTGCTGGAACGAGCACGATTCTCGCGCCGAGCAGTGGCACATCGTTCGATGCTACAGTTCAAAATGGCTGGATCCCGTACGATGCGTCCGTCGCAGTTGGACCGAACAACATTGTTGTCTGCACGAATGCACAAATCGAAGTGTATTCTCGCGCAGGCGCATTCCAGGCTCGCTACAGCACCGATCCAGGAAGCGGCAGCGATTTCTTCCCGACTGATGCCGGAGTAAGCTTCGATCCGAAGTGTTACTACGATGCTGCAGGCGGTCACTTTGTTCTTCTCTACGATCAGGAATCAAATCCGCTTGCATTCATGAACGTTGCGGTTTCGGTCACAAGCGATCCGACAGGTTCGTGGTATAAATATCACTTGGATTGGACACTCGACGGTTCTACACCTACCAGCAACTGGGGTGACTATCCAAGTCTCGGTTATGATAATAACTCTATCTACATCGGCGCGAACCAATACTCATTTGCAAACTCCTATAAGTACTCCAAAGTCCGTGTTCTTAGCAAAGCCCAGCTCTACTCTGGCGCATCGGCTACGTGGGTTGATTTTATCAACTTGCTCAACGCGGACGGCACCTCGGCGTTCACGGTAAAGGCTGGTCGCATGCTTTCTTCCAGCACGTCGGAATATCTTTTGAATACAAGACCAGGCGGTGGAAGTTCTGTCACAACATGGAGAATCGATAATGGTCCAACATCTCCTACACTCACGCAAGTGGCAACTGTGAGTGTCGGTACGTATGCAGTTCCACCGAACGGCAGGCAGCCCGGTGGAAGTTCTGTTGCAGATGGTGATTGCCGAACTCAGGATCTGGTCATACAAGGCACGACCCTTTACACTGCCTTTAGCGAGAAGTACGGTGGGCGTCAACCCTTCAATAGGGGTGCAGGATGTCGCTACCTTGAGGTCTCAACTACTGGTACGAAGTTGGCAGATATTTCCTTCTTCACAACGGGCGTTGATCGCTACTATCCGGCTGTAACTGTTGATGCATCCGGGAACGTCTTCATGGTCTATAACCAATCAAGTACGACCCAATACGCCTCGATGTACAGCACCGGTATCAATAAGGGAATCGGTGAAACAGGATTTGAAACTGGCGCCTTGATCAAATCAGGCGCGGGTACTGTCACAAGCGGTCGATGGGGCGACTATAATGCTATCGCCAACGACTTCACGAATACGGGCGCTTGTTGGATGTTCGCAGGATGGGCACAATCGAATGGCGCATGGGGAACACACGTTGCCTCAGCATCGTTTGGCGTTGCACCGACAACACATCCTCAGAACATGGTTACAGAGGGTCTCGTTCATTCCTTTGTGTTGAATGCGAATTACCCCAATCCGTTTAACCCAACAACCATGATTTCCTATACCCTGTCTCAAGAAACACAAGCGAAACTGGTTGTGTTTGACGTTCTTGGGCGTCAGATCGCTACCCTCGTTGATGGCGTACAAACAGCAGGCGACCATCAAACGCTGTTCGATGCGAGTAACTACCCCAGCGGTATTTATTATTATAGACTCAATGCTGGTAGCAATGTGAGTATCGGTAAAATGATGTTAATGAAATAAGAACGAGTCATAACTATGGAAAGAGCCGACGTATGCTTTTAGCGGAGTCGGCTCTTTCTTTTTTGAAGCAGTTGTCTCGAGTCCTATTTTGATGACCCGCAGCTTGATTCTCATCTGTTAATTTGTTAGTATCCTACGTTTCTTCACCTGCGACTGATAATGAGGTTTTCTTCCTCCACATATAAGCTTCTTTCGCTCCTGATCGTCTGCAACTATTTCGCGTTTCGTGTAGAGTTGTTTGAGAATGAGTATGAACGTTTCCATCCAGATCACAGAAATGGAAGTGCCTTCACCAATTCATCGCTGAACTGGGAGACATTCGACAAGGATAACGCGCCGAAAGCCTTTGTATTTGATCCTTCTGTTCGTGTAGAATTTATCTGTGTTAACGATGTTCAACGTGAACACCAACTTCCTCACGCCCAGCCATCTCAACTCATCCGTGATAAATCCCCACCCTTGATCTTCTCCCAAGTGTAACAGACTACCCTGACTCCACTACCTCCTTGGTCTAGTGAAGGGTGAGGGACATTCTTTTGTTCGTCATTCTCTGCTAAGATCTTTGTTTGGTGGAGTTGATCTGTGCATACTCCACGACCATACAGAAAAAATTCCTCTTGAACATTTTCTTCCAAAAAGGACTCTGAAATGAAAAAGTCTTTTTTCCTTCTCATGTTTATGCTTATAGCAGCAGGTGCACTTTGGTCCCAGGTCCAGAAAGATACTATTCGGTATCAGTTGCAGCCAGTCACAATTACTGCAACACGTGTCTCTGAAGGATGGCTTGAGGTTCCTCTTGCAATTAATGTCCTTGAACACAACGATATTCAACATACCAAAGGGTACGGCTTGGATGAAATACTATCTGGTGTGCCGGGTGTGCTCGCTCAATCACGGTACGGAAACCAAGATATCCGGCTTACCATTCGTGGATTTGGTGCCCGGGGCGCAGGAGCCAAGTCGAATGCAGGAACGTCGCGGGGCATTCGCGTGCTGATAGATGGTTTTCCTGAAACCGAGCCTGATGGAAGAACATCATTTGATCTCATTGATCTCTCGGGAGCAGGTAGTGTCGAAGTTGTTCGGTCGAACGCCTCATCGGTATGGGGAAATGCGTCGGGGGGCGTGGTGAATATTCTCTCGAACACAACGTTCACTGCACCTTATTCACATCTACAATCAATGTTCGGCAGTTTTGGATTTCACAAAGAGATGCTGCATGGCGGCGCGATGCTTGGTCAAGGACGGTTCTTCTTCTCGGCGAGCAACACAACGTATGATGGTTGGCGCGACCATTCGGCAAGTTCACAAATTCTGGTGAACACCGGAGTCATCTCTCCCTTGGCTGAGAAAACATCCTTGGGTGTTTATTTGACCGGTACAAGCAACCTCTTCCGGATTCCTGGACCTCTGTCTCAAGGACAATTCGATTCCAATCCTCAACAAGCTCAGAATCTGAAAGATTCGGTGACAGGTGTGAACTATACCCTGGTCGCCCGGGATGAGCGGAGGTTCAATCGCCTTGGGCGTCTGGGGGTGAACCTCATGCACGATATTGATCCAAAGAACAGTTTCTCCGCGTCTGCATTTGTTAGTCCAAAATATTTGCAGCGATCAGAACGAAATAGGTTTCGTGATTTCAATCGTTATCACGTCGGAGGAAACTTCACGTACAGCAATAGGGCGTCCTTCAGTCCTGAGGTGTCGAATACATTGTTAGTAGGAGTCGATGAGGCGTATCAGGATGGGGCAATACATTTTTATAATCTTACCAGTGCAGGTGATCGGGGAACAATCCTCGCGGCGAACAAGCGAGAAGGTGCAAATAACTTTGGCACTTTTCTCGAAGATGAAATCATGTTAAGTGATCGGGTCAGTATTCTTGCCGGTGTACGGTATGATAATATTACTTATTATTATGACGATTATATAACGCCAAGCCTGAACGATCGAAAATCCTTCGAGCATCTTACACCCAAAGCCGGTTTCACATACAAGTTATCGCCAACGCATAGCGTATATGCGAACATAGGTGGAGGGGTGGAGGTTCCAGCGGGAAACGAGGTAGACCCCTCTCCAACCTTTGGTCAGGATACAGTGAGAGCCATCAACCCTTTACTCGATCCAATCACGTCAACGACGCTCGAACTCGGAACGAAGCAAGTTCTTTCACTTGGAGGGGACGAAAGGGTCGGTGCAATACTCTACGACATTGCTCTCTACTGGATTGAAGTGAGCAATGATATCATTCCATACGATGATGGCAGTTTCTATTTCACCGCTGGAAAAACCCGCCGGATGGGCGCTGAAATAGGCGGCCGACTCCAATTTGAGAACGGCTTTTCTGTTGAAGGTACTCTTACGACCTCAGATAACAAGTACATCACATACCAGATTGATTCAGTGCATTATGGCGTTGCAGGAAAGTTTCGTGATCTTAAGGATAATTTAATGTCTGGGGTTCCAAGTTTCTTTTTTGATGCCGGCGTACGTTACTCACCGCTCGGGATGGAAGGTGTATATGCCAAAGTGAACCTTCGGGGTGCTGGCAAGTATTTTGCCGACGACGGCAACCAATTCGAGGTGCCGGCATATTCCGTGTTGAATGCTTCGATCGGTATTGATCATCTTCCCATAGAAAACACTGGGTTCACGTTAACGGGATTTATTGGAGCCAATAATCTTGCTGACAAGAAATATGCGGCTGCGGCTTGGATCAACCCGCAGCTAATATATGGGAAACCTGTGTTTCTCGAGCCAGGGTTACCTCGCAACTTTGTTGGATCATTCTCTGTCCAGTATGACTTCTAATAATCTTCAAACACTGGAGATCGGTAGGCTTGAGGAGTACTGACACCCTCTGTATTTTATGGAAGGATTTTGTATATTTTGTAACAGAAACGTTCACCATTATTTGCAAGGAATAATTGATGGCAACTAAACCACCTTCATCTGTTCAAGAATTCCCACTAGATGCACTCGAAACGATAGCCTACGAGAGTGTACGCACGCTACCAACTCAGGAACCCAACGATCGCAACCGGTTGGGTTACCATGTGTGGCGATGGCTCAAGACTCGACAGGGGTCGCTCGAACAAGCGATTGCAGAATCAGGCTCGCGACTTCATGTCAAAGAGGAAGATGCCCTCAAGATAATCCGGGATGCATTAGCAAAGCAGGGTATCACCGTAGAGTGATTTTCACTCATGCTCCATTCATGTGACGATCTTGTCTCGAGAAGAATTCGGGTGAGGTGACCTTTGTATGGCAAAACCAAGGCTCGTTATCCTCGGAACAGGCTTTGCTGCGTTTAGTGTCATCAAGGATATAGACGAGGAGTTGTATGAAGTTATCGTTGTCAGCCCCCGCAATCATTTTCTCTTCACGCCACTCCTTCCGAGTACGACCGTTGGCACTATAGAGTTCCGCAGTATCATTGAACCGATCCGCGTCGCCAAGAGGGGAATTGAATATCATCAAGCAGTGTGTACAAACATTGACCCAACGCACCGTCTGATTCAATGCAGGCAAGTGCTTGATGGTATTTCCTTCACGCTCCAGTTCGATCTGTTAGTCATTGCTGTAGGCGCAACGAGCAACACGTACAACATTCCCGGAGTTAAGGAACACTCGTTGTTGTTGAGAGAGCTTTCAGATGCTCGGGCCATTCGACAACGTATCATCGACTGCTTCGAACGCGCGAGCACACCCGGGCTCGGTAGCTCTGAGCGAAAGCGTTTGCTCCATTTTGTTGTAGTAGGTGGCGGACCGACAGGTGTAGAATTTGCGGCCGAGCTGCACGATTTCCTGATGGAAGATCTTCGCTCTTCATATTCTCACCTCGTGGATGACGCGCAGGTCACCGTGCTTGAAGCGACCGATCATATCCTTGGTACATTTGATCAGACATTAAGCGAATATGCGACGCAGCACTTCTGCCGACAGAAGATTGAAGTGTGTGCACGATCGACGGTCATTAGGGTTGAGCCGACACAAGTTATCCTCAAGGATGGTACTGTTGTACCTTTTGGTCTCCTTGTCTGGTCGACAGGGATCGGACCATCTTCACTGGTAGAGGCATTGCCGATTGCCAAGTGGAACGATTCGAGAATCATTGTTGATCAGTTTCTGCGCGTCCAGGGATCAATGATAGTATACGCACTCGGAGACTGTGCGACAATCGAGGGGAACAACCTTCCTCCAACCGCTCAGGTTGCCCGACGGGAAGGAAAATACTTAGCACGAGCGTTCAACAGGTTAGCGGAGAAGAAATCGATTGAGCCATTCCAATATAAAGATCTTGGTATGCTTGCATACATCGGTGGGGGAAAGGCGCTTGCCGATCTGAACAATCTCAAGGGGCGAGGATATTTTGCATTCATCTTTTGGCGGTCGGTGTATCTTACCAAACTCGTGAGCCCCAAGACCAAGATGCTTGTCTTGTTCGACTGGATCAAGACCCGAATCTTCGGCAGAGATATCAGTCGATTCTAAATGTACGTTCCACTTGACAACAACTAAAAAATCGTCTATATTGAGACGACAAATATGTCGGAAGAGTTAATAATTGAAGGCAAAAATGGCATCCATAACATGAAAAGAACGACCATGAAAACCTCGCTCAGTGACCGCATCCGAGCTGCTCGGGAGAATAAAGAAATTGACCAGAGTAGCCTTTCAAGAAAAGTTGATGTCGCTGTCCGCACGCTCCAACGATGGGAAAAAGGAATGCAAGTTCCTGATAGTGATTACTTGCTGCGGCTTGCCAAATATACTGGTGTCCGCCCTGAATGGTTATTAACTGGCGAGGGAGAAATGTATCCTTCTCCGGCGCCCGTGGGAAAAATAATTCCTTTTCATAAGGAATCATCATTGCGAAAAGTCTCTCTCATCGACATTCCTGTTCTCTCCTCTGTTCCAGCGGGAAAAACCGCAGCAATCTTTCATCCCGAACATGTCGAACGATATATCACGATCGACAACATTAAAGATCATGGTGCGTTTGCTCTCATTGTGAAGGGAAGGAGCATGTCACCGAGGATTGAAGATGGTGATATCGTTGTCGTCAGCCCACAACAAGAAGTACGTAACGGAGACATCTGCGTTGTCCGGGTGAACGATGAAGACGTGTTGAAGAAAATCAAAATGGATGAGAATTACGTTCATCTTATTCCACTGAACACAACATTTGAGCCTGTCACAGTTCGGAAGCGAGATGTGGCTTTTATTTGGAAGGTCATCAGGGTAATCAAAAACCTTTAAGCTTGCATTTTATCCCTGTTTTCCCACGTTTTTCATTTTCGACCGGTATTCAGTCGATAACTCATGCACGTGATGGGTCTGGCATTTGGTGACAATTGTCACTATACAAATTCATTTGTGTGTTATCTTGAGGTATATTCTTTCGTGAAACAACCTCAAGGCAATTATGGTCGAATACAGGCAGAGTCCCAATGGACTCAAATTCTCTACGGTGTACCGAAAACCTCTCAATGTTGGTCTGGTAGCAAAGATTTGTAGGGTTAGCAAAAAAACCGTTTTGAATTGGATATATAGGGATGCACTGAAGGCCTTCACAACGTTCGGAGGACACTACCGGATCTGGCCCGGAGACCTAAAGGAATTCATGGTGAAGGCAGGACTTGATGTACCGTTCCAATACGTCGATGACCGAGGAACAACGGTTCTCATCGTCGATGATGATCCCGCCTATACACTGTTGCTCAAAGAAGCGATCTGCGAACATTTTCCCAGCGCTGATGTCATCACGACGGATGATGGTTACGAGGCACTGCTTCTTATCGGAGAACGAAAGCCTCATGTAGTTCTCCTCGATCTGAAAATGCCGAAGATCGATGGGTTTCAAGTTCTCGAGCTACTGAAGTCGAGAAAGAAAGATAACACTATGAAAATCATCGTCCTTTCGGCATTTATAGACCATCAAGTCCGAGAGAAGTTGAATGAGACTGTTGCCGATGAAGTATGGGAGAAGGGGAAGGACATCTGGGGGCTTCTCCAATCCCTGAAAACGCTCGTCAACTCGGGTGGAAGTCAACCTCGCGTTTCACGAACACTATCACATTCAAACTAAACTACTTTTTTTACCCGACCTCTTATGAAAGCAATTCGTGTCCTGCTCATCGACACAACCACAACACATAAGCAACTCCTGGAGCAGAGACTCCTAAACCCTGACTCAATCCGATTTAATGTGAGATTTGCTGCCCCAAAACATGCGGGGGATGTTTTCAAAGACTCTGCGAACCAGTTAGATCTCATTCTCATTGGTGAGAAGATCTCTCCATCGACTATCGTGCAGACGACGAAGATGGTTCGATCGCGGAATCTAACGATTCCGATTTTTGCACTGACGAAACAGAGTGAAGCCCGGGTGCCACGGAACTACCAACGAGCCGGTGTCGATGATATGATCAATATTGCCGATATCGATTCGCCGCTCTTTTCGTGGACCTTCGTCAGCACGGTTGAACATGTTGTTTTGAAGAAGAAGGCGCGCGAGTATGATGTCCTTCACCGCCAGCTGCGCTCCGTCAATGATTCACTGGCGTACATTATGCACGAAATCAATAACCCATTGAGTGTCATCAGACTCGCTCTCTATCATCTCGATAACCCGGAGTTGCCAGGACATAAGCGTGACACATTCCTCAAGTTGCTCGTCGATAATCTCGAAAGAGTTGAGTCTCAGATGAATGAGCTTCGGTTAATTCGCCGCGACCTTGGCGGTGAACCAACAACTCGCACGAAGATTCTCACAATCAAGCCTGCGGCTGGGGTTCAGGCGAAGCGCTGATAGCCTCACCGTGCGGTGCGTGATTGAACGCATGGTGGATGGAAAACTCATTTCGTATCTTTATCCTGTAAGTTATCAATAGCTCCGATAACTTAGTCTTGGTTGACCGAGCCCGATTCATGCCCTGGATCGGGCTTTTGTATTCTTGGAATCCTCCACTCATTTCGCTACATTACGTGCAAGATAACGTTCGCTTCACACATTTCACGTCTGAATAGTCTATCATGGGTTTCAATTGTGGAATCATTGGACTTCCCAATGTGGGGAAGTCCACGTTGTTTAATGCCATTACTGCGGCTGGTGCAGCAGCGGAGAACTATCCTTTCTGTACGATCGATCCGAATATCGGTGTTGTGCCGGTCCCGGACAAGCGACTCGATACACTGGTGAAGCTCTATAAGCCCACGAAGGTTACTCCAACGGCGATTGAGTTTGTCGACATTGCCGGGTTGGTGAAAGGCGCCAGCAAGGGTGAAGGTTTAGGAAATCAATTCCTCTCGCATATCCGCGATGTGAACGCGATTTGTCACGTCGTTCGATGTTTCGAAGATGAAAATGTTGTCCACGTGGATGGCAACGTTAATCCGACGCGGGACATCGAGATCATCGAAGCAGAATTAATCCTCAAGGACTTGGAGACCGTAGAAAAGAAGTTGTCAGATACGGACAAGCGTTCGAAGAGTGGCGATAAAAAAATCCGTGCCGAAGCCGATTTCTATGCTCGGATCCGTGAGCACCTCCTCAGTGGTCGGCTTGCACTCTATGAGAAGCCTGAAACTCCAGATGAGGAGATCTTTCTGCGAGACCTTCATCTGTTAACTGCGAAGCCGGTGATGTATATTGCCAACGTCGATGAGAAACACCTCACCGCTGAAGACGGATATGTGAAACAGGTACGCGAGCTTGCTGCCAAGGAGGGTGCAAAGGTAGTTGTCGCCTGCACAAAGATCGAGGCGGAAATTGCCTCGATGCCTTATGATGAACGAGAAGAGTTTCTCCGTGAGCTCGGGGTAAAAGAATCTGGACTCGATCAGGTCATCCATGAAGGGTATGCCTTGCTCGATCTCATCACGTTTTTTACCGCCGGACCAAAAGAGGTAAAAGCATGGACAATCAACCGAGGATTCCTTGCACCGCAGGCTGCAGGAGAGATTCATACCGATTTCGAGCGCGGGTTTATCAAAGCTGAGGTGATAAAGTATCAGGACCTCGCGGAGCTTGGCTCTGAACTTGCGGTGAAGGAGAAAGGGCTCCTGCACATTGAAGGACGGGAATATGTTGTGGAGGATGGAGACGTTATTTTTTTCAGGTTTAATGTGTGATCAGCGGGCATGTCATCGCGAATCCCGCTTCCAGTGGGACGAAGCAATCTCATACTCTCATTGAAGCATCACTTCATCGCTTTGTTCCTGGCGGTGACACCAGAATTTAAAACATCTCCATCTGACCTTTCGGTTCTCTCCGAAAATGGCTGGTATCAAATTCAAACTTCTCGTTGTTCAATCCAACCTTTTCGCAACTCAGCTTGAAGAGTTGTTTGATCGAGTTCGCAATCTCGCCTTCACCTCCCATACGTTTACCCCACTGTGAATCGCTTAACTTCCCGCTACGGACGTCTCTGATTCTGTTAAGGACTTTCCCAGCTCTCTCGGGTAATGTTCGTTGAATCCAATCTAGGAAGAGTGGTTCTACTGATCCTGGCAGTCGAAGCATAGTGTAGCCCGCCCACGTTGCGCCACGCGATGCCGCTTCCTTCAGGATCATAGGCATTTCTTCGTCGGTTAGCCCCGGAATAATCGGTGCTACATTCACGCACACTGGAATCCCATGGCTCGAAAGGATTTCAATCGTCTCCAGCCGTTTATAGGGAGCTGATGTTCGGGGTTCCATCATTCGAATCAGTTCTTTATTGAAACTGGTGATCGAAATGATAACAAAGACAAGATCACGTGCGGCGAGATCTTTGAGAATATCGAGGTCTCGAACAATGAGTGCATTCTTGGTGATAAGTCCGACGGGGTTACGGTACTTAAGAAAAACTTCCAGACACCGACGGGTAAGTTGTACCTTACGCTCAACCGGTTGATAGCAATCGGTGTTACCGGAGAAGCACACCATTTGCGGTTGCCACGTCTTTTTCCGGAACTCCTTCTCCAGAAGTGCAGGCGCGTCATGCTTCACGATGATTTTCGTCTCGAAGTCGATGCCGGCGGAGAAGCCGAGATATTCGTGACTTGGTCGCGCGTAGCAGTAGATACAGCCATGTTCGCAGCCGCGGTAGGGATTGATGCTATAGGTGAAGGGAATATCCGGGCTGTCGTTTTTTGCCAGAATGGTTTTGGAGGTATCTTTATAGAATACGGTTTGAACCGGACGGTCCTCGTCGTTCTCATCCCACTCAATCTCGAGTGGTTCGAGATGAAGCTGTTCGAATCGGTTGGGCGGGTTGAAGGCAGCGCCGCGGCCTTTGAGAGATGCCGACATGAGAGGCCTTACGTGATGATCGGAAATATGATATAGCGTAACAATACGTGAGCAACAACTTCGACAACAAGTGCGATCACAAATGCGTCAGGGAAGAACTGAATATTCGTATATTTCGAGCAGAGGTACGTTGCAAGGCCAATAACAACGATTGGTGCAGGAATGAACAAGAATGGGATGAGCGAGACGAGCACTCCGCTCCCGGCTATGACGATACAACTCAAGAGTGTTGCGGGAATTACTCTCCAACGGAAAACGCCGTAGTACATTGTAGTTTTCATAACAAGGGGAACGATCGCTGAGAGGATGTAGCTTAGAACTATAGACATGACTTATTTCAATAAGATTAGCTTCTTCGTCTCCGAGAAGATGTCCGCTTGCCCGCTTTCTTGTTGGCGGGTGGAAAGCCGATAATAATACACTCCACTGGCAACCTTGTCTGCGTTCCATTGCCGTGTATATGTGCCGGGATAGAGTTGTTCCGATACCACTGTGACGATTTCCTCTCCGAGGAGGTTGAAGACTTTGAGCGACACAAACCCGGAAGCTGGAACCTCGAACCTAATTGTCGTGACCGGGTTGAACGGGTTCGGGTAGTTTTGGGAGAGTAGATAGGTAGCTGGTGCAACGTTCTCTTCTCGAATGCCGAGCGGCATCGGCGGGCCTAGTTGAGCGATGTCGTAAGCGGCTCGGGACAATTCAATTGTCCGGGAGCAAAAGCTCGCGTGAAGCGCGTCCGCGTAGTATTCTGCGTAGATCAGGTAACTAGAGTCTGCGACGAAAGGGTAGCCACAAGCAGCTTCATTGATGGCTGTGTAAATCGTGACTGGTGATGATGCGATTCCTTTCCAGTATCCGAACACCTCCACCTGCAAGCGCAGTTCATGAGTAGCAGAATCGAGTCTGATCTCAATGATCTTTCCAAAAAAAACAGCACTGCTGTTTTGTAATTCCTGCAACGGAGACCCTGGAAACTCGCAACTGCAGGCACTCGCGTTTGGATGTACGAGTACACTTACCAAACCGGACATAATCAAGAAAACAATCATCGGTTTCATAACGTACCCCCACATAAAAAGTGCGACGCACCTTTAAGGTGCGTCGCACATGGATAATTACTCCACGCCTAACTTCTTCTTCGCCTCATCCGACATCATTGAGGGATTCCACTGCGGCTCCCAGACAATCCGGATGTCGCACTCGTGTACGCCGGGAATCTCGAGCACCCGTTCGCGTGCAAGATTGGAGATCGCGCCGCCCATCCCGCAACCGGGAGTTGTAAGTGTCATCTTCACCCCGACCCAATCGTCGATGATCTTCACGTCGTATACCAATCCCAGATCCACAATGCTCACGGGGATTTCGGGATCGTATACGTCTCGTAATGCTTGAAACACTTGGGCTTCGGTTACGTCTTGTTGTTCGGTGGGATTTTGGTTGTTCATCGTGGTCGTTCCTTTCACAAGTAAGGTAAGATTTTTACGGACGGATTGCAAAACCAAAAGCCCGGGCATAATACTACGTTGTCTGGAGGCAGGACGGTGTCCTGTCCTACCGCTCAGATTTTTACGAGTTTCTCAGCATCTCCGTCTTGAACGATGGAGATGAATTGGATGTCCTTCGATTGCTGAAGGATCGATGCTGTTTTCTCCATACCGAGAACAAAAAATCCGGTTGAGAGCGCATCCGCTTGGATGGCTGTATCTGCGATGACTGTTCCGCTCAGAATAGTTCTGGCCGTTCTTCCACTTGATGGATCGAGGATGTGACCAATTGTTTGTCCGTTGGCTTGAATGAAATTCTCATAGTTGCCAGATGTTGAGAGTGCTTGATCTTTGATGTGAACCGTCGTGATGATCTTGTCAGTCTCTTGTGGATCGGTAATTCCGATCTCCCATCCTTCGGTATCAGGTGGTGTACCGATGGCGTACAGATCGCCACTGTGGTTAATGAGCGCGGATTCAATACCATGTGACTTTACAATATGCGCCGCTTGATCAAGTGCATAGCCGACGGCGATTCCTCCAAAATCGAGTTTTGTCCGAGGGTGTTTGAGCGCCACAACTGATGCGTAATCATTCGATACGATGTTGAGCATCCCGACTCCATCAAGAGTCTCGGCAATTTGTTTGTCAGAAGGGAAGTGATGCACTTGGGCATCATCCCGGAAACCATAAAGCTCCATGAGCGGTTCGAGTGTTACGTCAAATGCACCTTCGGTCATCTCGTTGTACGTTCTCGCTCCACTAAGGACTTGGATTATTCTCGAATCGACTTCAAGTTCATTTCTTCCCGAATGGTGATTGATCACCGACACTTGGCTTTTTGGATCGAAGACGCTCATGAGCTTATCAATCTCTTTCATCTCGCCGAACGCTTCTTCGATTGCCCGGTTGCATAATCGCTCATCATCACAATATGCTTTTATTGTAACAATACTTCCCATGGTGAACGCTGCTCGCTCAACGTATTTGGTTGGTGCGAGTACTTTTGCGATTCCGCTCAGTGGCCCGAGAGTAGTGCCGAGCATCAATGCCGATGAGAGTTGCATGAAGGACCGACGCGAGAGAACCGGGTGTTCTTTCCCCTCAAGTACGACCCGCTTCATCTTTGTACTCTCCAGAGCTCCCATAAGATGAGAGTGATCATGATGAGAAAACATCCGACCATTGTTACGCCGGAGATAATCACGAGCCAGCTGAACAATTCCGAAACGAAGCGCATCAGCCAGATTCCACCGAACGTCGTGGCGATAGCAATGATTGGCTCGACCATCAGAAATTTTTTTACAGCATGACCGACTATCGAGGAAAAATAGAAAAGTCCTCCGACTGTGAAAAAGACAAGGGAAAGCGAAAGCACATGATTATGAAGGAACATGTACATCTCATCGATACTCTTCGCATATTTGATCTCGGCTGTATTTTCGGGCGAGCCGCGATACTGTTCAGCGAGTCCGCGCGGCGTGCCGGATGTTGTATGATCGACAAACAAAAGTCCTATGGCATATCCCGAGGTGAGCAAGATCAGAAATGTAGTGATGAAAAGCCGAAGGGTTGAGTCGGCATTACATAGCCTCCAATGGGTCGTTACCCTTTCCGCATTTGTCTCGTTCATTGATTCAGGGGATGCGATCATGAGTGAGCTCGAAGGTGGTAAGAATCTTTCTCACTCCGTCGGTGATGGCGTGGACGGATATTGTCGCGCCGCTGATGTTCTTGATGTCCCTCCCCGGCTGGAGCTTGTCTAATGTTGTCTTTTGACGAAACTGTTTCCGAAACGATTCGTAGGCGATCTCGCCACCGTACGATTCACGGTAGGCAAGAACATCAATATCTTGCACGTTGCCAGTTGGCCTAACACCAACCAAATAAGTAATAAGTTGGGTTTTACCTTTCACGTTATCGATAAACCCGTATCCCACAACCTCTTTCCCAATAATACAGCGATACACGGTGATTGTATCGCCAGTCCAACGAGACCTGCTCCGGTCGAAAAGTTGTTGTTTCTCTTCCGATGTCAGTTTTACGGTTATGAGTGTGATAGAAGTCGAGTCACCGAACATTTTTTTTAGCGACGCAAATACTTTACCGTCAACACTGAGTTGAGAGCGAGACATCACCGTACAAATTACCATCAAGCAGAATGTGAGAGAAATATCTTTCCAGCGCAAGAACATCAGAAATTGTATCCAACGCCGATGTTCATTTGCTTTGTGTCTGCATTGGCGGCATTGTTAAAGAACTGATAATCGATCTTAAATGCGGTGTTATACGTCGGTTTGTAGGTCGCGCCGAAGGTGATTTCGTTTCGATCGTACACAGGGTTTGCGATGAAGCCGGTGACCTTTGATTGCGTGTTATATTTTTCATAACGGGTGAACAAAAGCAATGCTTGGTCAGATTCCGAGTACATCAACGGCAGGATATTGTAGGAGCCTTCCAGATAGAAACCATAAATTTGGTCGGCGACATCGTTTCCATATGCTGTATTGATTTTTTGTGCATCACTAATTGATATGAAAGCGCCTACAGCGCGAAGAGAGAACTGGTCGTATGCGTATTGCGCATCACCCGAAAGGAGGGTGAGCATACTACTGCCGAGTGAATCGACACCTTCTGTGATATTGCCTGTGAAAAACGAGCCGCCGAGTTTTAATTCCGGGGTGGGGACGTACTCTAATCGACCGGTGAATGATGGATTCATGGGTGAGCTCTCAAGAGCTTCCTGTCTGCCCTCGCGGATGCCTTCCGATCCGCTGAAGTCCTCTGCCTTTAATCCTGCCATGACGTACAGTTGATACTTGACGCCTTCAGATAGCGTGCCGTAGATACCAGCACCGGATTCGCGCCACGTTGTGGGGATGACAATACGGTCTACATTTGGTCGCTCGACACCGTTAAATGTAGCTGGCTCATGAAATTGGTTAATGACGCCGATTGGCGGGAGGAGAATGCCCGCTTTCATGCCAATATTTTGATTGAAATGCCAGTCGAGATATGCCTGTTCGATGGCAACTTCTCCACCCTCGGCGCCGCCGCCTTCAGTGGCTTCAATTTTAGTGTGCTCGATTTCGACCTCTGACTTGAAGGATAAGTTCTCGTTAAAGGTGTGTGCAAGGTAGAGGACGAAGCGATGAAAATCGAGCGTGCCTCGAGTAGAGCCGTTAGGCTCATTATAGTGAAGCTCACCATAACCCCCGACGGTCGTTGATTCTTGAGCGTTGAGCCGGAGCGGTTTCAACTGAAAAGGTGTCAACAGAGCAATAGTAATAATAAAGTATTTTAGATGCATTTGTACGGTACTCCTCAAACAACATTAACATTTGGTGATTTAGCGGATTGTGACGACACACGTCTTAGAGGAGTAAGGGACCCAGCGGATTTCTTGACAACCAATTCTTTTCTGAGTATAATTAAATTGAAGAGAAAGGGGAAATAGACTATAAAAGTTTATTACTCTTTTCAAATTCGAGGTGCGGCACCATCACTCTTGCCGGAGCGGTGACACACTTTTTGTTTAGTGACCTTCTTCCGGTGTAATGTCGAAATACTTCCGCCGATGTTGCAGATCTGCTATCCTGATTTCAATCTTGCCATCTCTCATCCGCGAAGGTAAATAGATCGGTGCACATCCATTCCCTTCCATTGACCCACTATTATTTTCATCGATCTGATCATCTTCAACAGCCTGATGGAGTTTGCTTAATGGTGAAGGCGCATCGCATTGTGAGCAAATCAGCTCACCGTTTTTCAGATAATAACGACCGTAACTATAGCAGGCATAACATGCATCAAAGGCAGTGGCGAATTTTCCAAGGCTTATCCTGAGGACGAAGAACCGAATCTCGAGAGAGCTATCTTGGATGGAATATCGGTGGAGATTACTATCACTCACTTTCTCAATCGGAATCTTGATCATGCCTGTAGATGGGACAAGAAGATGTTCTGATGAGAGATCCATCGCATGGTTCGATGAGAAGATGTCTCCAACCCCAAGAAAAAGAACGATCACCAAAGAGGCAAATACGGCACTGAGTTGCCATCTTCGCTGTCCTCTGGTTGACGGAGGCGTTTGTGGCGGCTTCCGTCCTGGGATCATCATCATTGATGCCGGAATGCTAACGATCGCGAGGATAAAAAGAAGATTGTTTTGGACGATGGGACCGAGGATTCCCATCATCCTAGGATTCGAGGGGAACACGCCGAATTCGTAAAACTCATGTATTGCATTGACGATGAGTTGAATCGTGAAGATGAGAAGCGTAACTGCAGTTACCCTAAGAAATCTTCCGATGTCAACCTTAACGCTTCCCTGGATGAAGAGCACTGCAAACAATGTTGCAACCAAGAGCCCGATCATAGTGCCGAGGAGGCTCCACCATGCCCCGGTACTAAATGCTACTGCGTGAAGAAAGATTGCTGTCTCTAAGCCTTCGCGGAAGATCATGAGGAATGTAAAGCTGAGAATGCTGAGGTGTGCTTTCCATGATCTTCTGGCGTCAAGGATGTTGTTTACCTTTTCTTCGATGTCTCTGCGGATTTTCTTTGCGGTCTTCCACATCCAAACGATCATCGAGATTACGAAGAAGGCGGCGATCAACATAAAGTATCCTTCGAACATCTCTTGGTCGATTGTCAGTCGTTGGAGAATGATAGCACCAATGACGCTTGCAAGTAATGCAAGCACAAGGCCGAGATATACAGACTTTATGAGAGAGATTTGTTGGATCTTTTGTAAATAGACGATCAGGATCCCAAGAACGAGAGCGATCTCAATTCCTTCCCGCAGAGCAATGATAAGTGATTCAATCATGAAATTATTCTTATTGGTGACCGCACAAACATGCGTCTATGATTTCTTTTTTGACTGACATTTCGAACAAACTCCGAAGATCTGAAGTGTGGAGTTCTGTATCTTAAATTTTTTTTCCTGGCAAACTTCCTGCTGAATCCTCTCGAGTTTATCATTCACAAATTCGATAATATCACCACATTCAAGGCAAATGAGGTGATCATGGCGGGGTCTACCGAAGGCTTTCTCATATCGGGATTGGCTCTCACCGAATCGGTATTTTGAAATGAGACCGCATTCGGCAAGAAGATCGAGCGTGTTGTACACGGTCGCACGCGACGCCTTGAGCCCCTTTGATATAAGCGAGGCATGGAGAGTGTCCGCGTCGAAATGCCCATTCGTTTTCATAATCTCTTCCAACAAAAGGAAACGCTCACGAGTGGGACGAAGCTTCTTCTCTTTCAGGTAGTCGGTGAGAGTATTTTTTGCTGCGCTAATATCCACGGGGATAATTGTTTAGACTTGGTCTAAATATAAATAAATTATTCGTTCCAGTCAAGAATAATTTTATTATTTTATGGCAAATTGGATGTCGGTTTGTTCAGCGATGCTGGTGGTTTTTTCCTTTACTTTCAATCAATGGAGTACATATGATTGATCTGAGTAATCAAGTAGCACTTGTCACCGGTGGATCTCGAGGCATCGGTGCTGCGACAGCTATTCTCCTTGCTTCTGCAGGTGGCGATGTGGCAATTACCTATGATCGAAACGCAAAGTCAGCCAGAGAAGTGTTGAATGAAATTAAAGATCAGGGGCAGAGGAATCTTGCTTTGAGAGTCAGAGTAGAAAGGCCATCTGAATGCAATAAAACTGCCCTCAGAGTCCTTAAGAGGCTGGGAAGGATTGATATTCTCGTTAACTGCGCTGGCATTTGGGAATATGGAGGCTTAGAAAATTTGGCAGTTGGGGATTGGAGGAAAACGATTGATATTAATCTGACAGGCACATTCAATATGTGTCGTGCGGTCCTTCCTATTATGAAAAAACAGAAATATGGAAGAATAATTAATGTTTCCAGTACGGCGGGACAAAGGGGTGAGCCATACCATTCTCACTATGCAGCTTCAAAAGGAGGGATTATTGCCTTCACGAAATCGATCGCGCTTGAACTGATCAAGAGTGGCATCTGGGTAAACTGTGTTTCACCTGGGTGGGTTGATACAGATATGGTTTCTAAGGTCTTAAGGAATCCTAAAGAAAGAAAACTGATAACGCAAGCCATTCCGCGTGGCAGAGTCGCCACCCCAGAAGAAATTGCTGGTCCCATTGTTTTCTTGGCATCCCGGCTTTCCGACCATATTGTTGGCGGGATTCTCAATGTGAACGGCGGGAGCGTCCTCTGTGGTTAATAAAAGTGTTGAAATTTAGTTATTATAGCCATTTCTTTCCAACTCCTTCAAAATATTTCATTTTCCTCAGATTTTGCTTGCTTAATTATTCAAATTTTCTATATTTGAGCGAGATTAATATTACGCTATTCTTCTCTTTCTTAGTTTTAAATGAAGCACGATAAGCATAAGTTTCTCAAGGGGAAGCAGATAATTCCAAAACCGATCCCGAAAAATATTTCGGTGAATCAGCTTGTTGATGAGTATTTCCAAGCATATAACTCGGGGAGGCTTAGAGAAGCTGCCCACTTGCTGACTGAGAAAATGCTTTCTGCTGATTCCACTATTGGAATGAGCCTTACCGGAGCTCTCACCCCCGCCGGGTTAGGCGGTGCATGCATTGTTCCACTGATTAAGTCAGGATTCGTAGATTGGATTGTCAGCACCGGCGCAAATCTTTATCACGACACTCATTTTGCGATTGGACATTCGCTTCACCGAGGGACTCCTTTCACTGACGACAGACTCCTAAGGAAAGAAGGCATTATCCGCATTTATGACATTGTCTTCGATTATGAGGTTTTGTTGTCAACTGATGCCTTTTTTCGAAAGCTGTTGAGACTTCACGAATTTCAAAATGAAATGGGTACAGCCGAACTTCATTACCGGTTAGGAAAATACATTGCTGAGCGAGAAAAAATCCTTGGAATAAAGAATAGTAGTGTCCTTGCTACCGCCTACAGGTGTGGTGTACCGATATATACATCGTCGCCGGGTGATAGCTCAATCGGGATGAACATTGCAGAGGTTGCCCTGGCTGGATACAAAATAAAACTCGACGTATTATTAGACGTAAATGAAACAGCTGCAATTGTGCTTGATACCAAGCGTAAGGGTGGAAAGAGCGGCGTATTTATCTTGGGGGGCGGTTCACCCAAGAATTTTGTATTGCAAACCGAGCCGCAGATACAAGAGGTCTTAGGGATTGACGAGAAAGGACACGACTATTACTTGCAGATAACTGACGCTCGTCCCGATACAGGCGGACTCTCCGGAGCGACGCCAGCTGAAGCGGTTACGTGGGGAAAGGTGGATCCGGATAAGTTACCCGATGCTGTCGTTGCCTATCTCGATTCTACGATAGCATTGCCTATACTCACCTCCTATGCCCTGGCAAAGGTCAAACCCCGACCATTGAAGCGTTTGTATGACCGACGAGAGAGCATGCTCGGAGGTTTGTATAGAGAGTACACAAGGATTAAACAACGGAAGAAGGTTAAGGCAAACGAATAATGATAATAAGTCATTCCCCTAAGGGGACTCGTCTTTGAGGAAAGGCGAGAACATTTACACTCACAATATGGAGGGTCAACATGAGCAGGTTCACAGAATTACGCGACTTGTTAAGCAGCTTCGAGAAGGACTTCATCAAGTTCTATGAGAAAGGCAATAAGTCGGCGGGGACGCGAGTACGGAAGGAGATGAATGAGCTGAAGAAGAAAGCACAGGAGATCCGCAAGGAAATCCAGGAGATCAAGCAGAAAGCGAAGGAGGCTGAAGGCGGAAGTATGTAGTTGTACGTGTTCATAGTTCCTTGAAGAGACTCCTGACCGACTGTTTAGAGTGGGAGGGAGTCTCTTTATATTTTCACTGAAAGCATATAAGGTCAAGAAACGAGGAGGAGGTGTATTTCAGTTTCTTGAACAGGAACCTTCCTTTGTTCACACCTTTTTCATATATTGGGTCGTTATAGTCATGATATCATCAAAAGGGAATGCATGAGTCGACGGTTTCTACAACTTGCTCTCATAAGCGCCATCGCCTATGGCTTCGCATTGGAAACAGGCTCTAATTACAGGAAGATCCACTTCGACGCTTTTGTGGTCGACACACACAATGATGTCGTACAACGAATGATGGCAGGAGAAGATATCTCTGTCCGGACTCAGCACGGTCATTCCGATCTTCCCCGGTTCAGGGAGGGAGGGCTTGATGTTGAGATGTTTTCTATTTGGGTCCCCCCAGAGAAAACCGCGCTGCCGTACTACGATCAGGCCGACGATCAGATTGACACGGTGAAGAGCTTCATCCAGCGGAATAAGTCGCAGGTGGGTCTCGCGCTGACCTCCGCCGATGTAGTAAAGCTTGTGAATACTGGTAAATTTGTTGCCATGTTGGGCATGGAAGGAGGTCATCCAATTGCAAACAGCTTGAAGAACCTCGAACGTTTTTATCGTCGGGGAGTGCGATACATGACGCTCACGTGGAATAACAGCACCGATTGGGCAACGTCGGCAAAAGATGAAACAGATTCCAATGCGAACCTCCAGCACAAGGGATTGACCAATTTTGGCAAACAGGTTGTTCGAAGGATGAACGCATTAGGCATGATGGTCGATGTATCGCATGTTGGCGAGCAGACCTTCTGGGATGTCATGAAGGTATCGAAGAAACCGGTGATCGCGTCCCATTCTTCCGCATGGACATTGTGTCACCATCGACGTAATCTAAAAGATACGCAGCTTGACGCGATCAAGGATAATGGAGGCGTTGTGTTCGTGAATTTTGCCCCCCAATTTATCGACAGCACGTTTACTGCAAAAGAGAAGATCATGCGCGATCGAAACAAAGCTCGCATTGATTCCTTCTCGGCAGCTTTCCGAGTGAATGACGATTTTCTCCGAGATCAAGCTATAGCAGAATTTCTGAAAAATGAATATCGCCCTATCCGGCCAAAGCTAAAAATTCTCATCGACCATTTCGATTACATCGCGAAACGCATTGGCGTTGATCACGTTGGGATTGGATCCGATTTTGACGGTATAGCAGTAACGCCACGAGATATGGACGATGTCACCTTTCTCCCAAACATTACACGGGAGCTTCTCAAGCGAGGGTATTCCGAAGAGGATGTCCGAAAAATCCTTGGTGGCAATTTCTTGCGTGTTCTGCAGGAGGTAGAGAAAAAATAGAAAAGGCCATCAAGCATGTCCGTTTGATGGGCCCCGTCGCGCCTTATTCAATCTCACCGCATCAGCACGAATGTCTTTGTCGCTGAGAATTTCTCTGTTTGGAGGCGATAAAAATACACCCCACTTGGGAGGGTCCCCGCGTTAAGCGTGACCGATTTAAATCCTGGGTCTTGAGTTCCATCCACAAGTGTCGCGACTTCGTTTCCTAAGATGTTGAAGACCTTCAGCGTCACATATTCCTTCTTCGGCAAGTCGTACGCGATGACTGTCGAGGGATTGAATGGATTCGGATAATTTTGATGTAATACATGATCCTTCGGGATTCGAACTTCTTGAACTCTGAGGTTCACTACTTTGACATGTTCGTTCCCCACCGCGAGAATGGCACTTCCCGCACCATTCACCAAAATTGACCTTCCCGCTTCATCCATAATCTGATACACATGTGGATCATGTATTTGGATTTTCCATTCAACGGTGACACGAGAGGATGGTGATTGAATGAGAATCGGATATTCTCGGATCCCTTCTCGTGGCAACTCCTCGAAGAATGTTCCCGATGCAAACCGAACATCGAAGCTACCCGTAGGAGGAGCCGGCGGGAGAACAAAGGATGAAACATTCCCATCGTTGGACTCACCGTTGCTGAAGTAAAGAGTCTGACTGTTTCCTCGCCCATCTGTTACTGTGAGACTATTGAAATCGGTCGGTGGATGCCACGTGTTTGCCTTCGAGAGCGATGCTGAGGATGTACTGAAGAATAGCTTGCCTGTCTGATTTACCTTCACCCAGAACCCCTTTCCCGGCTGGATGCTATCGGCAAGGACGTATCCTCGATTATATCCGAAGAAGTTCGATGCAATGATACCTCCGGGATTACTCGACACGACATCTGTCGCGATCGGTGTCGTAAGTGAGCCGACAAGATTCCATCCTTCAAGGACATCGACACTATCTTGACTGATCGGCGAGCCATAAAATCCGATTGTCTGGCTGGATCCAAACTTCAGCCAATATCCTGCACCTGGCGTTAACGTGTCTTTCACGATGTACATCGTCCCGTTGAACCCAAACGCGTTTGAAATCGCGGTGGGAAACAAATCAGTCTTGAGTGAACTTGTTGGGTCAATGGCAAGCGAGATGAGATTCCACCCGCTCTCCAGTGTTGTGTAGAGGGTTCTCCTGTTCGAGACATGGAACGAGACCGACACAAGAACGTTGCCCGTCGATGAATCATTATTTGATACTCTCAGGTTAACGCCATAGTCTCCGGGTGATAAGGATATGGCGTCCAGTGTGATCCTCACGTAGGTGCTATCTCCAACGGGAATGGTGCTACTGTCCTTGTCTATTGATATCCAGGCTGGCAAAGCCGAATCATTCCCGCTGACGGAGAAGTGTAATGCCACTGTTCCTGTGTTGCGGATCTTGAGGCTATCTCGTGTCGTTTGGCCGGAGTCGGCTTCAAGTGTGAACGAGGGTGGGCTCAATGCGATCTTGGGTCCTAAGGTGTTGAGTGTGATCGGTACTTTCGTCGGGGAATGAGCGGTGTCATTACTCGCGATTGTGATAGTGTCACGGTACGTTGTCCATTGGCTCAAGGATGCGGCGTTGAGTGAGTAATAGATCTTCGAAGAACTCTGGATTGGAACAGATCCGCTCCCCGATGTAATTTGGAGCCATGGCGTTCCTGATGACGACGAGTACGTCATTGCGATGTAGCCGTCGTTAAAGATGGTTAGAGATTCCGCGGCGGATGCGCCGGGATTGATGGAGAAGGTCGAACTCGTGGGGGATACTCTTACACGCGCCTCAAGAGACGGGACATTACCGCTCATCAGCAGTGAAACAATTTGTGGACCACTGGTTAGTATTCCTTTGTGCGTAATCCGTACAGTGTATGCCCCAAGGGTTGGGGATTGGATAAGAACCTGTTCAACGTTATCGCGGATGTTGTCGCCAGTCGTTGCGGCCGTAGTTGGTGACGCAGGATCAAGAACCCACGGATTGTAGATTGTTTGATCCGATTGCTTGATGATGCGGAGGTCGAGGTCGTTCACGACCATCATCGTCGAAGGATTGAGCGACGGTGTAGGTGGAGTACCTGCGGGATCCGACCAGCAAATTGTCGCCCGGAAAGGTTGGGTCGCATTGCTGTAGACAGTCATCGAGATCGTATCTCCCTGATTTAACGTCAGCTCACGCATGTGGGAACCCACGCCTTCTGTATTATCGAGGCTCATCAGTTGAACTGCCCTTAATGTATTCATCAATCCCCATCCATGTACATAATCGGGACCGGGATTTGTGCCCGCTTCGTCTGCAGTGTGGATAATAAGTCCTCTCATCGTCGATGCTCGGAGGAGCGTACTGCCGTGCAAGTTCCGCTGGTGTTGTAAAAGTAAACCCACCGACCCTGTGACATTCGGTGTTGCCATCGACGTGCCGCTGAGGGTCGCATAACTATTGTTGTTGGGAGTTGATGAGGAGGTCACGTTCACACCGTCGGCAACGATATCCGGTTTGATTCGTCCATCATCCGTTGGTCCCCAACTGCTGAAGCTCGACATCACCACGCTGCTCGGGTTTGTATAACCACCCGGAATCGCGTTGATCGCGCCAACAACGAGGACATTCTTCGCCGTGCTCGCCCCGTTCAAACAATCATAGCCTGTTCCGCTTCCATCAAGATCACGTATCGTGGAGCTCAACTGGGGATTGTTATTGTTGTAAATCCAGTGTGTGGCTGGCTGGGTTCCGGGTCCCTCGCCGCGATCATTTCCCGCTGCTTTCACCATAAGATAGTACGGTGCATTGCGAGCAATATTGTCCCATGTTTGTGCCTCATCGTCGTAAAAGCCGAAGCGGTAGTCTGTAGCTCCGCTAATGGTTGTGTCTCCAAACCAGGTCCATCGGCCGTCAGCGAAGAAATTAAATCGCCAACCTGTGATCAATCCATACGAATGGTTAGACGTCCTCAAGCCGGCTGCCGCAGCGGATGCCATCTCGCTGACATCGTTGTTGAAGTCCCACTCCTTAAGCCGTCCCTGGAACGACATTCCCTTTGCCAACGAATTTACTCCTGCGGCGATCATTGTGCCGGCGACGTGTGTGGAGTGGAGATTCGATGTTCCTTGAGTCTGGAGGACGCGCGTGCCAAACTCTTGGTGTGTTGTAAGCACGGCACCGCCATCCCATTCACCGACGGTATCGGTTGAACCGTTCAATGTATATCCGAACCCTCCGCCGGGCCAGACTTTATAGGTTGCGACGGTACGTGCAGCATCGAGATTGTTATCGGTTGCGTAGTATTGGGGGATGCCGTGCACAAAGCGCTGGAGCTCTGCGACCGAGCCATCTGAAGCTTCGACACGGATCGGCAAATGGTTTGCGACGGCGATCGATTCTGCGATGGCGCGCTCCGCCTGCCACTTGTTCGCTTGCCGGATTGAGAATTGTTTGAGCCACGATTGTGCTGAGACATCTGTCGCCATGAACGACACAGCGACGAGCGTGATGACTATATATGAGGACTGAGACGCACGCATGAGCTCATCTCCATGATGATGAATGGTGGTGGATGGATTGATGACGGTGTAATCTACAGATTTGTTGAGAATCCTACAAGGGTTATTTCTGAAGAATGAATCTCTTTGATTCTCACCGAAAAATGTGTTATTTTGACTTCACAAATATTCAGAGAGACGAATGGCTGATCAAGATCAGGATCAAGAATACAACCAACCACCTCAGGAACGACCTTCTGGTAACCCTTCACCGCGACCTGAGCAAACGCCGCAGCTTCAAATAGAAAAGCCGCCAAGCGCCCCGCCAGGTCAGCCTCAGCCGCCACAGCAACAGCAGGTGCCGCAGCAGCAACAGGTTCAGCGGCAACGCGATCGTCGTAATCGTCCACCTCAACAACAGCGGCAGCGACATCAGGTTCGGCAACAAGGAGGGCCACAGCTCCGCGATGGTGGAGGGATATCCGTCGTGATTCCACTCTATAATGAAGAGCAATCGCTCCGGGAGTTGTACGATCAGTTGCGCAACACGCTCAACCGCCACGGACGGTATGACATCATCTTTGTCGATGACGGCAGCACCGATGGATCGATGCGTGTTCTTCATGAGCTGCGTCACCGCGACCGCCGGGTGAAGATCATCCGGTTCCGTCGCAACTATGGAAAATCTGCAGCGCTCTCTGTTGGCTTCCAACATGCCGACGGGGAATTCATCATCACGATGGATGCCGATCTACAAGACGATCCCGCAGAGATCCCGAGCCTCGTCAATGAAATTAAGAAAGGATACGACCTCGTCTCCGGTTGGAAGAGGAAGCGCCGCGATCCGCTCTCAAAAACAATACCATCACGGTTTTTTAACTTTGTCACATCTGTTCTCACAGGCATCAGAATTCATGACTTCAACTGCGGACTGAAAGCCTATCGTAAAGAGGTCGCGAAGGAAGTGAAAATCTACGGCGAGTTGCATCGTTATATTCCTGTGCTCGCTCACTGGCTTGGGTACAAGATCGGTGAAATTCCGGTGCAACATCGCCCACGCAAGTATGGCAGGACAAAATTTGGCATCGGCAGATTCTGGAAAGGTTTCCTTGATTTGCTGACAGTTCTCTTCACGACGCGTTATATGCAGCGACCCCTTCATCTCTTCGGCTTCTGGGGATTATTGTTTGTGCTCGCTGGATTTGGCATTGATCTCTATCTCGTTTTCCTCAAGATTTTTGAGGGGATGTCGCTTGGCAATCGTCCATTATTTGTCGGCGGAATTTTGTTGATCATCGTGGGGGTACAGTTCATCTCAGTCGGATTGCTTGGTGAATTGATCACAAAGACACGCCAGGCTGGTGACAAGGAGTATTCAATTCGGGAAATCTGGAAGTAAGTTCGCGTCGATGAGAACGACTCCTTCCTTACTCCTTCTCTCTACCAAAGCGCAGTGGAGGGGAAACACAGAGCGGGGTATTCTCGCTCTGATGTGCGCGGTGGTATGCCCGTCAATCAGCCGGCTATATCTCACCACAGTGTATGTGAATGGTCTCGATTCAGGATATGGAATACGAATAATGTATCTCTTACCATGAACCTTACGATTAAAGATCTTAAATTCGATTGTCGTCATTTTCGCGGAGACATTCCCTGCAAGCCTCATAAACAGCATGGCGTTCATTGTATCGATGATCGAGGGAATGATTGTCAGTACTACGATCAGACCACGAAGAAAATTCTCATCATCAAGCTTGGCGCAATTGGGGATGTTATTCGCACGACTCCGCTTCTGCATAAGCTTAAGGAGGTGGAGCCGCACGCTGAAATTTGGTGGTTTACTCTTACACCCGATGTTATCCCGAAGTCGGTTGACGTCATCCTTCCTTATACACCGCAAAGTATGGCGACATTGCAGGCGATTACGTTCGATACACTCTACTGTCTCGATAAGGACAAGGAAGCATGCGCACTGAGCGTTTTGCTCTCGGCGCGAGTGAAGAAAGGATTTACGCTGGAAAATGGCAAGTGCGTTCCGATCGATGCCGATGGGAAGCATAAATATCTTACCGGTATATTCGATGACCTGAGCAAAACCAACACAAAAAGCTATCAAGAAGAGATTTTTGAGATCTGTGGCTTCACATTTTCCAGTGAAGAATACATGATGCCCGATGTGAACGGATATACGTGGAAACTCCCACCCAGGAAGAACATCATCGGGTTGAATACAGGGTGTGGGGGCCGTTGGACTTCTCGTCTCTGGCCTGACAAATATTGGATTGCTCTTGCCAAGAAACTAAAGAAGGCAGGATACGTTCCACTGCTGCTTGGTGGCGAGCAGGAACACAAGAAAAACCTCAAGCTTGCTCAGCAAAGTGGCGCGCTATACCTCGGACATTTCCCGCTTCACCAGTTCTTGAGCGAAGTGAATCAATGTGACCTTGTGGTGACTGCCGTAACGATGGCGATGCACTTCACGATCGGTTTGAAAAAGAAGATTGTCCTCTTCAACAATATTTTTAACAAGCACGAGTTTGAGTTGTATGACCGCGGCACAATCCTCGAGCCGGATTTTGAATGTGGTTGCTTCTACTCACCAACATGCCCGAACAATTGCATGCAGTACCTATCGGTCGAACGAGTGTTCGATGCTTGTCGACAGCTGCTGCCTGTGAAAAAAATGAAGTGAGTCTGCGTGGTGACGATGAAGAAAAGTTCTTCCGCGGCGCAGCCTTCTACCTCGCTCCCTGAAATTAAAGATTGGCAGGCTGTCCTTGCCATCACCGTTCTGGTTGCAATTTTTTTTCGGGACATCCTTTTCCAAAAAGCTTTTTTCTGGGAAGATTTCCTCTATCAGTTTTATCCCTTCCGCTTTTTTGCTGCCGTATCGATGGCAGGTGGGGAGATGCCGTTGTGGAATCCATATACATTCTGCGGAATGCCGTTTCAAGCTGACATCCAATCTGCCCTCTTCTACCTTCCGAATCTCCTTCTAACGCTTTTTGTATCGAACGGCAGTCTTCACTTTTACTGGGTTGAGCTGCTTATCATTGTCCACTACGTGATTGCAGGTGTGTGCATGTATTTTCTCGCGAAGGAATTTGGCATGCGTCGTATGGTGGCGCCCTTCAGCGGGTTGATATACGCGTTGTCCGGCTTTATGATTACGCATGCGATCCATCAAGTCGTCATTTGTCAGGTCGCATGGCTGCCGCTCATCATTCTGTTGTTCAGAAGAATGGTGGTTCGTCGGTCTGTCCTGCAGATGATTCTCGCAGGGCTTGTCCTTGGCCATGCGGTACTGGCGGGGTTTCCTCAGCTCTCACTGTATATTTTCTTTTTCCTTTTACTCTTCTTCTTGTTTGAGTTTTTTACGTGCGCAAAAGAACGTGGTTTTGTTTCGGCGCTTCCACTGGCACCGCTCGCCGCCGGTGTCGTTATCGTTGCGCTTGGTCTGGCGGCGATTCAACTTCTTCCAACAATCGAACTTGCGCCACAGTCGCAACGCGCAGAGATCACGTATCAAAAATCTCTCGAAGGAATGCTCAGCTGGGAACAGCTTATCACTGTTATTGTCCCGAAATATTTCGGCTTAAGCGGCGCTCAAGGTTCAACCTATTGGGGACCCGGCGGGTATTGGGCATATTGGGAAACATGTTTCTATATCGGTATCCCCGCCCTTCTGTGCGTCATCGTCGCTGCATTCATGATCAGACAAAACCGAAACGTAGCGTTCCTCTTTGGGATAGTCTCATTCGCCCTGCTCTACGCTCTCGGAGATCATTTCATTCTCCATAAATTCTTCTTCAACGTTGTACCTGGTTTTGGGAAGTTCCGAGACGTCGGACGCATGACATTGCTCTCGACCTTCGCAGGGGCACTGCTTGCAGGGTTCGGGTTACAATGGTTGTTAGATGCAGTTGGTATTCGTCTCCGAAAACTTCAGAGGGTCGCTGCCACGATTGCAATTGGTGGGATTGGAGTGTGGCTCCTTGCGCAAGGAGGTTTATTCCAACCATCCACCAGCCCAAAGCTGTATCAGCAGGTTCATCAGATTGTTACCGGTGAAACAACAACAGCGTTACTACTTATTCTCTTCACGGGCGCTGTGCTCCTGTTATTCTCGAGAAACAAGATTTCCGGAATGGTGTTAGTGATCGCTCTGGGTGGATTGCAATTTGTTGATATGAACATCTTTGGGTTCAGCCAGAACAACGGCGAAACGAATCCTCGTGATTATTATCTTCAAACTGCACAAACGGTTGGGATGCTGAAGCAGGATGGCTTGCGCGAATTGTTCCGCGTGAATGCGCGCCAGGGTGGAGCAATGGTATTGGATCGGAATCAAGGGATGGTTGATCAGATCTTCATGTTAGAAGGATACACACCTCTTGCCCTTCAACGATCCTACCCTCCAGCAAAAGATTGGGATAAGATGTGTGACTTACTCAATGCAAAATATCGCATCTCCATTGATCGCCAACATCGCTCAATGCAACTTGTGACATCCTCAACGCATTTGCCCCGAGCGTTTCTCGTTTACCGCGATACAATCATGTTGATCGAGAAAGAGGAGAAGGCATACATGGAAAGCGACGCGTTCAATCCTGCACAGGAGGTAGTGCTCGAGGAAGACCCACACTGGACAGCTGAAGACAGGGGGGACTCAACGTCTCCATCGACGTTCTTCACATCGTATCGTCTCAATAGCATGTCTCTTACCGTTATAACACCGCGTAATGGATTCCTTGTTCTCAGTGAAATCTATTATCCCGGCTGGAGTGCATATGTCGATGGTTCTTCCCGTCGGATCTATCGGGCTGACTGGAGTTTACGCGCGATCCCTCTCGAAAAGGGATCTCACCAAGTCGAACTTCGCTTCGAGCCCGAAAGCTATCGACGAGGAAGTTGGATTACCATTGCCACTATTGGCTTCTCGATTATCGGAATTGTATATTTCACCCGGAAAAAGAATCGCGGCGGCCAGACGATAAATATGCGTTCATGACATACTCAATCATCATACCGATTTACAATGAGGAGGATATACTGCCTGAACTTCATCGACGGTTAACCTCTGTGCTTGACTCGCTTGGCGAGTCATCGGAGGTGATTCTCATCGATGACGGGAGTGCCGACCACTCATACGACGCAATGAACGAAATCCATCGGAAGGATCAACGATTTAAAGTTTTGCGTCTCTCGCGAAATTTTGGCCATCAGGTCGCAATCACAGCGGGACTGGATTATGCGACAGGGGAGGCAGTGATCCTAATGGATGGCGACTTGCAGGATCCCCCCGAACTGCTGGCGGAAATGACTGCACAGTGGAAGGCAGGATATCAAGTGGTCTATACTGTCAAACGCAGCCGCAAAGAAAATGCTTTGAAGCGCTTCGCGTTTGCTTCATTCTATCGGTTGATGCACACTTTTTCTTCCATCTCTATACCGATGGAGGCGGGAAATTTCTCATTGCTCGACAAGCGGGTCGTCGACGTGTTGCGGAACATGCCTGAACGCAACAGGTATATCAGCGGTATGCGCGCATGGGCGGGTTTCACTCAGGTCGGGGTGGAGTTTCACCGCGATGCTCGATATTCGGGAATGCCGAAAATGACGTTGAAACGTCTCATCAACCTCGCGCTTGATGGTTTGATCTCGTTTTCCAACGCACCGCTCCGATTAGCGATCTACATCGGTGTAGTAGTAGCAGGGTTTTCGTTTCTCGGTGCGGCATATGTCATCTATGAAAAGCTCTTCACCCATCAAGCGATTCTTGGTTGGACGTCTACAATTGTTGCTATCACGTTCATCGGCGGCATGATTCTCCTTACCCTCGGCGTCATTGGAGAGTATATCGGACGCATTTATGATGAAGTCAAACACCGACCCATCTATATTGTCAAAGATAAGATTGGTTTGTGATCGGCTATATAACACTTGTGTCGTGGATCTACTGTAACATGTTTCCTCGCGACAGTCTCACCCTTTGCCTTCTTTCTTCATGCGAATCTTGAACATATTTATTCTCTCGGTAATCATCATCCTTGGCGCATTGAATAAAGCAGAAGGACAAGCTCAGCAGTCGAATGCAAGTTTCCAGCCGTTGCCGGGAACAACATTCCGGTGGCGACTGCTAGGGTTTGATGAGGAGAAAAAAAAGTATCAGGTCGAAATGGTTTTCCTTAATACGACTGATTCAATCTTTGTTTTCAACTATGTCATCGGAACAAATAGAGCGGAAGAACTGCTTGGCAGGGTTACCCTACGGCCGCGGGGACAAAGCATGTTCGGTTGGTTATTTAGCGGGAATCGCATTACGAATATAGGAGCTACTATGGTTGATATTCAAGCCCCACCGAAAAAACTGCAGCGGTCTGAACCTATGCAACAATAACTGCCGGTCCTCTTGTGGAAAGCGTAAACGAACAATTTTCTCATCAGCTTCATCGTTCTGTTCTGATCTTCCTTGGAGTTGTCATCGCCCTCTACGGGATCAGTTCGTTTTTTCCCAATTCATTCCTATGGGGTGTTAATCATCTCGCTTTTCTTTCCCCGGTTCATCGGCTCATCATGCTCACTGCCGCGATTACACTCGGTGTGCTACCGATCTCCAGGCGCTATCTCGGTGCACTGGATCGTTGGCTAAGCTCTCGGTCTCTGACGAGAATGGAAGTGTATATTGTTCTCTTCGTCATTGGGGTGATAGGGACTTTCATCTGTTACCGCTTCAGGATTATCACTGATTTGTATGGCGATTCACGAACTCTCTTGTCGTTATTATCGGGAAAAGTATACGCAATTCCAGATTTGTTCAATCCGAAAGATACTGAGCCGTTGACGCGGTACATCCACCAAATGGCGGCGAACGTATTTCACATTGATCAGAAGGTAGCGTACGAGATCATCAGTGCCATCGGGGGAGGACTTTTTCTTCTCTTCTACCTCCTCTTTGTTCTCCGGCTTGAAGGATCTGTCTCGTGGAAAATACTTCTGGTGATCCTTGGTCTGAGCGGTGGAGCGAATCAGCTCTTCTTCGGTCATGTAGAAGACTATACCTTGGTGTACGTATGTTCCATCCTTTTCCTCATTGCGGGATGGCAGTTATTTGAGGGGAATGCAACACTTGGGACGATGATTGTCCTGTTCGTAGTTGGTGTTCGGCTTCATGTACAGATGGTGCTGCTCGCACCAGCCCTACTGTATGCTGTGTTGCATCACCGACGTAGGTTATCTCCGAAGTTCGAACGGTGGATCGAACCGAAGAGGCTGTTTGCTGGCGTCGCCCTTTCGGTGGTTTGTGCAACGCTTGCATATTTTTTCTATTTCCATGCCGACCGGTATCTTGTGAACGATCAGGCGGAACGTTTTCAGAAAGTGTTCTTGCCACTTGTGAACCCCCTGCCGCCGCCACATTACTACACACTGTTTTCCATCGGGCACTTGTCGGATGTGGCACAAGAATTCTTGCTGACCGTTTCTCCTGTGGCGATCATGGTGTTGTGGCTTGTAATAAAATTTTACCGCCGGGTCGACTGGCGGCAACCTCGCATCATGTTCTTCGGACTTGCCGTTTTCTATTTCCAACTATTTAACCTGACGGTCAATCCTTTGTTGACCATGGAGCGAGATTGGGATATGCTATCCCTCGCAGCTGCGCCAGCGATGTTCCTCGCAATAGCACTCTCGCACCAACTGTTTGAGAAGAAGCTTTCGTCGGCAGAATGGGCAACCACTACCGGCGTTGCGTTGGCAGGCGCCGTGTTATCCTGCACTATTTTCTATCTCAACACAACTGAACAATGTGTCGGTAGTCGTTTTCTGGGAATAGGAAAATGGGCATTCAGAAGTTATTACCAGGGGTCTTCCTATCTCATCAATGTCGGAGAAGGGATGATTTCGGATAAAGATGAACAAATTGCGCGGGGTGATAAGACGATTCGAGAGTTATTGCCGGATGCGTCTATGCCAGACTTCGAGCTTGCAAATCTTTATCACAAAATGGGCAATCTTCTTTATGCCCGGAAGCAGTTCATCCGAGCGAGCTATTATTATGGCAAAGGGCTTGATAATGATCAGAGCAGTGCCACGGCAACCAAGGCGATTGTGAGAATTGCACTGCAGTTGCGGCAATTCGATGACGCGTCACGCATCATCTCCTATTATAATGAGAGTGCTAATCAACCGACTGTTATTGATTTCGATGGTCTCGCGTTGGCGCAGCGATGTAACTACTTCCGATATTTGCAATCGATCGGCACAGATTCCGCTTCAATCCAGAAGGAACTTGATCATTTCTACGAAACTGGACAATAACATTCCAGGGTTTGTATGAAGATTACCATCGTCGGGACAGCCTATCCGCTCCGAGGCGGCATCGCTCACTACAATGCACTTCTTGCAACCCACCTCGGCAAACGGCATAACGTGGAGACCGTGACCTTCAAACGACAATACCCGAAGTTGCTATTTCCCGGGAAGACACAGGAGGAAAAAGGAGAGCATCTCGATATTGCGCCTGCGCCGCAGTTGATCGATTCGATCAATCCGCTCAATTGGATCTCCGTCGCTCGAACGATCAGCCTACGCAAGCCGGATTTGCTCGTTTTCAAATACTGGCTTCCGTTTTTTGGCCCGTGCTTCGGAACGATTGCGCGCCGCGTCAAGAGGGCAACAGGTGCACGGGTGCTGTTCATTTGCGATAATATCATTCCTCATGAACGACGCATGGGGGATATTGCCTTCACGAAATATGCTTTCAAGTCGGCTGACTGTTTCGTCGTTCAGTCGGATGCTGTGGAGCGAGATATCAAGACACAGTTCCCGGGTTCTTTGTACAGGAAGGTGCCGCATCCCGTCTATGAGAATTTCGGAGCGTCGATCCCCAAAGACAAGGCACGTAGGAGATTGGAAATCTCTGCCAAAAAAGTTATTTTGTACTTCGGCTATGTGCGAGCATATAAAGGTCTACGTGTTTTGATTGATGCCATGAAGAAGTTGGCAGAAGCAGGCTACATGCCGGATGATCTCGTCTTGCTTGCTGTCGGTGAATTTTATGATGACGAATCCCAATATCGTAAACACGTTCGTCAGTTAGGTCTTGAGTTATCGGTCCGCTTTGTTTCTGAGTATGTTCCCAACGACCAAGTAGCACAATACTTCAGTGCCGCTGATGTTGTTATCCTTCCATATCTCTCAGCGACGCAGAGCGGAATTACACAAATTGCCTACAACTTTGATAAGCCGGTGATTGCTACAGATGTAGGAGGACTCGCAGAAGTGGTCATTGATACTAAAACTGGTTTCGTCGTTCCTTCGAATGACGCCAGCGCCTTGGTAAACGCCATCAAAAGATTTTATGAAGAGAAGAAAGAGAGTGAATTTGTCGCGAACGTAAGAATTGAGAAGAAGAAATATTCCTGGGAGAACCTTGTATCGACGATCGAAGAACTGCAACAGCTCAGGTGATGGAAAAAATGTCAACTTGCCCCCTCTGTTCCTCATCGAAATTGAAGTCGAAGCCGTTTGGTTATCGCTACAAAAACAGATGGCTCGGTGGACGCGAGTGTAAGGATTGCGGGATCATCTTTATCGATCCCCAACCGAGTGCGCAAGAGATCACAGAGATGTACTCGAAAGAATATTTTGAAGGAGACTTCCGATGCGGTCATGCGGGCAGTTATTTCAGTGACGATTCACTTAATCGTCTCGTAGACACTTCTTTATTGGAAAGGATCCGTCACTATAGGCAGTCGGGGAAGTTTCTAGAAGTGGGTTGCGCAGGGGGGGCATTCCTCAGTGCGGCAAAAAAGATTGGTTATGATGTGCACGGGGTGGAGTACTCAGAAGTTGCTGCCAAGTTCGCACGAGCAACATTCAATCTCGAGGTGGTTACCGGGGACATTCATGCTGCAAATTTTCCCGCGGAAACATTTGATGTAATCTTCATGGGGGATGTCCTTGAACACTTGCCTGACCCGATTGCGACGTTGAAAGAGATCAACAGAATCACTGCCCTCGGTGGATTGCTCGTTATTTTAGTTCCGACACAAACTAACACACTATTTTCCCGCCTTGGGTTTGTCATCTATCGAGCGCTCGGCAAGAATGCTATTGTCCATCTTCCGCCGTATCATTTGTTCGAATATCGATCCGCGAGCTTGGAGATTCTGCTTTGCCGTTGTGGATTTCGAAGTTTCCGAAAATCAGAATCCCTTCTTCCGCCAAATGAGATTACACTTCGGGGCACCTTGATGCAGAGGATAGGAAAAAAACTATTCCAATATCCCAACTATCTCGTGACGGCCCTCTTTGGTGCCTTTGGAGACCGTGTTGAGCTCTACGCTACGAAACAAACTCACCTTCCATTATGAAAATCGCTATTGTCTTTGGAACGCGACCAGAAGCCATCAAAATGGCTCCGATTGTTAAGGAGTGCGAACGGCGTCACCTCGACCACGTCGTGATTGTTACTGCTCAACATCGCGAAATGCTCGATCAGAAGCTGGAAGTCTTCGGGATTGAGCCCCACTATGATCTTGACATCATGCAGGAAAATCAAGATTTGTTCTATGTGACTTCATCGGTCATTAACGAAATTAAACCGGTGCTCTTGAAGGAGAAACCTGATGTCATCCTTGTTCAAGGCGACACGACGACAACACTTGCCGCAAGTCTTGCCGCATTCTATCTAAAAATTCCGGTTGGTCATGTTGAAGCCGGGTTACGGACGTGGAATAAAGCCAACCCTTATCCTGAGGAGATCAATCGACAAATCACGTCCCGCTTAACCGATATTCATTTTGCGCCAACTCAAGGGGCAAAAGATAATCTCTTGAAAGAAGGCTTCGCTCCGGAGTCCGTCTACGTTACCGGAAATACCGTTATCGATGCGCTCTTGATGATCGTCGATCCACATTATACATTCAACGAATCGCCGCTTAGTACGGTTGATTTCGTGAACCGGCGAGTTCTTCTGCTCACCTCACATCGTCGAGAGAACTTCGGCGAGCCGATGGTACAAATCTTCTCCGCATGTCGTTATCTTGTCGAGAATAATCCTGATGTCGAGTTGATTTATCCGGTTCACCCAAACCCAAACGTCCAGAAAACCGCTAAAGAGATACTCGCCGGTGTTCCGCGTGTTCACCTCATCGAGCCAATGGAATACCGACCATTCGTTCAGCTCATGAACAGGTCGTACCTCATCCTGACAGATTCGGGGGGCGTACAGGAAGAAGCGCCCACGCTCGGCAAGCCAGTCCTCGTGTTACGTAAAACCACGGAACGACCTGAAGCAATTGAGGCGGGCACGGCTACATTAGTTGGAACCGACAAGCAAATGATTATCAAGCACGCCCAGCACCTGCTTTCCGACAAGCTCGCATATCATGAGATGGCGACTAAAGCAAATCCTTATGGTGATGGGAAAGCGGCACAGCGGATCGTCGACATCCTTCTTGAGAAAGTGCGATGATCGGTGGCTGAGCCTCCTCTGGTTCAAATCGTTATTCTCACTTGGAATGGCCGCGAAGATATCCTTGAATGTCTGCGCTCGCTTCGGCAATCTACTTATCCCAATGCAAAGATTCTGATTGTCGACAATGCTTCTACCGATGGAACCGTGGCTGCGGTTAAGAAAGAATTTCCCGGTATTGAAATCGTTTGTAACCCTACAAATCTGCGAGTCGGTGGAGGATACAACACGGGACTCAAGAAAGCGTTCGTTGATGGCGCACCATATATCCTTATGCTCAACAATGATACGATCTTCAAGCCTGATTTCCTATCAAGGCTAGTTGACGCAGCCGAATCGAGCCCGGATGTCGGAATGGTCGGACCGAAAATTTGCTATTACTCCGATCCGAAACGGATTTGGTCTGCCGGTGGGAGAATCGAGTGGTGGAAAGGATGGTGTTATCAAGTCGGTGTGCGCGAAGTGGATCACGGGCAATACGATATACCCGGTGAAGCCGATTGGGTGACTGGTTGTTGCGTTCTGGTGAAGCGGGACGTCGTTAAAGTCATTGGCTTGCTCGACGAATCATATTATCTCTATGGAGAGGATACTGATTGGTGTGTGAGGGCATCGCGAGCCGGCTTCAAACTCTGGTATGAACCGTCAGCGGTGATTTGGCATAAACTCTCGGTGAGCATTGGTGGACATCTTTCCTGGTTCAAGAACCGAAACAAATTGAAGAGCCAGCTTCGTTTGATGGTACGGTATGCGCAGCCGTACCATTGGTTGACGATACCGTTTTGGATAGTGGTCAACACCATTATCAGCTATATTAGGGTAAAGCAGTCCCGATAGCCTAATGAGGTATGGGGCTCCGCCTGCCATCTTGTTGCTTCCACCGATATATTGAGGATCTCGCCATGCAAATGGTTATCGCTCGGTTTGCCGTTCAATGATTCGATGTAGCCATTTTCTCACGGCCTCCCAGATTCAATGAATAAGGTATTGACGACAAGCCGTTGAAGCCAACTGAAGTTGGTCTCTTCCTTGATGCCTATCTGACGACAGATCTCTTCAATCGTCTGTCCTTTTGTGTTCATCAATTCACTTCCGCTCTATAGCGCTTCTGTGGTTTCAGTATTGACTCTCCAATCTTTTTTCATTAGTTTGAAGTATCATGAATCTGCCAGATGTGGGCGAGATGGAGATTCATTCTCCAACGCTTGCGGTGGGGTACATACCTTCAAAATACGCGATTTGTACAATTTCCTAAATTATAATTCATTTGTTCGCTTTCGTCACCGAAAATTCGTCTAATCCCTTTCAGGTTATCCTCAGGATATTGCTGATTCGAGGATTGCCTACTTTCCTCATTTTCTTTTATAGCGTTCCCTTGTCTATTCAGGCACAGTCGGAGGAGTTTAATGAAGAGTGGCGATGGGTGCACTTCACAACGGAATCAGGACTTCCCTCAGATCATATCTATGAGATTGTTGAAACATCAGATGGGACGCCATGGGTTGCAACATCAAAAGGCTTAGCATGGTATGATGGGTTCAGGTGGCATGCGGTCCCCGATTCATTAGGAATACCCATTGCTCTGGATGCTTCTATGGATGGGTGTTTAACCCCTCATGGAAAAGATAAAGTTTTTGCCAATTTCTATGAAGGCTTATATGATGTCAGCCAAAATAGTGTGCAGAAAATACGATTAAATTTCAATCAGAAAAAGTTAAATAATGGTTTCATTACATCAGCAGGTGATCTCGGGTGTTTTGTGCAAGTATATGATGAACTGTTCCGTTACGATTCATCACGCATATCTTCCCTGAAAACCCCCGCTCGTTTAGTACCTAACTGGAGAAGTGTTTTCTACACCCGAAATCGTTCAGTCTGGATTAATACTACTGAAGGCATCTACCGTTGGACGGGAAACCAGTGGGTAGAAAAATTCAAATTTCAAAATGAGATCGGTAAAGTAAATACCATCATTGAGGACAAAAATGGGGTCGCCTTTATATCTCTTGGCGGTTTGAATTGTGCGGGTTTATGGAAGATAGGGAAACATGGCGCTCCCATCCGTCCTCTCACCGAAGGGAAGAATCAAATCCAGACCATGGATGTTTCTCCCATGGGTGAAATTATCACGGTCCATCGATCAGGTCATATACGAATTCGCGACGGAGGTAAATGGCACTCTTTACATCCCATACCCGCGCAAATGCATAATATTTTGTACATTAAATTTCGTGATAACGGGGATCTTTGGGTGTGCAGTGAAAAGGGACTTTTTCTCTACAAAAAAAATTCCAAACGATGGTCTTCTTCGGTTCCCCAATCAGTGAATAATGAGTTCTCCGTCAACGAGCTTCTTCACGCAAGAGATGGTTCGATCTGGTTAGGCACGAGCCAAGGAATTGAGATACACCGTCTTGATGGTTCTGTCCATGGGATACATTCTCTCAACGGTCACCCGATCGAGGTGGTGACTGGCTTGGCTGAAGATGATAGTGGGGGGATTTGGATTTCGAGCGGAAGCGCTTTTGATGGCGTATACCATTGGGACGGTTTTAAGTGGCACTATTTCAAAACGCTCGATAATGTTGGAGGAGTTAAGATTCATAAGATACGGAAAGATCGTCACGGAAGAATGTGGTTCCTCGGTATTTCAAAAAAGATTACCCCTAATGACTCAAGCGTTTATCCGGGAGCGTTTGTCTATTCTGAAAGAAAATTTGTACGTTGGGGAACATCGAAAGGGATGCTCAACGGTAAAATCTATGCTTTCACGCAAACAGATGATGGTTCCTATTGGTTCGGCACTTCCGAGGGCTTATGCCGATGGAAACCCTTAGATCGTAACCAACCCGATTTAGGCGGCACATGGACATATTGGAACAACAGCCAAGAAATCGATCATGCTTTTGCGCTGGACGTTGGATCGACCGGACTTGTATGGTTCGCTAATCGATTCAGAAAAATAGGTTACATTGATGAACTAGACAATGTCCAGTTTCCCCCAGCTCTTAAATATTTCAGGAATTCGGTTTGGGATATCAAGTTTGATGTGAAAGGGAGATTGTGGATTGCCGTGCAAGGGGATGGTATCGGACTATATCATAATGGGGTGTTCTCACAGTTTGGACTCTCTTCAGGATTGAGCAGTCCGAAAGTGTGGCCCCTTTTGCCTGTCGATGATCGATTATATATCGGAACAGATGGGAATGGTGTTAACATTTTAAATCTTGAGGAAGCGAAAAATCCTCTCCCAAGAATCGAGCTTCATCAGCCAAGCTTTGAAGGAGACCATTGCCTTATCAGTTGGGAAACATTCCCTTACTGGGGCGAGCAACCCGAAAAGGAAATCTCCACTCGATATAAACTCGATGATCGTTCATGGACGGAGTTGAGCACACAGCACGAAGTGAGATTTTCTGATCTTTCATCTGGTGATCATACATTTCAAGTCCAGGCAAAAAGCTTGTTTGGAAATTACGACTCGCTTGGGCAACACGTTGCGTTTACGATTACTCCGCCGTTGTACAAACGACCGATCTTTGCTCTGCCAATGACAATGCTTGTTGGCACTGTGCTCTATTTAGGTGTTACTCTTCTCAAGCGTAAACGCAAACACGCGCTTGCTCTTCGGGAGAGCGAAGCAAAATTTCGTACTGTTACAGAGACAACTGCTTCGGCAATCTTCATTTTCGATACTACGAGGATAATATATTCCAATCCCGAAGCGGAGTTATTAACAGGATATACCGGTCAAGAGCTTTCAGAGTTAACAATTCAAGATATCATTCATCCCGAATATCGTTTTGAATTCGAGTCAACGAGAAACCCCGTCAATGAAAAAGTCATCGGTCGTTCTTCACATGAATGCATGATTCGAACAAAGGTTGGCAATGAACGGTGGATTTATTATACAACCGGTCCAATCAAGTATAAAGAGAAGCAAGCGTTATTGGTGACTGCGTTCGATATCACTGCGATGAAAAAGGCTGAACAACGACTGATCGACTATCAACACCAGCTTCAATCATTGACCTCGGAGATGTCGTTGATAGAAGAAAAAGAGCGACGTCACATGGCAACGTATCTGCATGATTACATCAGTCAGACGCTGGCATTATGCAAAATTAAACTTGACTCGGTTCCGGATAACGCAAAAGAACGCCAATTGACAGAGATTAACAATTTGCTCGAGCAGATGATTCAGAACACTCAAGAACTAACCTTTGAGCTGAGTCCTCCCGTTCTTTACGAACTTGATTTTGAAGACGCGCTCAAATGGCTCACCGAGCAAATGACGCACCAGCATAACATGGTCATCTCCTTTAAAGATGACATCGAGCCGATACCGATACGTCAAGAACTTCGAACACTTCTGTTCACTGCCGTAAGAGAACTCCTTGTCAATATCGTTAAGCACGCGAAAGCAATACAGGTGAAAGTTTTTCTGCTGGTAACAAAGGAAACCATCGTTATTACCGTCGAAGATGACGGGGTCGGATTCTCACTAACCTCCATCAACAATGGTCAGAAGAAAAAGGGAGGATTTGGCTTATTCAACATTCGTGAGCGATTAAAATATTTCGGCGGAGAGATTGAAATCAATTCTCAACATCGACAAGGGACAAAGATCATCCTCACAGTGCCGTTAAACCATAGTGGAGATGTTTCAAAGGAACTTCTGTATGAGCATAAGAATTCTCCTCGCCGATGATCATGTCATAGTGCGGGAGGGGTTGAGGAGCCTCATCAATCACCAGGCTGATGTGGAAGTAATAGCAGAAGCTGATAACGGTGTGCAAACCCTCCACCTGGTCGACGAACTCCATCCCGATATTGTTATCATGGATATTAGTATGCCTGATATGAACGGTATCGAAGCGACGAGACAGATAGTAACTCACCATCCTGATGTCAAAGTGATAGCCCTATCGATGCATTCAGATTCTGTTTTCGTCATCAAGATGTTAAAAGCCGGCGCGTCGGGTTACATGCTAAAATATTGCGCATCGAAAGAATTGATGATAGCAATTAAGACTGTTTTGTCCGGAGAAATCTATCTCAGTCCTCGTATCCCCGATTATTCCCTCAAAGAATTTATTGATGGGAAGGAAAGTATTTCCTCAATTCCGGAACCTCGTTTATCCAAGAGGGAATGCGAAGTATTGCAGCTCGTTGCTGAAGGAAACTCCACAAAGCAAATTGCAATGCGGTTGGAAATAACGGAAAGGACGGTCGAAAAGCATCGTCAAAGAATTATGAAAAAATTAAATGTTTATACGGTTGCAGAATTGACGAAGTACGCTGTCAGCGGGGAAGGTATAACCTCACTTGAACGAAGAGTATCATGATCAGATGACATTTTTGTCTGAAATCCCTTCAACTCCTTGCCATTTAACAAGTTAACCCTGTTACGGTATTTGCCCATTGACTTTTTAATGTTTCCGAATATATTGTTAGTTAGTCTGAGTTAGTTATCGGTGGTGAAAGTGAAAATAACATCAGATGGGTTTCATGGGGAGGAATTACGCTGCGACGATAAAAAGTGAGGTGATCTCCTGAATATGTTGATGTGCGTTGTAGGGATTTTCATTGTCGTCTGCAAGATATGAAGCTCGGTTCCTGGGAGGCGAATCGGCTTCTAACAAAAAGCCGGTCTTGATATGGATTCAACAAAGATCGGCTTTATATTTTTTACGCCTTGGTGGAAGCGAAGATAATTGAGGATTAAACTTAAAATATTTATTCCCTTCGGGTTTAATACCCCGAAGCTTGCTTCGTTCTTTTTGGCCTCGTCATGCTGAAATGCTTTTGTTCAGCATCCAAGCGTTGCCAATCAGCGTAGCCCTGCGTTTAGATTCCGAACAGAAACATTTCGGA
>JACOSX010000141.1 GCA_016178625.1 Ignavibacteria bacterium
CTTTTCAGTTGCTGTGTATTCCTTCAATCCATAAGGTGGATCGGTCACAATCGCATGGATGCTATTGTTCTTTTGTTCATCGAGCCATTTGAAGCAATCTTTCTGCTCCAATTCATAGTGAGCCTTGTGTGCGGTTGAGACGACTTTATCGTACCCTCCGAATGTTTCACGGAGAATGGCTGGCGCCGCCACGGGATTTGTATACAATATCTTTTCAATGTCGGAGGGAAGATACCCGGCAAGTATGCCAAGTTTCGTTGAATCCAGTTTGAGCAACTTTGCGAGTTTCTTAACCATCGTCACTGATGGGACGGTTTTGCCCGACTCAAGACGAGACAAATAGCCTTTTGTGACTTTCAGCCGGGAACTTAAACGAGACATAGGTAAACTCAGTTGTTTACGCTGTTGTTTTACCACTTCACCGAAGTCGCTTGTATCAATGGATCTCATAGCTTGATTCCTTTCAATTCCAATGGATAATATAATACAGTTTACCAAGTTAGTCAACTTTGCAGTGCAAATGAGAATGCGTGCCGCCACTTCACAGAAAGAATTTGTCGTTCATAGCTCGTTGCGGTACGAGCGTAAACACGCGACACGTTATGTGATATGCCGCTCCCCATACTCTTCTAAAAGTTCGCCGGGCTGTATCATCATCTCGGAAAAGGAAAGGTAAATCAGTTATGAAGCTTCTTCTTCTCTTGATCCTCTATGCAATCGCGCTTTCAGCCGCGTTCAAACGTTCAGGGCTACGGTCTCGGACCGCGTCTTCATCTGGAGCAACCGGAAGGCGCCCCACGAGGGTGTTAATCATTGGAGCCAGTGGTGGGACTGGTCGCCAATTGGTTACACAAGCATTAGAACGTGGCTACGTTGTCACCGCGTTTGTTCGAAATCCTTCAAAGCTTCAGATCGTGCATCCCCAGTTACAAATCATTCAGGGCGATGTGCTGGACTACGCCTCCGTTGAAGCAGCGGTGCGCGGGCAGGATTCGGTGATTTCCGCTCTTGGCCACAAACGGTTCTTCTATCCGACGCGTATTCTTTCTGAAGGAACTCGGAATCTGCTGCGCGCCATGGAAAGCCAGGGTGTTCTGCGCTTCGTCTGCGAGACGTCACTTGGAATCGGTGACAGTGTCGGGCGATTGGGCATTTATTATACGCTCTTTATTATTCCCGTTGTTCTGCCTTTTTACTTTTGGGATAAAACGCGGCAGGAACGATTGATTGCAGCGAGCAAGGTGGAGTGGGTCATTGTGCGACCCGGAATGTTGACGAACGGAAAAAAGCGAAACACCTATCGTCATGGCACTACGGTCGGCAGCTTCATTTGGACGGTACGTATTTCGCGGGCTGATGTCGCCGACTTTATGCTGAACCAACTAACGGACGACACGTATCTTCGAAGCTCACCGGGCGTGTGTTGGTAGAGGATGGAGGTGCTGTGTCCAATGAACATTGGAGCGACACTTGGTCTTTTGTCCCGAAAGGATCTCTTTCCCGAAAGGGTGGCTTTGCCACAGGAATAGCGGCAAAAAAACAACGGCGTGGTTTGTGCAAGCATTATGCATTATCGGACTTTCGGTTTGAGCAAGGAACATCTGAATGAAAGAAAAAAGAAAAGATCTCACACCACCTTACTTCCGATATCTTGTTCATCTCATCAGACCTTTTCCAGATTTCGATTTTTCCTTCATAAAACCTGTGCGTCGAAAGGCAGTCGAGTTGCTCAAACTAAAACAGGGCGATCGTGTTCTCGATATGGGTTGCGGACCGGGTGGGAGTTTTCCATACATCGTTGATGTCGTAGGTCCGTCGGGTGAAGTGGTCGGTGTCGAGATCAGCCCTGAAGTCACCATAAACGCAAGAAGACGTATAGCAAGAAACGAGTGGAGAAATGTCCGGGTCATCGAGGCATCGGCCCAGACTGTTAATCTTACAGGTACGTTCGATGGTCTACTGATGTTTGCTGCTGCGGATGTCTATGCTTCTGAGGAGGCATTGGAGAATATCTTTCCGCATGTAAGAGAGAACGCTCGGGTTGCTCTGTTCGGAGCGAAAACTTCGAGCAATCGTTTGGGAAGGATATTGAATCCCTTCTTGAAGATGCTCTTCAAACTCTCGTTCTCAACAACTCCACGACCAGACTATGAACCTTGGCGAATCCTGGCGAGGTATGTTGAAAGGCTCGATGTCGAAGAATATTTCTTTGGTTTGATGTTCCTCGCTTCGGGTTCTGTGATCACAAAAAAACCAAACAAAAAATTAGTTGTAGCATACTAACCGCCGCTGCGCCTAACAGCAACGAAGGATTTTCTTTTCTTCCTCCTCATCTGCATATAATAAAACACCCCCTCCATGACTGTAAGAAGCAGGAGCGAGAGCGCATCGCGATCGAGCCAAAGACCGAATCCCTTTTCATTCACAAACAACTTCAGCACAAAGGTCGACATCGACCAACCCACACCAAAGATCAGGACAAGAAATCCCACCGCAAGCAATCCTTCCTTCCAATCCGATTCCTGCCACCGCCTCGTGTAGACGGTAACAGCCGCGATCGTGTGAATGTAGAAGATCAACAGGGTGATCATGGGATAAAGTCAAAAGTCAAAATGCAAAAGAAAAAAAGTAGAGATGGTTAGAATGTTAGTTCTGCAATATGTTAGTACAGGGTACAAATAACCAATGACGAATGGCAGCCTGTGCTCCCCGCTGTACGCTCCGCTCTTTGCTTACTGATCCACCCTCAGTGCACATTCTTCGTCGAGAGCAATGCTTGAATTGTTCGGAACAAGATTTTGACATCGAAGCCGAGCGACCAGTTCTCAATATAAAAAATATCGTACTTGATCCGTTCTTCAAGTGATGTATTGCCGCGGAGCCCATTCACCTGTGCCCAGCCGGTCATTCCCGTCTTCACGCGATGACGGTCAAGATATTTCGGGACGTGGTTCTTGAATTGCTCAACGAAAAAAGGTCTCTCGGGTCTCGGTCCAACCAGACTCATCTCGCCCTTGAGCACGTTGAACAATTGAGGAAACTCATCAAGACTCGTCTTCCTGAGAAATTTCCCTATCGCTGTCCTTCGAGGATCTTCCTCCTTCGCCCAGACAGGACCGGTGTCTTTCTCTGCTCCAACCCTCATCGAACGGAATTTGAGAATATCAAACTGCGTTCCGTCCATCCCGATTCTCTCTTGTTTGAAAAAGACCGGACCTCTGGAATCAAGCTTGATGAGGATTGCTGCAACAATCAGCACAGGCGAGAAAAGAATCAGCAGGAAAGTTGAGACAACGACGTCAAACATTCTCTTGATGATCCTCCCCCACGTTGTCATCGGTACGCCCTTGATGCGGATAAACGGAATTCCTTCAATCTCTTTCATCCCGAAGCTGTTGGGGCTTGCCATGATCTCGAGGATATCCGGCACCATCATGAATTCGACATTCAGTCCCTCACATTCCTGGACGAGCGTGTAGAGTTTGCCGTGTTCGTCATGGCTCAACGCAACGAGCGCCAGCTCGATGGTCTGCTGCTGTAGTTTCGATGGAACCTCCTGCAACGTACCGAGAAGTGTCGATTGAGCAAGCGGAACAGATTCACCACACAGCGTATCTGCAAAATATCCGATGATCTTGTACCCGAGCAGCGGATGATCATGCAGCGCGCTGTAGATTCTATTCGCCGTCTCATTGTTACCGATGATGACGGCGTTGCGCAACTCGCGTCCACTCCGATATAAGCTTTTCTCGATCTGAACAAGGAAAGCTCTTCCAACAGCAATCATGATGATCGAGGTTATCCAAAGCAATCCGAACACAACTCGTGAATATGAAAATGCGCGATAGAAGAACGCCGCGCTCATGACCACGAGCATTCCGAGAGTCACGAGCCTGACGATATTGAACAACTCATCCGCCGGTGAGACGTTGCGGCGGGCACCATACATCTGTCGCGAATGAAAGATCAACAGCCAGATTGGAATAACCACCAACGAACCAACGATATATGCACCAATGGGAGGGACATCTTCGTTGAGTGGAAGGAATTTGAGAACGGATGTGTTGAAGCGAACCCAGTAAGAGAGAAGAAACGCACATTCGATAGCGATACTATCGAAGAGAACGGCAAGCGTTGGTACAAGGAAATCGTTACGGCGAGGTTGCGCCATTGTCCGTGCGGAGATTACCCGAACATTTCATTTTCGACGATGCCGCAAATGATATGCGCAACAGTAATATGTCCTTCCTGAATGCGTTGCGTGTCGTTCGACGGGATAATGATAGGAATATCGACAAGGTTCTTCGCAGGTCCGCCATCCTTCCCGAGGAAGCCGATGACGGTCATTCCTTTCTTCTTCGCCTCAGTGACGGCGCGGTTCACATTCTCCGACTTCCCACTTGTGCTGATCGCAATGAGTACGTCGCCTGCATTTCCCAGACCCTCCACTTGACGCGAGAAGATATTCTCGAAACCGATATCGTTTCCACCCGCAGTAAGCATCGACGAATCAGTGGTGAGGGCAATTGCCGGCAGCGCCCGACGGTCGGGCTTACTCATGCGGATCACAAGCTCGGTCGCGATGTGCTGCGAGTCTGCCGCGCTGCCACCATTACCGCACAACAGCACCTTTCCCTTGTTGTTATATGCTTTGATGATCGCATCGACAGCTTTCAGGATGTCGCCGGCGCAAGCCTCGAACATCTTCTTCTTGGTTTCAGCGCTGTCGTTGAGCTGATCATGGATATACTTCTGTCGGTACACGAGAGTGAGCGGTAGATGAGCCATGGGTCAATTCAAAATTAAAAATAAAAAAATGAACCGGAAAGATAACAATCTTTTTTTACTTTTTACTTTTTACTTTTTCATTTACGCCTGTCACAAGCATCGACTGGACAATCGCCGGCGTCTGGCGCAACGCATCATCCAGCTTGGAGATGTCTTTTCCGCCGGCTGTCGCCAGATGTGGTCGTCCGCCACCACCACCGCCAACACGTTTTGCGATCTCTCCAACGATTTTCCCTGCTTGAAGCTTCTTCTCTTTAATAAGGTCGTCGGTTACTACACAGACCAGCGCAACTTTTTCATCGACGACAGCGCCGAGCACGCCGACGCCGGAGGATATTTTCAAGCGCAATGCATCGCCGATGGTCTTCAACTCCTCTGCATCACCGACCTCAATTTTCGCCGAGACAACTTTGAATCCATTTAACGACACACTGTGCGCGATCATCTCCTCGATCCCGGAGGAAGCTTCTTTCACACGATACTTGCTTAATTCTTTCTTAAGATCGATTGTCGCCTTGGAGACTTCTTCGATTGCCTGTTCACGCTTCAACATTGCCTGCTCGACATGATCGATAGCTTCTACGGTTACGCGGTCTGAAGGTAGTGTGACAGCTCCAAGCCCCGAGGGGGCAAGCGAGGATCGTCTGGCTGCTTCGACCTTCGTGAATTGACCAAGCTGGCGTTCGAGATCTTCCTTTTCCTGAAGAAGTTTTTCGATCTGGCGGTCAAGGTCGCCGGCTTTTTCGATCCGTTTGTCGATGTACTGCTTGAGTCCTTCTCCGGTCACCGCCTCGATACGGCGGATGCCGCTGGCGATACTCGACTCGGAAGTAATCTTAAAGAGTCCGATGTCTTTCGTGTTCTTCACATGTGTGCCGCCGCAAAGCTCAACGGAGAATTTCGGATCGATCTCGACGATGCGGACTTTATCCCCATACTTATCACCAAAGAACATCTTCAGGTTGGGATACTTTGCCTTCGCC
>JACOSX010000024.1 GCA_016178625.1 Ignavibacteria bacterium
ATTATCTTTAGAGCCACACGATACTGCGTAGATTGCATAACATGCTACTCTCGATATTCCCGGAAATGAGTTAGATGGTTCGCGGCATCCTCACGCGCCTGAGCATCGCGATTGGCGTGATGACACTGACCTTTTCGTGCATGAAACAGAATCAGGATCTCCCGAAGAAGCAAACGGTGAGTTCAAAGGACGAGCTGATAATTTATCTGGATTCGCTTGAACACCGATACGAGCATGCTTGCCTCCGGATGGGACTTGCAAATTGGAATAGCTATTCTAAGGAAGCCGCGTATGAGCTTGATGGGGCAAAGGAAGAGTTTTCACACATCTTTTCCGATAGCACGGCGCGGTCGATAATCGACGATTGGAGAAGGAAATCAAATTCACTTGCCGATAAGCAGCTTGCCCGACGGCTGGAGCTCTGGCATCGATGTTTCATCGGAGGAGCAATCTATTCTGATCCTGAGATCGCAAAGCTCGAGAACATTTTACAAGACACTATCACGAATTACGCGTTTTCCTTTGAAGGGTCGCCGACAACACGCGCACAGGTAAGCAACCTGTTACGGCAGGAGAAAAAGCAATCGAAGAGGCATACATTGTGGGAAGTTCCATCCCAGCTTTCTGCTGTAACCGCCAGTGACCTGATCCGTTTAGTGAAACTGCGCAATCGGAAGGCACAACGTTTTGGCTTTCCAAACTACTACTCGCTGGCTCTTTCCCTTCAAGCAATCGATGAGCGTTGGCTCGTGAAGACACTGGATATTCTTGAAAGGGATACGCGACCATTGTTTGAAGAGTTTATGCTCACATCCACAAAAAAATTGCGGATTGAAACGTTTGAGGCATGGGATTTTGATTATGCATTAAGGGAAGTCGCATCACTGCCCGACCGATACTTCCCCGCCGATTCCGTTTTCCAGGTAATCCATGAATTCCAGAAGACGATTGGATTCCAGGTCGATTCTCTTCCGATCAAAGAAGTCGTTAAAGACATCCCATACGGAGGGCTGAGCCTCGCGATCAATATTCCCAAAGACTCTCGCTTCCTGGTCAACCCCACGAAAGGGAAAGGGTTCTATGCCGTCGCCTTCCATGAGTATGGACATTCACTGAAAGCAGTTCACACGCATGTGGATTATCCGATTTTCAAAGGATATGAGTGGATCCCCGGTGCACAGTGTGCAGCCTACGAGGAAGGTGTCGCCGATATGCATGGTGAGTTCACCGATGATTCTCTCTGGCTCTCCACATATGTAAACGTCAAGCCGAAACAGATTGAGAAATACTTTAAAGGTCGCGGACTCCCGACGTTGTATCGGATGCGGCGGCTACTGAAAGATTTCTTCCTCGAATACGAAATGTATAAGAACCCAGATCAAGATATGGCTGCGCTGGAACGCGCCATGTACAACAAGTATTTGCTTGTCGACCTTGACTCATCAGAGGCACACCAGTTTGCTGCATCGATCTGGTATACTTCATACCCATGTTATTATCAGAATTATATCCTCGCCGGCATGATAGCGACTCAACTTCAGGAAGCGATGACCAGCAAGTTCGGCGACGAGAAATGCCAAGACCCAAAACTCGCAGAATGGATGATCAGTCATTTGTATGAATCAGGTGAGAGGCAGGAATGGACAGAACGGATCCAAAATGCCACCGGCAAATCGCTCGAACCTGGCGCGTATCTTAGGAAAATGGGAATAGAATCTTCACAGAATATTACCCACGAGAGGTAATGTACAATTCATAACGGACAATCCAGATGAAATCACTCGCGATCGTATGCCTACTCTCTGTCTCTCTCGTCTTCGGTGGCTCTCCGAAAGAAGACCTCAAGAAGGACGCAAACGATTTTCTCACGATGTACAATACGATCTTCCAGAAACTGGCGACCGTCTCCAATAATGCCGAGTGGAAGGCAAGCACGGATGTCACAGACCAACACACGGGGGAACGCATCGGCGCTGATCAATCCACAGCCACATTCACGGGAAGTACATACGTCATCGAGAAATGCCGCGGGCTGTTGAAGCATAAGGGAGAGCTTGACGCATTGACAGTGCGCCAGCTTGAAGCGATCTTGCTTACGGCGGCACATAATCCGGGGACAATTCCCGACATCGTTGCCGAGCGAGTAGCGGCGGAAGCGAACCAGAGCGCGCTGCTGGATGGATTTCGCTTCTGCGATCAATCCGTCGGTGATTCTTGTGTGAAGCTCACAACTCCGAACATCATCGACGAGACTCTCACAAACTCGACCGATCTTGTGGTTCGGAAGCATGCATGGGAAGTTTCCAAACAAACGGGTCCCGTCCTCAAATCCGGCTTGATCAAGTTGCAATCATTGCGGAACCGGATGGGCAAGGAGATGGGATTCAACTCACTTTTCTCTCTTGAGGTTGCAGATTACGGCATGACCGTTCCTGAAATGATGAAGCTGATGGATGAAACAATCGAAGGTATGAAGCCGCTGTACCAGCAACTTCATTATTGGGCGAAGACCAAGCTCGCTGCCAAGTTTAAACAACCGGTTCCGCGGTTAATTCCGGCACACTGGATAGGAAACCGGTGGTCACAAGCGTGGCCCGGCATCGTCGAAGGTGTCGATCTCGATCACCTCTTCAAAGATAAAAAGCCCGAGTGGATCATTCAACAGGCAGAGCGCTTTTACGTATCGCTCGGTATGCCGAGTCTTCCAACATCGTTCTGGGAAAAATCCGATTTGTTCGAGCTGCCGCCCGGTGCAGCTCGGAAGAAAAACACCCATGCATCTGCATGGCATATCGACCTCGATCATGACGTCCGCTCGCTCATGAGCGTTAAACCGGACTACGATTGGTTCAAGACCACGCATCACGAGCTGGGCCATATTTATTATTATCTTGCCTATTCAAACCCCGACGTGCCGGTTGTGCTGCGCCAAGGTGCGAACCGCGCGTTCCATGAAGCGATCGGCGATTTGATTGCCATCGCCGCACGACAGATCCCCTACCTGAAAGAAATAGCGGTAATGCCACAAGATATGCAGATCGATCAAACACAGTGGCTCTTGAGTGAGGCGCTCGACAACGCGATCGTCTTCATACCCTGGTCGGCAGGGACAATGACTCATTGGGAACACGACTTCTATGAGGAGAAACTGTCTCCGTCGGAATATAATAACCGCTGGTGGATGTATGTCGCTAAGTTTCAAGGTATCGCGCCGCCCGACCCGCGGGGCGAAGAGTTCTGCGATCCTGCGACGAAGACACATATTAATGACGATCCGGCACAGTATTATGATTACACGCTCGCGTATCTGATCAAGTACCAACTGCACAATTACATTGCACAACATATTCTCCATCAAGATCCCCACAACTGCAATTACTATGGAAACAAAGAGGTCGGCAAATGGCTGTGGGATTTGTTGAAGCTGGGTGCAACGCGCAATTGGCGGGAAGTCATCAAAGAGAAAACAGGGGAAGAAATCTCACCACGCGGCATGCTCGAATACTTTCAGCCCGTGATGGAGTACTTACAGAAAGAAAACAACGGTCACGATACATCATGGGAACGCTAATATGAAACACAGATTGTTTCTTGCATTCACCCTCGTAGGTATTCTTCCTGTCATCCTTTTCGGGCAGGAAGAAAATAAATCATTACTTGGTTTTTATCCCACGGCAGACTCCATCAGCGAATTTCCACCACTCGAAGCCGAGTTGGCGATCATCTGCCAGAAAAAAATCGGAAAACATTATGTCACATTTATCGGTCGGAAGGACGAGAAAAAAATCTTTATCGCTGCAGTCACCTTGAAACCTGTTAAGGATATCAAGAAGGAAATCTCACTCACTGTCAACTTTGATGGCGTCAAGCCCAATGTCGGGAAAGTGAGTACATGGGGATACGTCTTCGATCGGAACAATGATGGTAAGATCGACTATATGGCGCTCATCGGTGGAGCGGGAGCATTTGAGGGGAAGAATTTCCCGGATGAGTACCCCGTGCGCGATCAGCACCTCGATATGCAGCAGTTGGAACTGTTCGTCAGCCATTGCAAGCTCATCTTCAATCACTGGGCGGACGATAACTTTGACGACACACTCGACGCAATGGTCCACATCGATATAGACCCCGTTCGTGATTGGGTGAAGCGCAAGATGGTAATCCGCAGTACGAAATTCGATGGGAAGTTCGACGATGTGTGGGCGTTTATTGATAAGATTACGGAAGACCCTGACACCGTTGAACACACATCTACGAGCGTTGCCTTCCGTCCAATCGGGAAACTTTCAGGTCAAATCACGAAAGAAACGCTGATGGAAAAGACAGCTGTCTTGCAGCTCTTGAATCGCGCTGCCGCACAGTGCGGCGTGACCAAAGATTTTAATAAAGAAGAGTAGTACGGGGGAAAAGACTACATCACCCCATCATTGCAGGCGCCGTATTTCCTCGGGTGACATCAGCCAACGCAGCACTCCATTCCCCGGTTCGATCGGTGCCGCCACTTCGAGGCACGCAAGACTTCCTTTCTTCATAATAATTCTTGAATTGCGGGTGCCGCTGATGAGCAGCGAGGCGAGTGTGCTCAGGTGCGGCTCGTGCCCGACGAGAAGAATTGCCTGATGAGAGATGGCGTTGAGCTTATCAATGATCTGTCGATGAGCCGTGCTAGGCACCAAATATTCTGTCACGATCAATTCCTTCACGTTCAGTTCACGTCGAACAATCTCAGCTGTTTGCCTTGCACGCAAAAGTGGGCTGCACAATAGCCCCTCAAGAACAACGTGAAGTTTCTTCAAGGTTTCTGCCGCTATACGCGCTTGCTCTTGACCGAGCATCGTGAGCGGTCGGCTCGCATCGTCTGGTGCTGATTCTGTGGCGTCGCCATGTCGGAGAAAATAGAGATGCATGTTTAAGAGGCTAAACTAAAAAAACATGTAACACTCTCGCCGAACTAACTCGGTTGTTTTATCATCCATCGTTATAGTATCTCCTTCAGTCGCTCTGGTGGACGTGCAAGAATTGCCTTCGCACCTTTTTCTACAATCGGTCGCTGTATGAGATCGGGGTATTGTACCATCAGGTCGATAATCTCATCGTCAGAAAGATTTTTCTCTTTGAGCTTGAGATCCGCATAGATAGGTTCTTTCGTTCTGAGGAGATCACGAGCGGGGATCCTCATTTTCTTCAATAACTCCTTGAGCTTTATCTTGGGAATGGGAGTAACATAATAGTCGACGGTATTGAAATCGACGCCCTCGTCCTGCAACATTTTGTAGACGGTGCGACAGGTCGTGCAGGCTGGTTTCTGATATATTGTGATATTCATTGTGACCTGCGTGTGCTTGTAAGAGCGCCCCCGAGTATTCAAACGGTCATATGCCCACTCGAACGCCTGCACTGATCGGGAAATATTGTCTCGGACTATCCCTCACACCGAGGACAGACTTCCCCTGAACGAACACCCCCAGACATTCATTGATGGGGACTTCCACACCAACGCCAACCGACCAGCTGAATGCAGATTGGTGATCAGCGCCCATCGTAAAGAGGCGCGTTGCGCCGGCAATTGAAACACTATCGGACGTGAAATACGAGAACCCAATCCCGATAAGAAAGTACGGTGCTACGGTTCGTTTCGTGGTTGAAAAACTTCCCTTGAAGTTCACCATTGCCGTAGCAATTTTCGCAGAACCCCGGGCAATGATAGTGCCGGTATACGCTTCCTGCGCGAGCTTCGGGTCCGATTCAACATACTGTGTGAATACGTAGTCACGGTATCCGGACGGGTTGAACGCAAAACGGTTGTAATCGAAGGTGAGAGAAATTGCACCGTAGCCGAAGTCCCCCGGCGCAAAAGAATATCCATAACCGATACCGGCATTCCACGAAAGCACAGAACCTCCCAGTCCGTTTTCCCATATCTCTTTGAACTCACTCGGTAAATAAGGATACGATAAGCCTCCAGAGATGGTAATTTCTCTGGAAGCGAGTTGCGTTGAATCTTCTTGCGCGACCATTGCAGAAAAAATCGCTATGGATAGAAAGATGATAAGCAACACTTGCTTCATACAATGTCCCTTCAGTAATTGTTCACAATGATGTCATGAGGACGATACGCGCTCTCGACCCCCCATTCGTCCAAAACGGCAAGAGCATCAAGAGTATACGAAGGTTTTCTCTCTTTTTCAAGGCAGGCGGGGTTTGACGAAGATAACCTTTTCTCGTTCCAGCGTCACCGCGCCTTCGCGTGCACCTTTCGGCTTTTTCACGTATTTCCTCTCGCAGTATGCAACCGGGACATTGCCCGCTTTTCGCATCTTACTATAATACGCTGCAATGCATGCTGCTTGAACGATCGCTTCCTTCGAGACTGGCTGAGCATTACTTTTCACTTTGAGTACCGTATGCGAACCACTGGCTCCACGAACATGGAACCACAGATCGTTCGGCTTTGCGTATTTCATAGTGAGCAAATCGTTGTTCGCACCGCTTTTCCCTACCCACACTTCAAATCCGCCTACAACGATGAACATTCGAAACGGAGGCTGTTCCTCTCCCGGTGTGTTACGTATGAACTTCATACCTCTTAACTCCTGGTCGTACTCCCTATGGAATTCCTTGATTTCTTCTTTTGTGTCAGATCGTGCCAATACTTTTTCTAGGGTTCTTAGATTGCTAATTTTTCCCTCCAACTCCCTTCGCCGTTTTAGAGATTCCTCAATAGCCAATTTCCGTTTCTTTGCTTTCTCAAAATATCGCTCAGCGTTTTCAACGGGAGACAGTGTTGGATCAAGCTGAATTTGTATCGAGGTTGTTCCGGAGTAGAGATCCGTCAGCACAATTTCTTTCATTCCTTTTCTGAACTCAGTAAGATGCGTGAGAAGAATATTTCCAACGCGCTCAAAGTACTGAGGGTCATCTCCTTCTTTGACTCTCATTGTTGATTTTTCTTTCCCGTGTTCTGCGCGATTGAGTTCCTTCCGTATCCGCTCAAGTAATTCCTCCTTATCTTTGTTACCCCGTTCTTCCTTGAATGCATTGATGATCCGCCTCTGGATTGCAGCATTAACGCTCGAAAATGTCTCCAATTCAAATGACTCAAGATGTGCTAATGGAAGAATGGAAAGGATAGCCATCTGATAAACATCATAATAGATCCTTGGAGAAGGACGCTCAACCTCACGAATAATTCTTCGGATTTCTTCGCGGATGATCGCTATTGCTTCTTCTGGGAGATCGCCTACGCGGGTCGTTTCCATGACATGCGCCCGATACAGAGCTTCACGCGAGAACGTCGTTCCTAAGATTGGCATTGTCTGTTTCACAGCAGCCAACGCTGTTCGCGAGGAGTTTGATTCCATTGCCTCCGTAAAGCATTGTGGATCATCGAGAATGGCGGGATCGAATCGTGGTGCAGGGAAATCGACTCTCGTTCCTTTCAACTCCTTGTTGTTCTTGAAGGCTTCTCTCACCGTTTTCTGTTCGTCAACAAGAAAGATGTTGCTCGCTATCGTATTGTAGAGTTGGAGAAATAGAGACATCCCCCTAGAACACTTCACAATGATAGTCCGATCAAAAAGACGCATGCTGATGTGCTCAATTGTCGAGCCGACGAGGTCTTGAAGAAGGTTAACTGAATTCTTTCGCGCACGCGTCACCCGGTCACGGAGAGTCACATAACATAGTTTAGGATCAACGCAGACGATCAAGCCGCAGTCAGCTTTTCCTTCTCCTTTTCCGGGAGGGCGACTGATTGAAAGAGTGAGTTCATTCTTCTGTTGAGTGAAAACATCAAGAATTGTCGCTCCACCGAGTGTGTCATTGAATTCACTACTTAATGCCCGGAGCGTAAAATAGTTTATGATCATTACTGGAGTGAGTGATCTAAGAAAGTTGTTCACAATATATTCAAAAAGTTCATGTTTCTCAATGAACCGAAGAAAATGACTGACAGGTTTGTGGATAACGCGGTGAAAACAATGTGAATATGTTTTTCTTGACGGGTGAGTGAATATTTCGTACCTTATTAAAGTGTTTCATCACAAAAGTGACCAATTTCGAATGATTTCCAGTATGACGGGCTTCGGGCGAGGCGAGGTGACGGTGGATCACATCACCGCGAGTGCCGAAGTGCGTACAGTCAATAGCCGATTTCTTGAGGTCAACTCTCGACTCCCACGGACGTTGTCGCTACGCGAGAACGATGTGAAAGAACTCATTCGAACGAAGTTCGTTCGTGGGAAGATCAATATCGTGCTGAACGTCATCCACGAGAACGAAAATGAGGTGCCGCTTAAGATCAATGCATCTGCTGCGCGAGCATATCATAAGCTGCTGACCGACCTGCGGAAAGCAGTGAAGATCCAGGAAAAGGTATCGTTGGACCACCTATTGAAATTTCCCGAGGTGTTAGAAATTGATGAGTTCGACAAGGATGACGAACACGACTGGTCACTCGCACAGAAGGCCCTCACCATCGCCCTCGATGAGACGGTTGTAATGCGTAAGAAAGAAGGCGGGGAGTTGTTGAAAGATCTGAGCGCGCGGGTGAAGGTGATAAATCGGGTTATCGATGATATCGAACGGATGGCAAAAGAGCGTCTCCCTGAAGAAAAATCCAGACTTGAGGAGCGATTGAAGAATCTCCTGACTGACCAATCAGTTATCGACAGCAAGCGGTTAGAGCTTGAGCTCGCTCTCTTCGTCGACAAGTTGGACGTAACAGAAGAATGTGTTCGCTTCCGAAGCCACAACAAATTCTTTCTTGAGGCGCTTACCAACGAGGAGGCCGCCGGAAGAAAGTTGAATTTCCTTGTCCAGGAAATGAACCGTGAAGCAAACACGATTGGCGCGAAGGCAAACAGTGCCGAGATCGCACATCGCGTTGTCAGCATCAAAGAAGAGCTGGAAAAGATTCGAGAACAACTCCAGAATATTGAGTGAGTAGGTTGATCGTCATTTCTGGTCCTAGCGGATGCGGAAAGACAACTATCGCTCGAGAAATATTGCAGCGGCACGCTGAGATCCTGTTTGCCGTCTCCGCTACGACGAGACCGAAACGGTCGTATGAAATGAACGGCAAAGATTATTTTTTCTTGACGAAGAACGAATTCGAGCAAAAAATCCGGCTGAACGAGCTCGTGGAATGGGAACAAATTTACGGTGAATATTACGGATCGTTGAAAAGTGAGATCGATCGCGCCTTCGAAGAAGGAAGATCCCTTCTTCTCGATGTTGACGTGAAGGGCGCACTCTCGATCAAAACGAAATATCCGAGCGATTCCATTCTTATCTTCATCAAGCCCCCGAGTATGGAAATTCTTAGGTCTCGATTGATGAATCGAAAAACAGAAACCACTGAGGCTCTGAACAGACGATTAGAGCGCGTCACAATGGAAATGGAACGTTCGAAAGAATTCAATTTCTCCATCATCAACGACGATCTCGCGCAAGCGGTCGACAATGTGGATCGCATCATCAATCGGGCGATGGAAACTGCCGTGTAGGTCTAACAGCAACAACAAGGTTTAGAACATTATCCCTTATTCTTTCACAAAAGGAACAAACTATGCCAATTAAACCACTGGATATCGAAAACCTGTCAGGTAAGGCGGAGAACATCTATGAAGCAATCGTTGTCTTGCTGAAGCGTGCCCGACAGATCAATGAGGAAATGAAAATCGAATTCAACCAACGTATTGAGATGTTGCAATCGAGGGTCTTTGAACCGGAGGAAGAGACAGAACAACCGCAGACAAATCCGGATCAGATTTTGGTCGCGCAAGAATTCGAACACCGACCAAAACCGACTGAGGTAGCAATTCAAGAATTGCTTGAGGATCGCATCACATACCGTTACAAAGAAGACGAGCCAAGTGGGTTGCCCTCAGCATCCTGATCGCGTGCTCTCTATGTTGATCGATGCTGAAGGATAAGAATATATTGATCGGGGTGACGGGTGGGATAGCGGCGTACAAGATCCCGTCACTCGTGCGGGACTTCAAGCAAGGGGGAGCGAATGTTCGTGTGGTCATGACGGAGTCCGCAAGAGAGTTCGTCACTCCCCTCACTCTTTCAACACTCTCCGGCAACGAAGTCATCTTGGGGACATTCCCACAGGCGAGCTCGAACGTCATGAAGGCTGGAACGTGGCACATCGACTTTGGGACATGGGCAGATATTATGGTGATCGCACCGGCTACGGCGAATGTCATGGCTAAACTTGCCCATGGGTACGCCGATAATGCCGTCACAACACTCGCACTTGCCGTGCGATGCCCCATCGTCATCTCACCCGCGATGGATGTCGACATGTGGCAGCATTCCGCAACACAAGAGAATGTCAGCAAGCTCCGCGAGATGGGTTATATTATTCTTCCCCCCGAAGAAGGTGAACTCGCAAGCGGACTGAGTGGTCCGGGAAGGTTACCTGAGTTATCTTCTATCATCACGGCGGTGAACAACGTGGTGAGCAAGGTGCACAAGAATCTACAGGGAAAGAGAATTCTGGTGACAGCAGGTCCGACGCACGAAGCAATCGATCCTGTGCGATATCTCGGAAATCGCTCCTCAGGAAAAATGGGTTTCGCAATTGCGAATGCCGCTGCACAGCGTGGAGCTTCCGTCACGCTCATTGCAGGCAATGTTCGGCTACAGACACCACGGAACGTGCATCGGATCGATGTCGAACGTGCCGATGAGATGTATGATGCTGTCATGAAGTACCGTAAGAAGATGGATGCGGTGATCATGGCAGCGGCAGTAGCAGATTTCGCACCCGCGACAACATCATCGAAAAAGATAAAAAAAGAAACATCAAGGGACGGTCACCTGATACTGCCACTAAAAAAAACTAAGGATATTCTCGGACGACTCGGCGAGATGAAGAATGGCAATGTTCTTGTCGGTTTCTCCCTTGAGACACATAACGAGCTCACCAATGCGAAAAAAAAACTCAGGGAAAAGAATCTCGACCTCGTCGTCCTGAACAATCCGACCGAAGAAGGGGCAGGGTTTGGCGCCGATACAAATGTAGTCACGATCATTTCAAAGAATGGCAAGATCGAGCGTTTGAAAACAATGTCAAAATTTGATGTTGCAGAACGAATTCTTGATCGGGTAGCAATAATGTTGAATCGGCACCACCGATAATAATCACTTCGGTTTAGTGATGATCAAGCGATCATTCACAAACATGTACTTTCAACCTGGCAAGAATAACGGTGTCTTCGAACGAATTGTTGGAATTCATTGCCAACACCCAACGGTATCTTATGCAACAGCGCGATCTCTTCGGAAATATTATATACAGTGACGAAGACGTGAGGCGTAAGAAATCCACGGAGACGGTATCGGCTCCCGCATATCCTGATGAGCCATGGACCGCGAGTCAGTCGCTCGATATCCTCAACAAGGAGATCTGCGAATGCTTGAAATGTCCTCTTGGTCAGACGCGTACGAAGTTCGTTTTTGGCGTCGGTAACCCAAACGCGGATGTCATGTTCATAGGAGAAGCACCGGGCGCCGATGAAGACATACAAGGAGAGCCATTTGTTGGACGTGCAGGCCAGCTGTTAAACAAAATTATTGAGGCAGTCCAGATGAAACGGGAGGACGTGTACATCTGCAACATTTTGAAATGTCGACCGCCAAACAATCGCGACCCTGAACCGACAGAAATGGAGACATGTTCTCCCTATCTCCACAAACAGATCGACCTCCTGAAACCGAAGTTTATCATCTGCCTCGGGCGAATTTCGGCGCAGTGGCTTCTCCAAACGAACGAGAGTCTGACAAATCTTCGCGGTAAGGTCCACAACTATCGAGGAGCGAAACTGATTGTAACATATCATCCCGCCGCCCTCCTTCGGAATCCAAACTGGAAGCGTCCAGCATGGGAAGATATGAAGATGTTCAAGAAACTCTATGACGAATTGAAAAGTCCTTACCATGGCAAAATCGAAGCAGATCTTTGATCTCCCGGTCCCGTCGGACCAACCTTCCGTCGCTGGTCGCGTGCCTCCGCAAGCAGTGGAGGTAGAGCGTGCCGTGCTTGGCGCAATGCTCATCGATAAAGAAGCGGTACCAAAGGTCCTCGAGTTGCTGGATGCTTCGACACTTTATAGTCCAACACACCAAAAGTTGTTCCAAGCAATGATGTCGCTGTTTGAAAAAGGTGACCCGATCGATGCCGTGACGCTTGTGGAAGAGCTTCGGCGTCGCGGACAGTTGAACCCTACGGAGGATGCCGTCTACATCACCGAACTGACCATGAACACAAGTTCGTCTGCGAACGTAGAATATCATGCGCGCATCGTTCTGGAAAAGTCGCTCATGCGCAGTCTGATTGCATCATCTTCGGAAGTTGCTACGCGCGCGTATAGCGATACGGAGGATGCGCTCGAGCTTCTCGATGAAGCCGAGTCGAAGATCTTCCAGATCTCCGAGCGACGACTGAAGAAAACATTCACGCCAATGAAGCGCGCAGTTCATGCAACATTTGAGATGCTGGAAGGAATTCACGGCAAGCATGGCGGTATTACGGGCGTGCCAAGTGGTTTTCAGAAACTTGACGAGCTGACAGGGGGTTTTCAGAGATCGGACTTAATCATTGTCGCGGGTCGACCGAGTCAAGGAAAGACAGCGCTCGCTCTCTCCGTAGGAAGAAATGCAGCATTGCATCGCGAAAAGCCGACAGGGATTGCGGTGTTTAGCCTCGAAATGTCCGAACAGCAATTAGTCATCCGGATGCTCTCATCGGAAGCAAAGGTGAATGCCCACGAGTTGCGAACAGGTAAGCTGCGAGAAGAGCAATGGGCGAGGTTAAGCCGCACCGCAGGACGATTATCCGAAGCAAAAATATTCATCGACGATTCAGCCTCGATGGGTATTCTTGAGCTCAGAGCGAAAGCTCGACGACTGAAAGCCGAACAGGACATCGGGATGGTCATTGTGGATTACTTGCAGCTTGTGCAGGGACCAAAAAATGCCGAGTCGCGTGAACGTGAAATTTCCACTATCTCACGTTCGCTGAAGGCGTTGGCGAAAGAACTGAACATTCCTGTTATTGCTCTTTCTCAGCTCAACCGCGCTGTGGAATCGCGAACAGATCGACGACCGATGCTTGCCGACCTCAGAGAGTCGGGTGCAATCGAGCAGGATGCCGATGTGGTCCTTTTTGTTCACCGTCCGGAGTCCTACGGTATCACTGAAATCAAAGACGATGAGGGAATGTCCGTTCCTACAGAAGGTCTTGCCGAGATCATTATTGGTAAGCAGCGTAACGGTCCTACAGGGATTGTCCGTCTGGCATTTAAGAAAGAATACGCGGGGTTCGAAAAACTCGCCCCGTTGGGACTTGAGCCATTGCTGCCTCCAACAGTTTCCCTACAAGAGGAAACACCTTTTTAAATTGTCAAACCTAAAATCTTATTCATCGTCATCCTTTGAGAAAGCTATTCTAAAAATTCTCCCCTCGTGAATGGAAGAATTGCGGTGACGCTTACCCTCGGACACATGACGTTAACCAATTTCGCCTTCTTTCTCTTTTCGCTACTTCTGTTCCACTCCTTCGCGCAACCTCAAGATCGATTGATCACAAATCGTATCTTCGCTGATGCGTTCGAACACAAGCTCATCGACAAGCCAACAGGGGAAGTGATTGTTCACGTCGGAAAAGAATTCATCGGTGCACCGTACAACGCTGGCACGCTCGACAAGTCTGATTCGGAAGAGCTCGCCTGCAACCTTCATGGTTTCGACTGTGTGACGTTTGTAGAGAACGTGCTTGCCCTTTCGCGTTGCATAAAGAATAATACACTATCCTATGATGCCTACCAACGCGAGCTCCAGGTCATTCGATATCGTGGTGGAACGATCATTGGTTATGGTAGCCGTTTGCATTACTTTACGGATTGGATCTACGACAATGAGCAGAAGGGGATCGTGAACGATATCACCAAAGAACTCGGTGGGATACCGTACCGGAAAACAATCAACTTCATGTCGACCCATCAGCACCTGTATCCAAGGCTTTCTGATGATTCATCGCTCATAAAGATAAAACAGATTGAAGAGAAATTCCGTAATCGTCAACTATCGTATATTCCGAAATCTCAGATCCAAGGTTTACAGTCTTCAATCAAATCAGGCGATATCATTGCCATCACAACCACACAGGTAGGACTCGACATCGCACATACGGGCATTGCGATCCGACTTGATGACGGAACACTTCATTACCTCCATGCACCGGACATAGGGGACAGCGTGCGAATTACCAATGAGACCCTATCGAAATATCTTCAAAAGCATCCTGTACAATCTGGAATCATGGTGATACGGGCAAGTAAGTGAACCGAGTAAAAGTGTCGGCGTCTTTCCTGATCCGAATTCTTGCTTGTTTTCCTGCGGGGATTTCCTTACCTTTCGAAAGGAATAGTGCCCCTTCACGTCGGGGCATCTTGTTTTTTAGCCGCAAATGAAGAATATCTGTATACTTGGTTCTACAGGCTCCATCGGTCAAAACAGTCTGGAGGTGATCGCGAATTTCCCCGATCGGTTCCACGCCTCCTACTTGACAACAAACAAGAACATCGGCATCCTTCAGCAACAAATCGAACGATTCCATCCGAGAGCGGTGGCGGTTCTCGATGAATGTTCTGCCTCACTCCTGAAGCAAACGATGAATGGCGCCGTCAATGTCTTCACCGGCGAAGATGGACTCCGAGAGCTTGTGAGTCAGGGTGATATCGATATCGTCATCAACTCATTGGTAGGCTTCGCGGGATTGCGTCCGACGATCGAGGCGATCAAGCGTGGAATAACGGTTGCGCTTGCAAATAAGGAAACCCTTGTCGTAGCGGGAGAGATTATTACACAATTGCTCCGTGAACACAACGCAGCATTGATCCCTGTCGATAGTGAACACAGTGCAATCCTCCAATGCCTTACTGGAGAGAAATCCGATGACATTGCGCGGTTGATCCTCACGGCATCAGGTGGTCCGTTCCTCAACATGAGGAAGAAAGATTTCACGAGTGTAACAGTCGAGGCAGCGCTAAAACATCCTAATTGGAAGATGGGTAGCAAAATCACCATTGATTCTGCTACGATGATGAACAAAGGACTTGAGGTCATTGAAGCACACTGGTTGTTTAACTTGCCTCCCGAAAAGATCGATGTGCTCATCCATCCTCAATCGATCATCCATTCGATGGTGGAGTTCGTCGATGGTTCTGTGAAAGCGCAACTCGGCATGCCCGACATGAAAATCCCGATCCAGTATGCACTCACGTACCCTGAGCGAGCATCATCCCTATATAACAGAGTCGATTTCGCCGAGCTGCGCGAGATGACGTTTTTCAAACCGGATCTGGATCAGTTCGAGTGCGTTCAATTGGCATATGATGCGATCCGGGAAGGAGGAACAGCACCGGCAATCTTGAACGCTGCAAACGAGGTTGCTGTCGACCTCTTCTTACAACGACAAATGAGTTTTGACCGGATCCCTCACCTGATTGCTCATGCGTTAGAGAAGATACCTGTTAAACATTCTCCCGGGCTGAACGATATTTTTGAAACTGATACAGCAACCCGCACCGTTGTCAAAAGCTACGGGCTTCACCTGACCTAGAAAGGCTATCATGCAAGCTTTGAACATGTTCTTTTATACTGCCATCACTCTCGGCGTGCTGATCTTCATCCACGAGCTTGGGCATTTTCTCGCCGCAAAACTCACAGGCATGAGAGTCGATCGGTTCTCGATTGGTTTTCCACCGCGGGCATTCGGGAAGAAAATCGGAGACACTGATTACTGTATCTCGTGGCTCCCTGTCGGTGGGTATGTGAAAATCGCCGGCATGGTTGATGAGAGCATGGACACTGATTTTCTGGAGAAGGAACCGCAACTTTGGGAATTTCGGTCAAAATCCGTTTGGGCGCGGATGTTTGTGCTTTCAGCTGGCGTGATCATGAATGTTGTGCTTGCGTTGATCATTTTTTCCTGCATCCATTTCATACGCGGTAAGTATCTCCAAGAAACGACCGAGGTCGGGTACGTCGCAGAGGGAAGTGTTGCCGGACAAGCAGGCATTATATCCGGTGATAAGATTCTTTCTGTGAACGGCCAACGCGTGACACATTGGGATGAGATTCAGAGCCTGATTTACATAGAGAACCTCGGCAACGATATCACTCTAGAAGTCGAACGACTGGGGAACCGCATTCCAATCTCCATTCCTTCAAAATACCTCGCTCAGCCATCTGAAACCCAATTAGGAATTGTTGTCGCGCATACGGTCGTGACTATCGATGGCGTTGAGGCCCACATGCCCGCCGAGCAACTGGGATTGAGAGCGGGCGATACTATTCTTGCTCTCAACGATACTGCAGTAAGTTATCCGAGAGTAGCATCACTTATCAAACAACATGCAGGCAAACGAATTACACTGACATGGAAACATAGCGACCAGACAATGTCGGGTTCTACGATGGTCACGACGGAGGGACGAATCGGCGTGAAGATCGGTGGGCGGTATGTCGGGCCGTCGCGACACATTAGCTATACGTTTTTTGAGGCGACCTCTGAAGGGATCAAAGAAATCGGGCAATCATTGCATCTTTTTTTCCTTACGGTGAGTAAGATATTTTCCGGCAAAGCTTCATTCCGAGAATCATTCGGCGGTCCGATTGCAATTGCTCAACTTGCAACCCAGAGCGCGGAGTATGGCACGATGACATTTTTATGGTTCATGGCAAACATCAGCATGAGTCTTGCCATCCTCAACATCCTACCGATCCCAGCCCTTGACGGGGGACATTTAATTCTTCTGCTCTTTGAAAGAGTCTTCCGACGTGAAATCCCCCATAAAGTCAAGCTGACAATCCAACAGGTGGGATTCATTCTCCTGCTCGCATTTATGGCATTTGTTATTTATAACGATATCTCAAAATTCTGAATTACAGAAAGTGATTACTGCCACACGCCTCTTTCATTTCGACTCTGTATTCACCATATTAATAATGGAAAATATTGATTAGAGTGTAGAAATTTGCCGTACTTTTGGTCAAAAAATGGTACATCAAATGGAGTAGTTATGAAGAATCTCCCTCATCATTTCATGGTTTTTTTGGTTGGGATGATTGGAATCACCGCTCTTGGAGCGATCTCCCCAACGCCAGCTCGTGCTCAGTGCCAGCCGTCGATGACGGTGGTTAACGCGAACGTAGAAGAACTATCACCTACCGACATTGATTTCGAACATTTTGAAAGCGCGTCTCTCTTATTTACTATAAACATTACAAATACCTGTTCCAGACGGTACGACCTTGTGTTGAGAGGAGCTATGGAGATCTATTTAGCCGATGGAACACTATCGGGAAACGCGGGGATGTTCACAACCCAACAATTTTCTGTCGACCCACCAGGCAAGATTATCACGAACATGGATCTCGGACGGAGTGGGACAGTCCCGACGAAATTCTCATTCGATGACAACGCCAAACAGCGATTGCAAGATGTTTCGCTCAGCACGGGAAAATTTCCGGCAGGACAATATGTTATCCACCTTCAGCTCTTAGATGCCAGTTCAAACCCTGTCGGTAATCCTGTCGATGTCAGGTTTGATCTCAAGAATTCATCCCGCGTTGAATTACGATCGCCGCGCGACGGTGAAATGACAGACGAGTTCCCTTTCTTCGAATTTTACCAGGACGGAGACCGCTCTGTTCTTACAGTCGCCGAAAAGTCTCCCGATCAATCACGTGAAGACGCTATCTCTCGAAAGCCACCTATGCTTGAAGTTGATCTCACTGCTCAGAATTCATTTCTGTACGCAGGCGGCCGTCCTTTGGAAGATGGTAAGACCTATGTATGGAAAGTGGTCAACAAGCAACACGGGTCAGGCGGCGTCGACAACGAGGTATCCAGCACGATCGGATTATTTTCAGTTTCCACATCAGGTGGAGGAGGAGTGAATGACGCGATCCTCAACCAGCTTGAAGAGATCCTCGGACAGCGTTATGCCTCCGTCTTCAAGCAGATTCGTGCAGGTGGGTTTCGACTGACGGGAACCTATGGTTTGAATGGCTCAACCCTAACGCAGAGTGAACTGCTCAACCTTCTCAACCAGTTGCGTGAGATTGCTGATAGTGCCGAGTTGAGCTTTGAATAATCAGAGTTTGTTCAGAGGAGCACATCCATGAAATACCGACAACGCATTCATACCAATATTTTAGTCCTCATCGCGTTCACTGCCTTAACAGTTCTGAGCTTCGGATTCCGCCCTGAGAATGGAACGCTCGCTCTTGTTACAAAAATCGTTCAGGAAGTAATGAAAAAATCTGCATCGAATGAGTGGTCGAAAGCAACGAGTGGAGACATGCTGATTGTCGGCGATCAGGTACGAACCGGAAAACAATCCCTTGCGGTCATAAAATTCATGGACCGGAGTATCGTGCGTGTCCGTGAACAGTCCGAACTTACGATTAGTGCCAGCAGTCAGACAGGTGGAATGGTGAAGATCATTCAGTTAAGTAAAGGATCGTTTGGATTCGACGTGAAAAAACAACAAAACGATCGCTTTCGTCTGACATCACCGACTTCAGTCGCTTCAATCCGAGGGACACGAGGCAAACTTAGCGGCGGCAGCGGCAATGATACGCTTGTCGTCACGGAAGGTCTGGTAAATTTGAAGAATAATGTTTCGACCAGAGACATTGATGTCCCCGCTGGTTTTATAGGATTTTCCAATCAAGACGGCTCAATTTCCTCACGAAAAGCAACTGAGCAGGAACTCGCCGATGCAAATAACGCCGCTCTGGGTGGCTCATCGAATGAACTTAACCTCGAGCTTCGAAACTCCAAGGGGGATAAGAAAGAACTCAAGATCAGGTACAAGCAATAACAGCGAGCAGATAAAAAGATAATTTATTATCTTCTTGAAACTTAATAACGTTTAACTTTTGATCGCGAGCTGTGTACCGAATTGCCTCCGTCACATATCAGTACCGCCGTGAAATGTGGCTTGCAGCGGTGACATTGTTTATCATTCCTTTATCAAGTCTCGCTCAACTCAGCGATAAAGTATCGAAGGTGAACGTGGGCGCCGTTCACCCAGGGGACCCTCTCTCTATCCAAGTTGAATTTGTCAGCGCCAATGTTGTGGATCGTATTGAGATTGCATTCCGGCAATTTGGAGAACGCGATTTCCGGCGGGTTGAGATGTTAGTTGCCGGGAATTCCGCCACGGTCACCATCCCGCCAGTGTTCGTTGTGCCACCTTCTCTCGAGTATTACTTCGTGCTCTACCTTCACGGTCAAACAACTACAGAGAATTATCCTATAGAAAATCCCGAGCAACATCCTCTCTCTCTTACTATTAGCGAGGCAGAATCGACGAAGCGAGCGATTGTCATCTTGAGTCCTGAAGAAAACGAGAAGGTGCAAGCCGACGACGTCTTGATTTCATTTTCTCTTGTGAACGATGACTCATCCATCAACAGGGCAGCGACAAAAGTGTATCTCGATGCTGCTGATCTTTCGACCAATTATGTCCGATCCGAAGATCTGTTTGTTATCAAACCGGAAAATGTATCTTCCACACTTTCAAGTGGACCACATACCGTCCGTGTCGAAATCTTCGACACGCAGGGAAAACCTGTTGATACCTACTCGTGGCAATTTACAGTGAACGGAACGAGCGAGATTGGTTTACCTCCAGTCTCCTCAGTATGGAAGTATAACTATAACATCCAGTTAGAGACACGGAACGAAGATATTTCCAGTGAGGTAAGACCGTACAATCGCGCAACGATTTCCGCGAATGGAACTTACAATCAATTCCGGCTGAACGGACGCGTATATGTCACTAACGAAGAACAAGATAACCGCCAGCCACAAAACCGATTTTTCATCGGGGGCGAGTCGCCATGGTTCAACGTTGGCTATGGCGATAGTTATCCCATCTTTCCCGACCTGATCATGAACGGCAGGCGCGTGCGTGGGTTTAACGGTAAGCTCACGTTTGGTAAATTTAATCTGGATGTTACCACGGGTAACATCATACGACGCATTGAAAGCACAGTCTTCAAGACTTTTCCCGAAAGTACGTTGGCGGTGGAACAGGCGAACGATCCAACCGGCGCTTTCGGTCTCTATGATCCAACAACAAATCCTCGACTCTGGGCGAAGTACAATTACGGGACATTTAACCGTACATTGTTCGCTATCCGACCCAGTTTTGGTAAGCGTGAAGAATCACACATCGGTTTCAGCTATTTGAAGTCCACTGACGACATCGGATCAATCCGTTTCGGCATCAAACCTCAGGAAAATGTCGTTCTCGGCTCTGACCTGGTCCTAACGCTCGACCGACGAAATATTGAAATAACCGGACAGGGAGCGTTCAGCGCGACGAATAAAGACATCACCAACGGGAGTTTTAGTGATTCTCTCATCGATATCTTGTACAAAGACTATGATGAATCATATCGAAATCGAATCCGCAACATCAGGGATGCCTTCTCCGGTATCATCACTGTGAACGAGCATCTCACACCGCTGGGGGTAAAAAACCTCCCGACTCTTGCCTACGAAGGTGGTCTTTCACTGAATTATTTCAACAATGCGCTACGTTTTACCTATCTTCGTCACGGTGAGGGTTATGAATCGTTCGGCCAGTCGTTCTTGCGAACGGACGTTCGAGGATATAATATCAGCGATCGTATTCGACTCGCGAATAATCAGTGGTTTCTTTCGGCAGGATTCGAGAGACTTAAAGACAACACGGCAGAGACAAAAGCCACGACGACAACTGGAACGACGGGAAATGTGAGCCTATCATATTTCTCTCGGTCCAGCGCTCCGAATGTCACGCTCTCGTACCTTCACGCGTCAAACGTCAACGAACGACCGATCACGGACAGCCTCTATGCAATCGATGACCGCACAGACCGGGTGTTAGTGCAATTAGGGAAAGAATTCACGTTCGGTGCGCGCCATACTACCCTCCTCAGCGTGAGCACCTCGATGCGTGATGATCGTTCGTATCGGGATCTCGACACGCGCAATACAACAGTGATGTTGAGTGCCATATCGACGTTCACGATTCCGTTACAGACAGTAACAAGTTTGACCATAAACTCCAGTAAGTTTGTTTCCAGTTTTTCCTCCGCACCGGTGGGCGGACCTGCATCACTCACATACACAACACTCTCCACGACCGCCCTCTACCGTTTGATGGAAGACCGTCTTCAGCTCTCGGGATCGTTCAGCCCAACGTTTGGGGATATCCAGCGGGTGCTCGTGGATGCAACCGCACAGTATTACGTTATGAAGAATCTTAGTGTGCGGAGTCAACTCAGTCTGTATCTTAACCAAAAATTCTACCAGTTCCCTGGTAGCACTAACGATGTCATCTGGAGTCTTATTCTCCGCGCGGACGTTTAACAATATCATGTCTCAGCGGCTTTCTAAACCTGCTCGCACATTTCTTCTTCACCTCAGTATTAGTTTTATCGTCACAGTTCTTGTCCTCTTGCTTACCCAGGATATACTCGTGGAATTTCCACCACTCAGGCGAGCAGAGCTTGCTCTCATCGACTGGCGCTTCCAGCAGAGAGGAGTGAATCAGACCGTGCGGAACACCTCGCAGGTCGTCATCGTAGAGATCTCACAAGAATCATTCAAGGCGCTCCCCGAGAAATGGCCATGGCCGCGGTCGTATTACACGCGTCTGGTCCGGAACCTGAAACGGGCGGGAGCCAAAGCAATTGGGATCGATGTCATTTTCAGCTCGAATGATTCACGAGACCCTCGTAATGATGATGCATTCCGTCAAGCATTACACGAGACACAAAACGTGGTCCTTGCAGGAAAATTAGAACCGGAGAACCGTCATGGGATCCTCCGCGACCATTCGGAGAACTTCGGCAACCTCTTTATTGATTCTGCGAGTCATTTCGGTTTGGTCAATGCCCGCGAAGATGTCGACGGGGTGTTGCGACGGTACATGCCGTTTGCCTACGATGATAATACACAGCAGCGCCTTCCAACATTTTCCTTCGCCGTGCTCAACGTCTATTGGGGACTGCCGTGGTCAACGACTGCTGAGATTGCGAATAACACGTTCCACTATGGGGATCGAATCATTCCTCACTATGATCCGACATCGTTCCTGATCAATTATTACGGACCTTCAGGAACCTTTCGCCGAATAAACATTGCCGATGTTCTTGACGACAAGGATTTCCAAACGGTTGATGAGCTTAACCATCCGGGTGAACAAGTCAATACGTTTGATGACCCTGAGAATGGCTATTTGTATGATGGCACATTTGCGGGTAAGATCGTGCTCGTTGGTTCGACAATGCCGGAAGAAAAAGACCTCTTCCCCGTGACGATAGCAGAAGGGAAACAAGAAGGCGATAACAAGATGTATGGCGTAGAGATCCACGCTAACATCATCGAGAATATTCTCACGAGAAATTTTATTCCTCGAGCACCGCTGTGGATGACTGCTCTTGTCGTTTTTGGTCTCAGTCTTTTTACGTTCGTTCTCACTGCCGGTCTAAAATCCATCCGGACGAAGTATAGTTCTCTTATCGAGATTCTTGGCGTGGCGTTGACGATAGCAGAATTGTTCATCATCTACTGGGCATCACTCAGACTGTTCATCGAGAAGAACTTTTTGGCAGATATGACGAGTCCGTTCCTCGCCGTCATCGTCAGTTATGTGGGCAGCACGGTGTATAGCTATGTGACCGAACGAAAACAAAAGGTGCTGATTAAGAGTATGTTCAGCCGATACGTGAACCCCACCATTGTTGATGAGCTTGTTTCTCATCCTGAAAAACTTCGTCTCGGTGGTGAGCGGAAAGAGCTCACGGTTTTTTTCAGCGACATCGAAAATTTTACGCGTATTTCGGAACAACTGCCGCCCGAAACTCTGGTCATGATCTTGAACGACTATCTCAATGTGATGACCTCAATCATTTTCGCAAACAATGGAACACTTGATAAGTATGAAGGTGATGCCATCGTTGCGTTTTGGGGTGCCCCGATTCCTCAGGAAGATCATGCGTACAACGCCTGCCGTGCGGCGGTGCAAATGCAGGAGGCTCTACTCGGGATGCGCCGTCTCTGGCAGCAACAGGGCAGACCACCTCTGAACGTCCGCATCGGCATTAATACGGGAGAAGTAATTGTCGGAAACATGGGGGGCGACAGCCGTTTCGATTATACCGTGATTGGCGATAGCGTTAACCTGGGCGCACGCCTCGAGAGCGCGAACAAACAGTATAAGACGACCATTCTTATCAGCGAGAGCACGTTCTCGAAGGTGAAGGGACGAGTCTTCGCACGTGAGCTGGACATGATTGTTGTTGCTGGAAAAACTGAGCCAATACGCGTATACGAACTGATCGCCATGAGTGAGAGCACTGTCCCAGCCAATCAGTTGAGCTTTATGGAATATTACAAGTGTGGGTTAATGTTCTACCGACAGCGGGAATGGAATTCGGCAATCGAGGCATTTGAAAAGGCGCTTGCACTTGTCCCCGATGATTTTCCGTCACACCTTTACATCGAGCGGTCTCATCTCTATCGTTCATCACCACCCCCCGATGATTGGAACGGCGTCTTCATCCTTCGGACAAAATAATCTTACAAGTTCATGTTCGGCAACCAACGGCATCGACGGTCCCCGAGACCATGCTCTATGAAACTCATCCCTTTTTCCCCTTTCTTTTATTGAAGAGAAGGGGGAATTCGAAGGGGGTTGAATTCGGTTAAGACGTAACACACACCCTTCTGATGAACAAATTCATCGAACTGCATAACGTCATTTACATCGAAAGTGAAGCAAGAACAGATTGTTGCACGCTGAAGAGCCTCGAGAGTGCATCAGCTGACCAATTGCCTTTCACTGTATACGACTCACATTCATAGAATCTCCCTCGGAGGGAAAACACGACAATCCTTTTCCAGACTCCTCCAGAAATGATCTCATAGCTACCGTACTTCCTCCCGTGCACCTCGAACTCTTTGGGGTCTATGGTTTCTCCTCCAGTGGATCCCTCATCCTGCAATCCCATACTGAGATGCGCGAGTAATGCATAACCGTCTTTCGCAACCCGTTCTGCAGCAAGGCGATCGAGCTTCAGTTCTTTCACTGAGAGAACGGCTGAGAAATCGTTCTTGATCATTGACACCACGACAGCCGGTGCGAGTGAATCTGATGTCGTAGAGAACCAACCCTGTGGAATTTTTCCGCTGAACATTCCATCCCGCGAATGAAAAAGTTCATGGGTCAATGGATAGTCGGTGGCGTATGGCACGGACGCCGCGCACGAGGAGAGCAGGAGAGCAAGAATGACTACAGAGATATTCTGTTTCACAGATTACTCTGAGCTCCGGGCGAACTGTTCTGCTTGGAGTGTGAACGTGAGTGAGATGCGGTGGGTATTGCCGAGTTGATCGGCGTTGTTGAACTTTGCAAAGGAGTAATCGATATCGAATTTCGGAAGATGGATCCCGGCACCGAAGTTCAGCGAGCCGATATCGCTGTAGCCGGTGCGTAGTGCAAAGACATTCTGGTAATCAAACTCGAGACCACTATGGAAATCGAAGCTGAGTTTACCGAGATGCGCATTCGAGGCTGATTTTCTCCCCTCGAAGCGAACGTCAACATCTGCTGCCGGCGCAAAACGTCCGCCGAACGCGTCCACAAAATACGCCGACCCGACCTTGAGAGTGGGAGAAATAAATTCATTTGTTCCCGTGTTCCACGCAACGAGAGTTGTCGTGACATCCTGAAAGTTTGCACCGAAGGCAATTTTCTCTGTAAGAAAATACCGTGCGGCAATATCAACCCCGATACCTGTGGCCGATGCTTCGCCAAGCTCGCGCCGGATGAGCTTTACATTCGCGCCGTATGAGAAACTTTCGTTTGCTCTTCGTGCATAAGAAACATACAACGCCCAGTCGGCAGCGTTGAAGTATGTCACTCGATTAGGATCGATCGCTACAAAATTCTGCCATTGATCGGGAGGCAGTGGATTGCCATTCGCATCGACACCGGCATTTTGGGTGTTGGGAATATTATCAACCCCGAGGCGAATCGCGCTGATGGCAATCGTTGATTGCGTACCAGTTGGTACTGCCACCGATCCATAATCATAATTGACCAGTCCGGCGAATCGTTCGTCGTGCATCAACGAGATTTGGGGATACATCAGCGATGAAAGACCGGCAGGGTTCCAATATCCGGCGGTCGCGTCATTTGCGAGCGCGACATACGCACCGCCAAGTCCGAGCGCCCGCCCCCCGACACCGATCGCCATGAACTCACCGGCATATTTGGCGCGGGACGCGGCTACCATGTTCTGTCCGAAGAGCGAAACAATGAGGAGAACGAACGGGATATGAAGGGCTTTCACTGAGTTTCTAACCTGCACAAAAGAAACAAGCTCGATTAACTTGTAACTAATATTGACAAAAGGGATGAGAAAATCAAGAGTAGCGTAATAATTTTCTATTACCGAAAAACAATTGAAAGTTGTTTCAGAATTGTTTATACTATCGCAGCGCTACTACTAATGGCCTGAACCGTTATCCGCTCCCACACCCACTGGAGATTCACAATGCCTAGGCTTGCTACCATATTCTTTCTTTTCACGACCTTCCCCCTGTTACAAGGCTATGCCCAGCAAGTTGTTCTCCAACCTTGGGTCGAGGTCAAGTCCTTTTTTCTGTGTAAAACGTTTCAGAGGCTACGCTGCCAGTTGGTACGATATGAATTTTGTTAATTCATCATTGGGACACAAGAGCGCCCGGATATTCCTCAGCTGCGCGAGTTCCAGTAACGACATCGA
>JACOSX010000142.1 GCA_016178625.1 Ignavibacteria bacterium
GATGGTAATCTGCGACAGCGCGCTCGTACTCTTTCTCCGTCTCGCGATCATCGATGACCGCAAGGACGTCGCCTTTCTTCACCAAAATCGCCTTTGTCTACCTTGATCTCTCTGAGGTAGCCAGCGACCTTCGAGTAAAGTGTCGCCTGCTGCCACGGTAAGACATCTCCGTTGAGCTGCAGCTCGGACGAAACAGATTTCCTCTGCGGCTTCTCGACCTGCACACGGGGAAGATTCGTAGTCTCCTTTGTATTCAGTTGATTCTTCTCCTGTCGTCTCATCGCAAACACGACGACGGCAACAAGAATGAGGATCGGAATGAACCAAAGGGTTTTGTTCGATTTCATAATCTTTAGCTCCTATTATTTTTTCTCCTGCGAGACTTTGGCAGGCTGGACACGTGTTCAATCGAGATTTGTATCCAACGTCTTAGAGTGTTCATTTCGTTTAGCATCGTGTTGGGCAAAATAACATAATCTTTCTTGATAGGACCCTCTGGAAAATAACGAAGTGGTTTTACGCCTTTTTTCTTCATCAATGTATGTCTCGCCTCTTCAGGTAGTTTTATCGCAAATCCAACAGGAGTTAACGAAATGAAAATTCTTCCGTTCGCGTAAACTGCCGCGCCACTGAAAAAATGCTTGCACTCCAGATCGACATTCTGAAATCTTCCAGAAGTTGCCTGTTTTATTAAAGTATCCAATTGCTTTAAATATTCTTTTGCCATTCCTCTGTATTTGGCGTGTTAGGTTAATATCCAGTATGTGTGGTCTCGCAGAACATGCAAAGCTATGCTACCACTGACCCTTCCACGACATCCTTCTTCAACACCGAATACAACAGCGGCACGAGAATCAACGTCAGTATAGTCGAGACCAGCAATCCGCCGATGACGGCACGGGCAAGCGGAAGGTTTGCTTCACCCCCCGCTCCAAGTCGAATTGCCATCGGTAGAAGACCGAGGATGGCAGCGAGCGACGTCATAAGAATCGGACGGAGACGAATCGTCGCGGCTTTCACAATCGCATCGCGTACGCTCATTCCTTCAGCGCGAAGCTTGTTGGCAAAGTCGACTAACAGAACGCTGTACGAAACCGAAATTCCCACCATCATGATCACACCCATGAGCGATTGAATATTGATATTCGTTCCCGTCACAAACAGCATCCACAGAACACCCATGATGCCTAGCGGAACGGAGAACATGATGATGAACGGATCGAGGAACGACTTGAAGAGCGGCACCATAACAAGATAAACAAGAATAACAGCAAGGAGAAGACCAAACCCTAAGCCTTTGAATGATTCATTCATGCTAGAGATCTCACCCCGCATCCGGATGAAGTACCCTGGCGGCACGATGGACTTGTCCTTGGCAAGCTCATCGATCTTGGACTGGATTTCGTTCGCCACTGAGCCAACGTCACGACCGTACACGTTGGCGTACACGTCCGTCACACGAGTGATGTTAAGGTGGTTGATCTCCATGGGCGCGGTGGTCCGCTTGAACGTGCTAACGTTCCGCAGGAGGATTGGCTGGGACTGGTTGGGACTCGTGATCGGAATATCCTCCAGTGTTTCCTTTGAGTCGATGAGTTTTTCTCGATACGTCGCGCCGACGAAGTAGTGATTGCCCGTCTTGTAGTCAATCCAGAACGACGGCAGGAAGTTGATGCTGGAATTCAACGCTGTCACGACGTTCTTAACGACGTGTTCTTGCGTGAGACCGACCGCTGCCACTTTCGCCCGATCCACGTCAAGATCGATCTGGGGATAGTCGAACCGCTGGTGGATGCGTACATCAACTGCGCCTGAAGTGTTCTTCATGATGTCTCGCACCCGTTCGGCGATTCCGTGCGTCACCTGCAAATCGTTTCCCTCAATCTGGATGTCGATTGGCGAAGGAATGCCGAAGTTCAGAGCCGCCGTGATGAGTCCGCCCGTATCGAAAGCAAAACCGACACCCGGGAATTCCTCGGCAAGAGCATCGCGCAGCATTGCTGCATACTCCATCGTGCTGCGGCTATGATCCTCTGTGAGTTGGACGTTGATGAACGCATCCTGCGGACCGGAGTTTGGAGTATAGGCAGCGGGCCAGTCGTTTAGCACGCCAATGTTGGAGACGATCGTGTGGATCTCCGAAGCCGGAATCTTCGTACGGATGGACCTTTCAATCTGAGTCATTAGCTCAGCAGTTCTCTCCACGCGCGTACCCGAATTTGTCCTTGCGCGGATCATGAATTGACCTGCATCGACACCCGGGAAAAGCTCGGTCCCAATGAACGTATACAATCCAAGTGAGAGGAGGAAAAGGACAACAATCCCGACGATGACCTTCTTCCGACGGGCAAGAGCTTTCGTGAGGATATTCTCGTACTGTGATCGGAGATGCTCAAAGCTTCCCTCGAACCGCGTCAGAGTTCTCGACAACTTGCCAGCAGGAGTTTCAGCGTGGAGTTTCAAGAATTTCGCTGCTGTTGCGGGCACGAGTGTTTGAGCCATGATATAAGAAGCTGCCATTGCGAACGCCACAGCAAGTGCAAGCGGCGTGAAGAGGAACTTGCCCATCCCCGTGAGAAAGATGACCGGGAAGAACACCACGATGATGGTGATTGTAGAAACCAGCACGGGGAGCGCCACTTCCTTTGCAGCATTCAAAGCGGCATCCTTGGGCACTTCTCCAAGTCTCAGGTGTCGGTCGATGTTCTCCAGCACGACAATACCGTTGTCTATAAGCATGCCCACCGCAAGTGCAAGCCCACCGAGCGTCATACTGTTAATCGTTTGCCCAGTGAAGTAGAGTCCGATGAACGCTGCAAGGATGGAAAGCGGAAGAGCGAGAATGATGATTCCTGTCGAGCGAACGCTTCCGAGGAAAATTAAGATCATCAGTCCGGCAAGAGCTGCACCAAGGAGACCTTCGTGCTCAAGTGTGGAGATCGAGTTCCTCACATAAGTCGATTGATCGAAGATCACGTTGAGGTTTATTCCATTAGGGATGCGAGCGAGCACTGTCGGGATGATCGCTTTCACTCCCTCGACCGCTTGAATTGTATTTGCTCCCGGTCGCCGATATATGGGGATGTACACTTGCCTCTTTGCATTGACGTGCACGATGTTCGTCTGGATTGCATAAGCATCCTGAACGTACCCCACGTCCTTCACAAATACTGGCGCTCCGTTCGCCATTTTGATAGGAATATTATTGAAATCGGCAACCTTTTCGACCATCCCGTTGGCGTTGATGTTGTAGTCGAGGTCGCCGATCTTTGCATCACCTGTCGGGACAAGGACGTTGAAGCTACGGATTGCATTCACAACATCCAGCGGCGAAAGTCCACGTGCCTGAACCTTATCGGGATCGAGATAGACAAGTATTCTCCGCAGCTTCCCACCATAGACAGCCGGAGCGATGACACCCGGAACCGAGCTGAGCTGGTTACGAATATTGAAGTAGGCAACGTCGTACAATTTAGTCTCATCAAGCGAATCGCTGCTCACCGTAAGGAGCGCCAACGGAATCGATGCTGTGGGGTCGAAGAGCATGACCATCGGGGGAATTGTTCCCGGCGGCAGGTAAAACAAATCCGACATGGCAAGCGAGGTCACCTGTGACATTGCAGTGTTCGGATCAATGTCAGAGCGGAAAAAATCTTTAACAATACTAACGCCAACGATCGACTTAGATTCCTGTCGTGCGATACCGTCCGCCTGTCCCGTCCACCGTTCAAGTCGGTTCGTGATGTCTCGTTCCATGATCTCTGCAGGCATGCCTGGATAGAACGTGAGAATCTGGACAGCAGGCGTTTGAAAGATAGGGAGAATGTCGACCGGCATACGGTTCAATACCGTAATGCCGATGATCACGATAACGAGCGCCATGACGATGACTGCATAGGGATTTCTTAAGGCAGCTTGGACCATACGGAAGGCTCCTTTGAATTCACTTCTAAAGTTTCAAAACGATTCACAATCTTACAGCGAGCTGTTCAAGTTCGGCGCAATCGATGCTAGAGACAAGCGCATAGATCAGACCACCCGACTTCCACAGGATAGCGTTGTAACCGTTCTCGTTGTCCCAATAGAATGTCTTACCGTGAGACGATGATAACTGATGAAGTGAAGAGAGATCAATCCCCTCACCGTCAAGGATGTACGCGGAGAGCGGCTTGGTCTCTTTTTCAAACACGATAAACGCCACGCGCCTCTTGAGTAAGTAACATAGTCTTCCACCAAGTAGTTCGGCGTTCTGAATGATAGGAATATTTACCGCGAAGTCGACTCGCTTGGAGAACCACTGCTCGAGCTCTGTCTTATCGGATGTCTGCACATCGTACGGGTTGTCTCGCATCTGCAACTCAATGTGGTCCTGGATCAAGAGCGATGGGAGACGCGACGCAGATTCGTCGCCGTGCTTTACCAATCCAAGATAAGCAGCTACCGACCCGATGACGAACAGAACAAAGATCGCCGCCGCCCAATTGATCCATCGTGGTTTCGTTCTAATCAACCGATTGAATATGGAATCCTTCGACGATTGTTCACTCACCTGCTGCAGCAAAGACTCCCGCAATGAAGGAGGTGTCGCCGTGTGCGTCAGCTTCTGCTTGAGGAGCTGCTGGAATTGTTCGTTATACTGAAAATACCGCTTGCAATGCTCGCATGTTGAAACGTGAATCTCTGCCTCGGTAATTTTACTCTCTGAGGACATTCCTGTTTCTTTTCCCAGGAGAATCGTTCGAGCATTTATGCAATTCGTCGTCTCATCCATTTTCAGATACCTCCTTTCAGGTAACCCTGTTTTCGCGCATACTCTTCCAAAGCGCACCGAAGTATCTGCCTGGCGCGATAAAGTCTCGATGCAACTGTACCCTTTGAACAGTGACAAACTTCAGCAATCTCGTCGTAACTCAAACCTTCAACGTCGTACAGAAGGATTACAAGTTTGAATTCCGAGTGTAGCTGCCCCAGCGCGGCTTCGATTTCATCACTCATCATGCTACCGAAGATTTCCAGCGGATTGTATACAGATGTGGTTAGTGACGACGTAACGAGGTCCTCGGAGAGTTCCAAATCGACAATTTGGGGTTCCCTCTTTTGTTTCTGCTTGAAGTTATAGAATGTGTTTATGAGAATCTGAAAGAGCCATGCACGGGCTTTTATGCGGTCGAGAAGCTGATGATAACCCTTAAATGCCTTCAGCAGCGTTTCCTGAAGTAAATCCTCGGCTTCAGCTTTATCCCGAGTAAGCCGTAGCGCGGTGCGATAGAGTGCATCAATGTGGTGAAGGAACAGTCCCTCAAAGCCCACTTGAATAGCAGTGTCCGTTGTCTTGACTAAACGTACGTGTGCCCCTTGATTGAGTTTCATCTTGATTATAAGACAAGAATAGTGGGGAATTTCTTCCCAGATAGAAAACGTATATAAAAAAATAACGATTAAAATCCCAAACTCAAAAAGCGAGAAGGTAATGAAATTAGCCAGCCACCGGTTCCCATGTTAATTTTTTATACACTGTTAGTTATATCCGGTGATTTATCAGATTGATTTTCCAAATTGTACAAGAGGGTTCTAAGTTTCCCGCGCAGCCCACTCTCTCCTCTCTCCCATCGAGCAAGTGTTGTCGGATCGATACCTAACATCCTTGCTAATTTCTTAATGCTTAAGCCATGCCTTTTTCGACTGTATTTTATTTTTTCTCCAGGTAATTGAGTTTTATCCCTGAAAGGATCATATCTGAGAAACACAATGATTTTAGGTATCAATCGGAGAGCCAGACCTCCGCGGTTCCTTTCCCAGTTTGTAACAGTATCTGTTGTCACTCCCAGCAGCTTAGCAACATCTTTTTGGTAGAGTTTCAAGTCAAGACGCTTCTTCCTAAGGTGATCTCCAATGGTCCTCAGGATTTTCGGATATGCCACAGATGGCGGCTTTTTAGCGGAAAGCGTGACATCGCAGAACTGCAACGCATGGATGCCCCTGCGGATACTTCACTGATCCCACCAAAGAATGCACGTGTTCTTCGATGCAAATCCAAAAATACATGGCAAAGATATCGGGACCATTACTCGATCGAATCGATCTCCACATCGAGGTCCCGGCAGTGAAGTATAAGGAGTTGGTGAGTAAAGACGCAGGCGAACATTCCGAGTGTATCCGCAATCGGGTCATGTGTGCACGTGAGATTCAGATGAATCGGTTCACCAAGAGAAAAGGAATGTATAGCAATGCCGATATGCAATCGAAAGACATCCAATCGTTCTGTAAACTCGA
>JACOSX010000025.1 GCA_016178625.1 Ignavibacteria bacterium
ATTATCAACGTATTCAATCTGCGAACAAACATGGATCGATGGTAAGAAATATTTTGATCGTGAGGAAGATCGGAAGATGAACGATGAAGTACGAAAAGAACGAGCGGTACTGATCCAAAAAGCCTTCGGCACAAAGAAGGGTCCGGGCGGAGAATCAAAGCCCCAGCCTTCAATGGGGACAAAGGATGGCTATTCATGTCATGATGAGAATATCGGAAAGGAGCAACGGTAAGATGAAAACAACGATGATAGTGTTGATAGTGATCGTGCTGATATGTGGAGGAATTCCCAAGGCATTCTCATCTGAAATCCCTGCCAAGCCGCAGGATCATCCGATAGCACTTGTCGGCGGAACGATCCATACCGTCAGTGGTTCTGTGATTGAAAATGGAACGATCCTCTTCGATAAGGGAAAGATCATTGGTGTTGGCACAGGTGTTACTCTTCCCTCGGGCACGGAAAACATCGATGTGAAAGGAAAGCATATCTATCCCGGAATTATTGACGCACGCTCGAACATCGGTTTGATTGAGATCGGAGCAGTGCGGGCGACACGTGATCTCTCGGAAGTTGGCAGCGTAAACCCAAATATTCGCGCTGAAGTGGCGGTTAACCCGGAGAGCGAAATCATTCCAGTCACTCGGGCAAACGGGATCACCACTGCAATCACCATGCCCGAGGGCGGAACGGTCAGCGGTACCGCAGCAGCAGTCTCCCTCGACGGTTGGACATGGGAAGAGATAACGCTCAAGGCACCGGTTGGGTTGGTGGTCAATTGGCCATCAATGACGATCAATCGCGCGTGGTGGGAACAACGATCGGAAGAAGAACAAAAAAAGGCGCGCGACAAAGCACTTGCGGAGATCAAAAACGTTTTTCATGATGCGCGCGCCTATGTGAAAGCCAAGCGATCTGAGTCACACAAAGATATTCCATACCATAACACTGACCTGCGCTGGGAAGCAATGGCTGGAGTGCTTGATGGAAAAATCCCCGTGCTCGTCAACGCGGAGGAGATCCAACAGATTCAGGCGGCAGTTGCATGGGCTGAACAAGAAAATGTGAAGCTCGTGATCATGGGTGGATATGATGCTTGGCGAGCGGCGGATCTCTTGAAGGCGAACAACATTCCAGTCGTAATTAATCCCATCCTACGTACCCCCTGGCGGGAGTGGGAATCATACGATGTGCAGTACACGCTCCCACAAAAACTCCTCGATGCAGGAGTACGGTTCTGTATTGCTGGCGAAGGTGGCGCATCGAACGAGCGCAACGTCCCCTACAATGCCGCAACAGCCGCTTCGTACGGATTGCCAAAGGACGAAGCTCTGAAGTCCATCACACTGTACCCAGCACAAATTCTTGGCATCGACGATCGAGTCGGATCGCTTGACGTTGGTAAAGATGCAACGCTTATCGTTACCAACGGCGATCCACTTGAAATTATGACCAACGTGGAGATAGAATTTATCCAAGGAAAAAATGTGTCTCTCTCAAGCCGACACACTCGATTTTATGAGAAATACAAAGAGAAGTATCATCGATTGGGGATCAAATAGATAGCAGGCAACCGATTTGTGAAATGGTGGAACCGAACTCAATCTCGATTCCACCTAAGTCGGATCAAAGACTGTGCGTCAACCCTTCGATATGATGGTGAGGCGGTTAGGGGGAGAAAAGAATTATCTCGTGGGAGGAAACGGGAGAATCACTATGTTCGTCATCTCTTAGTGTTGCCACCAGAATGAAGTTGACATTACTGTTCCCCTTCCATATATTACGATTGAATAATTGCTCAATCATCGTAACATAAAAAGCAGATGAAGAACGGAAATGGCAAATGTGCTGTCACATTTGTCCACGAAGACAGGGTGCGGTCTGCACGCAAAGCACTCCACAACGATCGAAGAACGCTTGATCTCAGTGAGACATTCAAGGTCCTGAGTGATCCGACGCGATTAAGAATTGTCTTTGCCCTGACTAAAGAAGAACTCTGTGTATGTGATATTGCCGCGCTGTTGGGGATGACAGATTCTGCCATCTCGCATCAGCTTAGGTTGCTCAAGAGTCTCAGACTTGTCAAGTATCGCAAAAACGGGAAAATGGCCTATTACTCTCTCGATGATGACCATATCGAGGACCTGATTCGCATTGCCACGCGGCATGTTTCAGAACGATGAACGTAGAACAAACGACAACATACCATCTTGAAGGACTCTGCTGTGCAGAAGAAGAACAGCTGATCCGGAAAAAACTTGGCGGACTTCATGGAATCGGAGAAATCAAATGCAACCTGATTTCTCGCACGCTCACCGTCCACTATATGTGTTCACAGGATGAGATCGCTCGCTCCCTGAAGGAGATCGGTTTTGCACCTCGGATTCACCAAACACTGGAGGAACCAAAAACTTCCTGGCAACGGCACAATCAGCTTTTCTTCGCAATTCTCTCCGGACTTCTCCTCGCGACCGGATTCTTATTCTCGACTCTTGGTCTTGACCCCACTCTGGTTGTTATTGTATTCATACTTTCTATGATGAGTGGCGGATGGAGAATCGCTATCAAAGCATTGAAGGCAGGAAAACATTTTTCACTGGATATGAATTTCTTGATGGTGATCGCCACACTCGGGGCAGCTGCCATAGGCAAGTGGGAAGAAGGCGCTTCAGTGATTTTCCTTTTCTCGGTTTCCCACATCCTTGAACGGTTCAGCATGGATCGTTCGCGGAAGGCAATTCAATCACTCATGAGCCTCTCTCCTGTCATGGCAATTGTCAAAAGCCGGAAAGGTGAACAGCTTATCCGGGTGGAAGAGATTAGTGTTGGAGAAGAGCTTATCATCAAACCGGGTGAGCGTATTCCGCTTGATGGAGTTGTCACTGCAGGCGAATCGACAGTCAACCAAGCGCCAATTACCGGAGAATCGGCACCAGTTCGGAAAATTCCTCGTGATAGCGTTTACGCGGGGAGCCTTAATGAACGTGGAACACTCGAGATGAAAGTGAGCAAAAAATATTATGATACTACCCTTGCCCGAATCGTCAGAATCGTCGAAGAAGCCCACACGGAGCGAGCTCCGATCCAGCATTTTGCTGACCGATTCGCTCGAATCTATACTCCCATGGTCATTGGACTTGCATTGGTGTTGGCAGTCGGGGCTCCCCTCATCCTCCATGCATCTTTCAGTTTGTGGTTTTATCGCGCGCTTGTTCTGTTAGTGATCGCTTGCCCTTGCGCTCTTGTTATCTCAACGCCAGTTACGATTCTGAGTGGACTCTCCAACGCGGCGAGACATGGAATTCTGGTAAAAGGTGGACGCTATCTTGAGCAGATCGGCAGTGTCAGTGTCGTCGCGTTCGATAAGACCGGCACCCTGACAGAAGGAATCCCTCGTGTCACTGATGTGATTCCATTGGATTCTTTGTCCCGAGAACAAATTCTTCAGCTAACGGCAGCCATTGAGGAAAAATCGGAACATCATCTCGCAAGTGCGATCATCCAAAAAGCTTCTGAAGAACAGACCATTAGAGAAAGCATTGCCTACCAGCATTTCGAGGCTCTGACAGGCCGCGGAGTGAGAGCGGGCATTAATGGAATAACGTATATTGTGGGCAATCATACCTTAATTGAAGAGATGGGAATCTGCTCGCCAAAGATTGAGAGAATTTTATGCCAGCTCGAATCAGAAGGGAAAACAACCATCATCTTGGGCACGCAACATAAGTCACTTGGGATCATTGCAATCACCGACGAAGTGCGAAGGGAGAGCAGTACGATTACCCAGCAACTCCACGCGCAGGGCGTTAAAAAGACAATTATGCTCACAGGGGATAACGAAGGGACAGCCCAGGCAATCGCTGCGCAGACGCGGATTGATGAGTACGTTGCTGGTATCATGCCGGAAGAAAAAGTCTCCCGCGTCAAGATGTTGATAGACCGTTACGGAAGCGTTGCGATGGTTGGAGATGGAATTAACGATGCACCTGCTCTTGCTGTCTCGACAGTGGGAATCGCGATGGGGACTGCCGGAGCGGATATTACACTGGAAACTGCCGATGTTGTTCTCATGTCGGACGATCTTTCCAAACTCCCAACCCTCATGACCATTAGTAAGCAGACATTATCTCTTATCAAGCAAAATATTGTTATTGCACTATGTACCAAGCTTGTCTTCTTGCTGTTGGGTGTGGCAGGTCTGGCAACGTTGTGGATGGCTGTCCTTGCCGACGATGGTGCAACGCTTCTCGTTATATTGAACGGATTGCGGGCGCTTCGGAAACCCGCATCATAGTAAAACAAGCGTTCCCACTTTTGGATGAAGTAATCAGCTAAACAGTTCTTCGCCCGCCGATGGAATCTGAGGTGAGGATACCTGTACGATTCGACTAATGCAGAACGACGATAATGGTATTCACAATACCAAGCATCAAGTATGTGGTCACTCCTGCCGCAACCACCCACCAGAACGTCATGGATACTTTCTCTTGCATTGTTACAACCATAGCGACCCCTTAGAATTAATTCTCTACTCTACAGTAGAAATATAGCCTTGTCAATATTGAATAGCAAGAAAAATCTTTGACGCGGGATACTTCGGCAGATTTTGGGAAGCTTGGATGAAAAAAAGCAAGTAAAATGATGCAGTTTGGGACCCGACGTGGTAGAAGAAAGCGAGGTGTTGAATCAGGCTTCTGGTTTGCCGACAACATTCCGGATTGCTTGGTGGATCTCGTGCATATCGACTCGCCCTTTTCGTAAATAGGGAATGCCGTGCATTTTTAGTTCGGTGATATCTTTAACGTCCAAATCACGTCCGGTAATGACAATAACCGGAATACTCTTATGCTTCGAGTGTTCCTTCAACTCGCGAATGAGATCAAAACCACTCATCCGATTAAGCGCGAGATCCATGATAATAGCTGAGGGCTTTTCTTTATCCACCCAGTGAAGAAAATTCTCTTCGAGCGGGAATAAGATACCCTTGAAACCCTCATCTTCAACAACAAATTTCATCAGCTCGGAGAACCCGGGGCTGTCTTCGACAATCAGAACAGTTTTCTTTTTCATTGGTGAATAAACGCGATTGAAAGCTCTATGTTACGCGGAAATCCTGCTATTACTAAGACGATCGTGTTAACCTCGAAAGGAAATGCAATCGTAACATAGAGAGTTTTGCATTAAAAGTCAAACAATTCTTATCGGTAACGCCAGTTTGTAGGTGGAACACACCTCGAATCTCTCGTTGACTTTCTGCCAAAATATTCGTACATTTACCTCACATTTTTTCTCCGAGGGGATCCCTTCGGAACAAGCAATTTCATCAAATCGAAGGTAAAAAATCATGTTTGCAGTTGTTGACATTGCTGGGCAGCAACACAAGGTGAGCCCAACAGAGCGCATGTATGTCCCGCGTCTGTCGAATAAGGTAGGAAGCACAGTAACATTTGATCGAGTACTGCTGACTGCCGATGACAAGGATGTCCGAATCGGTAATCCGATCGTAAAAAACGCTACGGTAACGGCGAAAGTGCTTGCTCACGTGAAGGATGAAAAGGTTATCGTTTTTAAGAAAAAGCGCCGCAAGGGATATCGTTTGCGGCGCGGACATCGTCAGCAATACACGGAAATTGAAATAACAAACATCGGGTGAGGAACAAAATCAATGGCGCATAAAAAAGGTGGTGGCAGTTCACGGAACGGTCGAGATAGCAATGCACAGCGTCTCGGGGTGAAGCGTTTTGGAGGTGAAATGGTTTCAGCGGGTAGCATTATCGTTCGGCAACGAGGCACACGATTCTCCCCCGGCATGAACGTGGGACTTGGAAGTGACGATACCCTTTTTGCCCTGAGCAATGGTGTTGTGAAGTTTCAACGATACGGAAAATCCAAGAAGATTGTAAGCATTATTCCAGCGTAATTATTCCGCAGCTGTGGTCACAAGTTTTTCCCGCAATTCATATCACATCAGTTCAGTGAATGCGTTGCGGGATTTGTTCTTTTTCTGCATTCCATTCGGGTTCATTTCCACAATTATTGTCGAGGGGTTCTCACTATGAAAATTACTGTCATTGGCGCTGGTAATGTTGGTGCAACGGTCGCGCAGCGCATCGTCGATAAAGAGCTTGCCAATGAAGTTGTCCTCGTTGATATTGTCGAAGGGTTGCCTCAGGGGAAGGGGCTTGATATGTATGAGTCCGCACCAATCGAAGGCACTGATACTCAAGTCGTCGGTTCCAATAACTATGCCGACACATCCGGATCACAGGTTGTCGTAATCACCGCAGGTATCGCCCGCAAACCGGGAATGACTCGTGAGCAATTGCAGGAGACGAATGCCGGAATCGTGAAGGGTGTGACAGAATCGGTTGTCGCGCATTCTCCACAAGCAATCCTCATTGTTGTTTCAAATCCGCTTGATGTAATGACCTATGTTGCCTACAAGACCAGCGGTTTCGAGAAGCATCGTGTGATCGGCATGGCTGGCATTCTGGATACTGCACGCTATCGAACATTCATCGCGATGGAGCTTGGAGTTTCAGTAGAAGATGTCCAGGCTCTCGTGCTTGGTGGCCACGGTGATTCAATGGTTCCGCTTGTTCGGTACACAACGATCGCCGGAGTGCCACTTTCAGAATTTCTTGATCAGCCAACGATAGATAAGCTGGTGAAACGCACGAGGGACGGCGGAATTGAAATTGTCAATTTCTTGAAAACTGGCAGCGCGTACTATGCGCCATCAGCAGCGGCTGTTGAAATGGTGGAAGCGATTGTGAAAGATAAGAAACGAATCCTCCCATGCGCGGCATATCTCCAGGGTGAATATGGAATACGGGATACATATATTGGTGTGCCGGTTAAGCTGGGTAAGAAGGGCATCGAACAGATTGTCGAAGTCACTTTGACGGCGGAAGAAAAGGCAGCGCTTACCACATCGGCAGAGGAAGTGAAGTCCAATATTGCCAAACTGAAATTGTAATCGGCATCTTTGAAACACAACCGGCTGCGATAAGAATTACTTCTCTATGTTCATCTTCATAACAACTGCAGCGCCTCCCGCTGTTTTCTCAAATTCCACTTTTTCCATTAATGATCGCATCAAGAAAACGCCGCGGCCATTTTCCCTCAAAAGGTTCTCTTCAGCGAGGGGATCGGGGAGTGCTCCAGGGTCGACACCGGATCCTTCGTCATCGACGCGAATGATAAGCGTCGCATGGTTCTTCACACACGTCAGCGTTACTTTTTTTGCCGGGTCACGCTTGTTGCCATGGATAATTCCGTTATTCACGGCCTCTGTGGTCGCGACGAGGAGTTTGTTGTATTGCACCTCGTCGAGGTGGAGTTGGTTGTTCAGCCTTTCGAGAAAACCCTCGACTTGTGTAATCTGTTGAGGATTGCTCGCGAGAACGAGTACGACCTTCAGTTGTTCATTGTCTGGCACGGAGAACTTTCTACTATAGACGGATATCCATGGACATCACCATGGTGGTAAAACCGTGATCGGGTTGACCTGTTTGCGATTGACGCTCGTACCATCCCCTGATTAAAAGATCGGTTCTTCCGCCGACGTTCAACATCATACTTGCCATCGGACCTCTACTCCGTAAAAAGGTCTCCGGAACACGTTCCTGTCCGACATACCCGTATCGTAACTGACTAAAATAACGAATCCCAAGGGAAAAAAGCAAACGCTCGGTAAGAGCGTATCGGAAACTGGCAATATAAGTTTTGTCCTCAAAATAATTTAGAGGACGTTCGGAGAAGGCATCCCATAACAGCTCACCCCGTTCGTAGAGCCGTATGTTACTGAACAAGTCAACAGAAAGACGCTTTGTGAGCGAGATCGTAGTGGAATCTGTGAACGCAAACTGCCGAAACACAAAACTTCGCGTGGTTGATGACCCTGATTCGAAGTCGTACACAGTATAATTTGCAAGAACCTCAAAGATATTGGTGGTCGATATCTCTTTCGTCGGGATATAGAGGATCCGCGGTCCTATACGGAAAATTCGGTTCCACGTGTTATCAGCGCTGCGCGATGAGAAGATATACACAAGGTGAGTAAGACTTACGTCGGCAGCGATGGTTGCGTACAGATATTGATTGATCCGATGACGCGTTGAGAAGTTCAGAATGTGCCAAAGCTCATCACGGTCGTCATCGTTCTCCTTGGTTGGGGTATCATAGCGGAGTAGGTTGCTGGAACCGGAGAGTACCACGGTATCTGATGGAGAAAAGAGCACATTCGTTTCTACGGTCAGTGAGGTGCGACGCGAATGGTTGTTCTTTCGTTCCTCTGCATGCGATAGTGGGACGAGATCAAATTGCGAGAATGTCTCTTCAGGCTGGAGTTGGTGATTCTCTTCTCGTTCGAGATATGAGAAAGTGAGAGTAGTAGTAAAACGGTTGCTGATCGCATAACGAGTGCGGGCACTCCCTTCAATTCGTAACTCGTCAATACTGGTGTTGAGCGGTGAATTGAGCGGGTCTGTAAAATTCTTGTATCGAGTCATACGATTTATTTGGCGAGTGAATACCATTCCCCCAAACGTCGCCAACAAGTTTCGGCTAATATTGTAATCGAGGGTATCAATCACTGAAAAGGAATTGTCAGCGCGCGACTCTATATTATATGTCACACCGTATTGTTGCTGGATGGTCGGAGTCGCGAGAAAATAGAAGTCGCGGCGGTTGCGTGAGTACTGAAATTGCACAAGATTCCTGGTCTGCTCGAAGAAAATCTTCTCGATGCTGAGGGAGGCTAGATATGTTTCGAGTGTTCGCGGGTCGAGCCGATCGTATTGGAACGTGCCCTTAAGTTGTGAAGTATATCCGTCAAGATCGAGGATCTCTGAGGACAGTCCGAGAAGATACGAAAGCCCTTTGTCATGTCGGTCGATCTGATGATCCCACCGTACACCGACGAGCGGTTCGATCATAAATGCACGGATCGGTTGATAGGCTACCCCTCCGTAGAATGCGTGCGACGAGGCGTTGGTGATGCCAATACCCTTGTCGTCGGAGAGGATGAACGAGGAAACTCGTGTGGAAAACCGTACGGCGTCTGTCCATCGGTGCCTCAACCTGAGGTCAAAGTATTGGTTGTCGGAAATCAAGTTTCGATCTGTCCTGATCAGAGAGGAGATAAATTGTTCATGTAACTCCAGAGAAAGGGGACCAAATGTGTTCTCATAAAATGTTGTCCCAATCCAGTGATAAGTATTGAATGATTTATCGAACGCGATCGATGCGGTGTTGCGGTGGCGTCCGTCCGGCGGGGCAGATGATGTTCTTCTACTCCCATATTCTTCCTGGGTGAGTGCGCCATGAGAAAATGTAAAAAGCGCTGCGCAAATCATCGAAAACCTACATCTTATCATACTCCAAGAACCTTACCGTCATCAGCGTTAATTGAAATTCCATTGATAAGATTTGACGCGTCGGAGGCAAGGAACAGCACCACCTTTGCGACATCTTCGGGTGAGGCAATGCGACCTCGCGGCGAGAGATTGACAGCAGACTCTCGAACTTCTTCCTGTGTTTTCTGGAGTATCGTCGCAAGTGATTTGAAGGTTTCTTCCGTCAGGGGTGTATTCGTCGTTCCCGGATTGACGGCATTCACAGAGATGCTATCGCCTTCCAGTTCCTTCGACAACGATTTGGTGAAATTCAAGAGTGCGCCGTTGGTGACACCGGGGACCATAAAGAGCACGTTCGGCTCCTTACCTGCTGTGCCGACGATGTTAATAATTTTTCCACCGCCGTTTGTTTTCATGTGAGGAATAACTTCTCTTGCCATACGCATGTAACCGAGAAGTTTCAATTGTATGTGATATTCCCAATCCTCATCCGTCGTGTTGAGAATACCGCCGATGTGCGCACCGCCGGCATTGTTCACAAGGATATCGATGCGGTTGAATTTTTTCACGGCAACATTCACGAACCGGCTGATGTCGTTGAGTTTGGTCATATTCGCCTTCACCGAGAGGACATCAGCTTTAGTATGGACTTGAATCTCGTTAGCGGCGAGCTTCAGTTGATCCTCATCGCGTGCGCACAGTGCAAGCCGGGCTCCTTCTGTTGCCATTGCAAGTGCAATTGCCTTCCCAATGCCTTTGCTTGCACCGGTGATGAGCACAACCTTGCCTTGTAAACCGGCCGTCATAAATTCATCGCTCTTATTTTATGAAGCGTTCAAGGGATATTTTCCAAATATACATTCTGAGATTCATACTTCAAATTTCTGTCCCCTTTCCGGAATCTCAACCTTGCCGTATCCAAGTTGCTGGAGTCCGCTTTGCAAATTCTCGGCGCGCTCGTATTCACCATGTACCAGAAAGATTTGCCGCAACTGCTTCTTATCGAACTGACCGATATACTTCAATAGCTCGTTGCCATCGGCGTGCGCGCTGAATGAATTGTGGACAACAACCTCAGCTCGTTGTGGATAGACAGTGCCAAAGATTGTTACTTCACGTTCCTGGTCGACGAGCTTCTTTCCAAGAGTGTGATCCGCCTGATAGCCGACAATGAGAATCGTGTTCCGGGGATCCCCGATGTTGTTGGCAAGATGATGCAAAATGCGGCCTGCTTCACACATCCCCGACGCGGCGATGATCATGCATGGCTCTGCTCGGTCATTGAGCCTTTTGGATTCTTCCGCGGAACGGATGTAGTGGATCTGGTTCAATCCGAACGGGTCGTGGTTCATGAGAACATGATGATATGTTTCCTCGTCGAAACATTCGGAGTGTCGCTTGAAGATATCGGTAGCGTTGATAGCGAGCGGGCTATCGATGTAGATTGGAATCCGTGGTAGTGTTCCTTCATCGAACAGCGTGTGGAGTGTATAGACGATGTCTTGTGTTCGCCCAACACTGAACGCGGGAACGATCACTTTTCCGCCACGATTGATTGTCTTCATGAGGTCTGCCGCGAGATGTTTGCCCATATCTTCCGGAGGGTCGTGAAGTTTCCCACCATACGTACTTTCACTAATGAGTGCCTCAACGTTCCCCATGAATGCTGGGTCTTTGATGATCGGCATGTTCCATCGACCGATGTCACCCGTGAAGCCGACGCGTTTCGTAGTTCCCCCTTCCTTGATTATCAGTTTCACTGATGCGGACCCAAGGATGTGTCCTGCATCCAGGAACTTCGCAGTTACATTCTCGATGACAGGAAACTCCTTGTCATAGGCAAGGCCATGGAATAGTGCCATTGACTTCTGAGCGTCTTCTGGGCCGTAGAGCGATTCAATAGGTGCCTCATGATGTTTCAGAAGTTTCTTATTGAGGAACTCCGCGTCTTTTTCTTGGATGTGACCGCTGTCAGCGAGCATTACCTCACAGAGGTCTTTTGTCGCGGCAGTACAGTAGATTGGTCCTTGATATCCTTGCTTCACAATACCGGGCAGGTTGCCGCTGTGATCGATATGCGCGTGAGAGAGAACGATAGCGTCGATTGATTTCGGATCGAAAGGGAAGTGTCGGTTCCGGTCGTTCGCTTCTGCCCGCCTTCCCTGGTAAAGACCACAATCCAACAGAATGCGAGATCCGTTAACGTGCAACATATGCATCGAGCCAGTGACCGTTCGTGCAGCGCCTTGAAATTCAATTACCATACGGATTGATCGTTTTGGGGTTCGACATCGTTTGTGTTATCGAAAACGCATTCATTCCTTTATCAAGATCATCCCGGATGTGGGAGGAACGGAAGCTTTTCGCGAGAGCGACGCCAACGGTTTATTCGGAGAGACTTTGCTCTCATCGGCAATGACTACCCATGTGCCTCTGGGCAGAGCAACCATACCTATATGGTCGGGATTACCGTTGAGAATGACAAGGAAATTCTTCGCGTTCGTCGTGTCAGATAGCTGCTTTCCATTCAACATGAAGGCGATAAGAAACTCATCCTTTGTCTTCAAGAATTCCACTGCTGTTTTTGGCGCACTGCTGAAGATTGGGTACGTCCGCCGCAACTCGATCAGCCCCATGTAATATTCAGCCAATTCAGAATTGAGTGCTTCATGCTGATAGTTGAGATAATTTGTCTCGTTATCTTTTTCGTAGCTGTTGTGATCGATTCTTCCGACGTTCGGATCGGATGCAGAAGTAAGCGCGATGATTTTACTGCGGGCAAACTCCTGTCCTTCATGAATCATGATCGGACCTTGTGATGTAAAGAGAAACATCGCCGCAAGTTTATTAAGTGCAAGCTGGCGTGGAGTGAGCTTCGCATGATGGTAGGTATCGGTGATCCTGTCCATATCGTTCACTTCTCTCGCCCCGATACGGATAAAATCTCCGAGGGTGTAATCATCATGCGACTCAAGATAATTGATGCTGTGTTCTTTCTTCACATACATCCCACCATCTTCACGCAACGTACCGGTAATGAAGCTCATAACAGACTTTTTCGTGTTCCCGCCTTGATGTTTTCCAAAGATAAATCCCAAACTGTTGTGTGGATTCTGTCCCTTGACACCGTTACGGATCCAATCGTTCCACGATGCCCACCCCATATCACTGAACCCAGGCGGGTCGTATTTACCTCCACCCCATGGCTCGGCGATCAGGACGACACGAGGGTTTATTTTTTTCGCTTCGATGGTAATCTGCTTACACGTTTCCCAATCGGTCATCGTCGCCAGGTCGAATCGAAAGCCGTCGATGTGATATTCCTTCATCCAGTATGTGACGCTATCCACGATCAATCGTCGGGCCATCGGTCGCGCCGTGTTGAAATCATTTCCACAACCCGATGTCTTGATAAATCTTCCTTCCGCATCGCAATTGAAATAATAAAACTTGTCGATGTACTTGAACGGATTGTAATCATAATGAGAAACGTGGTTGTAAACGACATCCAGAATCACTGCGATGCCTTCGCGATGCAATGTTTTCACGAGATCTTTCAGCTCCTTGACCGCGCGCCCATCGATGCCGTTAAATCTCTCGGGTTCCATTGTTCCATCTGTTGCATAATACGTTTCCGGTGTGAAGAAATAGCTCGTCATATATCCCCAGTGATTGCGCTCGTATGGATTCCATGTATTGAACTCACCGCCGTCGCTGAGGACCGTACTGTCGCGGAATGGGATCTCGATGTTTCCGAATTTCTGAATGGGCATCAACTCAAGCGCATTGATCCCAAGCTTCTTCACATAAGATAACCCCCCTACTCGATTCTCCTCAGTCAAGCCGCTGTACGTCCCCTTGGCTGAAACACCGGATGACGAGTGTGCAGTAAGGTCACGAACATGGGCTTCATAGATGACTAGTTCGTTGTGGTTCGCCGAAACGACAAACGTATCTTCCTCCCAATCGTAGTTTGTGTCGATAATGATGGTTTTGGCCGGATGATGGTAGCTGTTCTTCGTAACTACAGCTTTCGAGTATGGATCACCAATGATGATATTCGAATTGAACATCTCTCCCTTCCCCGAAGGACCCCTGACGCGATAACCATAGTATTTCCCATAGAGAACATGTGGTGACAAATACTCCCATACACCATCACGATCGCACGTCATGGGAATCTCCTGCCCAGTTTCTTGGTCATATCTATCGAAGAGAACCATGCTGACACTCGCTGATCGTGGTGCGAAGAGGCGAAATGTTGTCCGGTTTTCATGGACAATGCAGCCGAGCTCTTTCGTCGAGGAGAGTGTTTCAAATGACGCAACTCCCGAGTTTGGTATTGATGATCTGAACTTACTTCTTGGTAAGTCTGTGTGCATAGTGAGAAGTAAGACAATAAGGATGGAGAAAAGTGGAAAGGTGGATGTCGTGATCCATTGATTCAGACAGTCGAAAACCTTTTTGCCAAATTACATAGAAATGAAAAGAGAAGCAAACGTTTGCTCTGGAGCGAAGGGCTATAATGTCCTGCGTGCAAAGATCAAAAGAGATTCGCAAAGCTCACTGAGAAGTAGAATCGTTTCGGTTCTTTGAATCGATAGGTAATATCTGCGCGGAGAAGGTCCAGAACCCTGCTAATCCCAATTCCCGCTTCACTATACCATCCATCGGAAGTCGATAACGATCCGATCCATGTCTGGGCAAACGATCCATGGACAACGAGCTCAATGCCATTGCGATAGAGGAATGGTAGATTGAGGGCAAGGAATGGAATACTCCTGAAGTTATGTTCAAGGTTGATCATGACAAACCGATCACCGGCGAGCTCTTTAATGCCTGCACCTTTCAGAACGCCAAAGGGTGCATAACCGCTTGAACGTGAGTCAATGACGAACGCGCGTTGAGGCGGCAATGTACCGGCACCGATACCGCCGCTGATACTGATCCGAAGCATTGGTGAGAAGAGTAAACTTTTGGCGAACGTCTCGAAGCTTAAGAGTACCCGTCCATGATAACGGGTGAAATCAAACTCACTCTTCAAGAGCGATGGAGATGAATGCTCAACAAAAAATTCAACAGCATTCCGAGAAACAATATCGATAGGCTCAGGTGGAGCGCCCAGTCTTAGGTCAAATTGCAGGCTGCGCATTGTTCCATCCACAATTGTCGGATTCGGACGATACACACTTGTTTTTGAAAATAAGCTGTAGTCGGTCTGATTATCCAGCGAATACTGTTGTTCTCCAGTGAAGCTGAGTGTAGCATTAACGTTGGCTGTAGGATTCGTGGAGAGAAAGGTTTTCCACCCTTTACTGAGATAGTAGTCTCGATAATCGTTTCGATCGATGAGTGCCATGAACGAGATTGGAAACGAACCGTAGAACTCCGCGTCCGGCACGTGATCCAACCTATCGTACATTTCTGCCCCAACGCCCAACAAGTGCTCCTTCGATGTGAACAATGTTGCACCGAGGTCGTACTTGAAGCGATTGTCTGAAAAGCCGTAGCCTGCAGAAGCATCCACGCGCACGAAGGGGGAGAGTTTGTTAAGCGTAGTTCTTCCCCCAAAGAAGAACCCTTCCACCCGATTGAAGCGAACATCCATGAAGTTCAAAACAGATTCCGTTCCGTCGTTTCCCAGCGCAGCGAGTGGACCTTTCGGCTGAAACTGCTTCTCCAACGTCTGGGTGCTGTCGAGTGTCTTATAGGCTTTCTGTTCCTCCAGGGTTAGGGGCAGCACTTCGTTCTGTTTCCAAAAAGTGGAATCGTACGTCGTGGTGCTGGAGTCCACAACAAGTCGCGGTTGTTGGAATATGCTATCAGGGATCGGAGCGTTGATCGCGTAATCGTAGATCGATGATGTCGCCTCGATGCCGATCCGTGGCAAGGAAAGCCCGATAAAACTGACAGTGAATTTTCCGGTCAATCGAATGTCGGTCGGCATCCAGAAAGATGAATCATAGAGTCCAAACTGCTGCCGGTAGCGGAGATCGATATCCTTCACGAATGGAATGTTGAACGACTCGTTAGGCTTTACATTAACGCCTATGACGGCGAACGTTTCATCGGCGATTGTGATCGTCCCCTCGAAAAGTGCCTTGAGACGAGATTTTGGGGTCATCCTGATCTGGTAGATCTCTACACCGCTTGTTCGGGAAGTGTTCAACAACTTGTAGTCGTAATTATCCAGGGCGTCAGGTGCGGTAGGTCCGACGAATGAATAACCGGCAGAGTTTCCATTGATCTTGACGGTGAAGAGATCGATGGTGTCATCATTGAAGTTGACAATCCGCCGGACCGATGCGAGGTTTTCGCTCGCCGAGATATTCTCAGTCTGACGTTTTTGCTTTACAATCTCTTTCAAGGTATCACCGGTTCTCATGAAGCCCGTCGTATATGCTTCGGTGATGCTGGCGATTGCTGTATCACGGCGAAGCACCTGCCGGGTGAATGCATCGAAGCGGTATGAGGTCAACCGATCCATCCACGTTCTCTTATGAGCAATGGCTTTGCGAATGATTTCTATTGCCGGATCCTCGGCAAGCACGACGACTTCCGGAATTTGAATGGGAGACGGCTGAAGAACAACATCTCTTGTCATGTCTGTGGTGAGTATTACAAGGAGAGTTTCAGGTTGATACGCGACATAGCTAACAACGATGGAATATGTGCCGGGTTCCAGAGAGAGTGTAAACTTTCCTTGCGCATTCGTGATTGTTCCTTTCGATGTCCCCAGCACGCGGATATTGGCAGCGATGAGTGGCTCAGCCGTTGATGCGTCAGTGACTGTTCCGCGCAACACTGGTATCGACTGCGCCCGGATAGTTGTATGACTCTGGAGGACCATGATGGAAAGAAGAACTAAAAAAATTAGACGAGAAGCACACTGTGCCTTCTTATTTATCATGAGACTTTGAATTATTATTAACTGTCATGTTGATCCCGCCGTAGGCGGGAGAAACATCTCATTTTTCATCCGTTTGAGACCCTTCGCTCTGCTCAGGGTGACAAAGAGAGGAATTGTTCAGAAGTTTCATCAGGTGTTCAACAGGGATATTGCTGAGTTAACCGACGAAGTGAATTCCATACAACGTACATGCACAGTTCAGTAGTTTTGCAATACGGTCACTCGCAGGAATTGTTACGGAAAAAGAAACGAGCTGCTGTGCTATCCACAACAGCTCGTTGGTGTTTCATCATGGAGAATAGGCTATTTCGTGATGATGAGTTTGTTCACTGCTACAAAACTCCCCGCTTGGAGCCGGTAAAAATAGATCCCACTCGATTGGTCGGTGAAATCAACCCGGATGGAATAGGAGCCAGCATCATACTCATGCTCAGTGAGTGTTTTGACTTCCCTTCCGAGCGCGTCATAGACTTTCAGACTGACGAAGCTCTTCTCTGGCATATCGAACGTAATCGTTGTCATCGGGTTGAATGGGTTCGGGTAGTTCTGATGGAGCGCAAACTCAGTCGGGAGTTGCTGGGACGATGAAACCGGGGAGAGACGCAGATGGATGTCGGATGTTGGAAGCTGGATTCTGGTTGAAGAGGTACCTTGAAGTTTGATTTCCTTTCCATCGACAACGAGTACTACTTCCCCTGCCATTCGCTTCATGGTCCAATGTACTGTAAGTGGATATACTGCCGAGGAGATCAGCAGCGGAATGTTCTTGACATTCTCGCCAGTCACTTCCAGCATGCCGCCGCTGGCGAAGCGAGCATCAAAGAGTCCTTCGGGCGGAAGTGGAGGCAGGGCATACCGATCGAGCAGAAGCCTATCATTGCTATTGTCAGCGAGATAGAGTGTTTGAGCTCGTCCGAGGTTATCGGAGATTGTAAAACTATTGAACTCAGAGAGACGATCAGCACTGGGTTTTGGTGCTGTCTGCGGTCCGAGTGTAATGACACCGCTGGTGCTCGCCTTCACCCAATAAGCTTTACCTGGATCTATTGTCGATGTGGTATAATAACCACCGGAGTAGCCGAAGACATTCGCGGAGATAATCCCGCCTGATGGTGCAGGGACACTATGATCGACTGAGCCGATTAAGTTCCACCCCTCACTCACGGGAACTGAAACTGATGATAACGGAAATCCTGAGATTATCTGTATTCCACCAGAAGAAAATTTTGCCCAGTAGCCTCTCCCGTTTGCCATAGTCCTCGTCGACGTGTACGTAAGGTTATAATCATATACAACGCCACCTACTGCCGAAGGGTACAGAGTTGTCACTGAATCGTTTAACACTTCCAGAGGCACGGAGATCAGATTCCAACCTGCGCTGTGCGACGTGGAAGCTGTAGTGAAGGCAGGAGGAAGGAGCTTTCGTTCAAACGCGCCGTTGCCGTGCGTTCCAACACGAAGCACCCGGTTTGAAGGTGAGATGGTAAGATCCGAAATTAATATTGCGTCTGGAAGACCTTCGTTAAACGGTATCCAACTCGATCCCCCATCAGTTGAAATGTAGACTGTAATATCGTTGCCGACGTAGACGTAGTTCGAGTTCAACGGATCAACAATGACAGCCGTAGCATGCACATCGGGAAGTGTGCCCGTAATATCTGTCCACGTGGTGCCTGCATCAGTAGATTTAAAGACGTGTCCGACGCCGTAGCCACCGAATGCAGCGTACACAACCCGGGAATCGTTCGGATCTACAGTCAAGTCCATTGGATACCGATCAGGCAGCGTACCGGTGATGTTTGTCCATGTACTACCACCATTTGTTGTGCGGAAGATGTGTGCGCTCGTCGTGTATGGTGCGGTTCCAACATAGACCGTATCAGAATTGGTGTTTGAAATTGCCATTGCGAGAGCAGGATTGCCGTCAAGGTTCACGTTACCGTTCGTCGCGGACCACGTAGTTCCTCCATCGGTACTCCTAAAGATTTTCTGTTTGCCCGCGTAGAGTATATTCGTGTTCGAAGGCGAGATGATGATTGGGGAATTCCACGCTCCGAATCCGCTGAGCCCTACACTGGTTGGAAAACTAATCCCTCTGTTTGTTGACTTATATGCCCGACCGCCGTTGCGATTTACGGCGTACATGATATTGTCATTTGTAGGGTCAATACCGGTCCATCCGCATTCATCGACTGCGCTCCGAGACCATAAAAGGGAGCCCTGGTACATGTAACCGGGGATATGATCTTGTGATTGCACAATTGCTAAGAGTGAATCTGTTGTTGAGTTCGAAAATCCGTTGTAGAATTGTCCCGTTGCTAACCCGAAACTGACATTTGTGAAAGAACTTCCAAAATCTGTAGACCGGTAAATTCCATTATCATTCACGACATAGAGGATATTCGGATTGAAGGGATCATGCGCGTACTGGTGATGATCGGAATACGAGCCGCTGCTTCCGAAAAACGACACTCCTCCGTTCGTGGACTTGTAAATGCCCACACCTGCGTGGACAACCTGAGTCGAATCCGTTGGATGGACAGCAACGAAGTGTGAATACCATCCCTGAACGCCTGCAATGCCATCGCTGTTGAGCAGCGTCCAGTTCGTACCGAAGTCAGTCGAACGCCACAAACCGGTGACGCCCGTTGTGCTATCGGCGGCACTTGCATAAACAACATTCGGATGAGCAGCGTACATCTCCAACAGAATCTTCCCGGAGTAGGTGGGAAAGGAAAGCGGGTTCCAATTTGCCCCACCATCATCAGTCCGAAAGATCCCTGCTTCGATCGCAAGGTTGCCGTACGAAATCATCACCCGATTGGTATCAGTCGGATCGATGAGAATATCTTCGCTCATCGGCAGGTAAAAAAGGTTCAACCATGTATCGCCTGCATCCGTGGATTTATAGATTCCCTCCGTGGTTGCAGCCCACACCGTGTTCGGGTTTAACGTGTTGATCTTCAGTGTCTGGATGCCGCGCTCTTCGTTCATCGACCAATCGAGACTCTTCGTCCACGTCGCTCCGCCATCCGTCGTCTTAAGAATGCCGATGCCATAACTTCCCCGCGTGGTGCGTACCACTAATCCCCCGAATGTCCCCTGGTATCGATAGACTTCACCAGTGCCAATATACATAGTGTTCGTGTCGGTCGGATCAATGGCAATGGCGGATACGCCAAGCGCGGGAAATCCAAGCATAACACGTTCCCAATCGGAGCCGAGACCGCCCGTGTACGATCTCCACAAACCTCCGCTCGCAGAACCGACGTATACTGTGTTACCATTTTGTGGGTTGCATGCCACACTGATCGTTCTCCCCGAGAGGTTTGTCGGTCCGATAAATTGCCATGGGCTCGATTGGGGTGTCGGTCGACTGTTCTTCAAGTGCTGTTTAGAATACTGATACGCCTTAACATATTTTTCTGACGGGATATCCTTCTCAGGATATGCGCGTGAGCGCGTCCAGAAATCCAACGCCTCCATCGCGCCGGAAGCACCTTCGCTCTCACCGCGTACTTGGTCACGATCATGGTAGATATGGATGAATGAGAAAAACGTTGTGAGAAACAGCGCAAGGCTGAAAAGAGTGACAAAGATTCGATTCATTGTCGTGTCCCCGATATTGTGTGGAAGAGGCTTGATTACTGAATGAAAGAACTTGGCGCCTTCATAACCCCATTCAGCGAATGGTGAATTGGTCACCTAAGGTAAAAGGATTTTTGGAGAGAATCAAGGATAATCTGGAGTGTCGGCTCACTTTGGGAAATCACAGCGGTCACGAACCATTTGCCAAAGGCATGTTGAGTGAAACGGGTAAAACGTGGGAGTTGACAAAACAAATCTTACTGGATCACGAAAAATATCTTGATTCTCAATCAAAATCTTTCTACACTATCACAATCACAAAATTACACCTCATGCGACTTCCTATAGTGATAGGTTGTATGCTCATCATAGCAGGCGGCTTTGCCTGCAAAGAAACTCCGCCTGCACCTTACGTCCAATCGGTGTTCCTCTCGGTTGAGGATGCTGGCGTGACCGATGCGTTCCTCAAGGTGCACCTCCTCATTCCGGATTCTCTCTCAGAGGTTGTTATTAAACGGAACGGGCAGAGGGTCTTGAGCGCTCGACTGGGAAATCGTACCGATACGCTGGTTGTGGACGATTCGCTCTCACCCAACCAGACCTACACCTACAAGGCATACCGCAGCTACGAGGCGCCTTTTGATTCCAGCGATGCGGTGACGGTGAGGACGATGGATACCACCAGCCATAACTTCACGTGGGAGATTGATACACTCGGTGATGGTAACTCGAGTGTGCTCAACGACGTGGCGATTATTAATGATACGCTTGCGTACGCCGTTGGTGAAACATTTCTCAGGGACTCAACGGGGCAAATTGATCCAACCTTGTACAATCTCGCCCGATGGGACGGGACACAATGGCACATCACGAGATTATATTACAATTATCAGGGACAACAACTTATCGAGCCGCTTAGCACTGTGTTCGCATTCAGTGAAAATGACATTTGGGTTGCAGGAACACAACCTCGACACTGGAATGGAACAATATGGGAGCAATTTGGGATAAGTTCATCGACGTTCAACGGACGAGCAACAAAGCTCTGGGGTTCATCAAGCAATTCGCTTTACATGGTTGGTACTAATGGGGTTATCGCATTCTACAATAATGGCACGTGGCAGAAGTTAGAGAGCGGGACGGATGTGGATCTTCTGGATGTGTGGGGAAGTCCGGATGGAAGTATCGTGTGGGCATGTGGGTTTAAGGATTGTTGCCCAGGGACGTTTCTCTTGCGAAACACCGGCGCTGGATAGAATACTGCACGCGACGGCACTGTCTTTGAATTCACTATCAAACCCGATACACTCTCCGGCACGTTCGCCAGCGTCTATACTCCGAGCAAGTACAAAATCTATGTCGGCTCCTCTGCCGGACTCTATGCTGCCCAGCAATCGACCAGCGGAAAGGCTAAACGCTTGTCGTTCACCGAGAGCTACTTCCCAGGCTTGCCAACCAGAGTGCGCGGAAACAGTTTCAATGACATCACTATTGTGGGTTATTACACGATGATCGCTCACTTCAACGGAATGACATGGTGCTATTACCATCAACTTGCAAGCTCCAACACGAACAATCTTTACTCCGTCTCACATCGAGGAAATCTTGTTGTTGCTGTTGGAGAACTCTACGATCCCATCCACAGCAAAGGGCTCGTTTTTATTGGGAGGAGGTGAAGAAGGGAGAAGAACCGCAACACGCATTCACTAAACCATGGACACTTTTCACTAGTTAACAGAAAGGAAAGCGCTGTTATGAAACACATGGTTCTTCTCTCTTTGGCGTGTTGCATAGTTCTCTCTTGCATCTGCCTATTCGCAATCGCAAACAACACCCGACCCAATCTGTGGCATCACGGAGGCAGACACTCTGTTACAAGCCACCACTCGACCTGCAGGTCTTAATGACTCCGTCTCGACACTGCATTTTTGGATTCACTACACTACGAGCGGAACGGACGCAGTCACGAGGTCGTACGCCCAATCGGTTGGTGTGTACGCAGAATCGAGCTGGACGATTGAGACCGTGAACTTGGGCTGGCCTGCGCCTCTTCCTGATACCGCAGGCGGCGATTCAAGAATTGACATCTACATCCATAGCTTGAGTCCCGCACGCTATGCCGGCATCACGTATTCGGAGGGGCAGAGCAGTTGGATCGACCTTTCAAATTCGATTCAGCCGGAGAATATGCTGCGCGTGACTGTCGCCCACGAATTTAACCACACATGCCAGAATAACTACAACAAGAGACTTGGCACAAGCGTAACTTGGTTTCGAGAAAACACCGCAAACTGGGTTGTGCAGTATGTGTTTCTCTACGCGATGGATGTGGTGTATGCACGGTATATCAACACGGGTTCCGGTCCAGCATATGCCACACAACTTAAGATCTCCACATTCAACGGAAGCTATGAATATGGCGGAGCGCTCTGGTGCATGTTCCTTGAGCAATGGCTGAACGATACGACCGTCATCAAGAAGATTTGGCAGCGGATGGGAGTGACCAAATCAGTTTATGCACTTACTGATATAAGTTATGTCTTGACGAACACCTATGGCAAGACATTGACGGAAGCGCTGCGGCAATACGGCATCTGGCGGAACTTCACGGGGCCTGCGCGAACGGACGCTTACCATTTCCGAAACGGTTCGCTGCTTACGGGGCCATACATTGCTACACCGTACACGACATATCCCGTGTCAGTTGATACGCTTCTGTACCCGCCATCAGGTCCAGGCGGATGCAAGGTGCTTGACTTCTTACCCCGGGGAAGTTCTTTAACAGTGACATTCGATGGGAAGGATGGGTATCAATGGGAAGTGTATCTTGTGGGGATGAAGATGCCACAGCCATCGACCGTGACGCAGATGTCGCTCAATGCAACCGCTCAAGGGTCGTTGACTGTGCAGTGGGCAGATGCGGACAGCTTCGCTATCTTGACGATGGTCATGGATACAACCGGTGCCAACAACTTGCAGTTTGTGATGACCGCTTCCATCGATTCAAGCCATACCGCCGTGACGGTCGATCAGAAAATCGAGGGTGGAATTACAACAGTCGATAGCATTGGACACTGGGAGAGCAATCACTTTCAGACCTACCTTGCACCAAAATCGTTTCAGTTTACGATTGGTGCGAACGAGGTGCTTCGCGGCGCGCAGAAGATTATCTCTGGGCAGAAGTACAACAAGTGGAGTATTGACGATACCGTACTGAACCATCGAGAGTTCATCATCCAAGCAAGCTTCCCGCCCACTCTAACGTCTCAGTTGAAGACCACAAACACCGGCATCACCATCAAGACCGAGCTTATCGACGCGCCATCGCTTAACGGCGGCACAATCGGTTTCCGAGACCCGTGGTACATTGATTCCACTGATGCTGCACACGGCAACAATCTCATGAACCGTAGAATGACGAATGCTGTGTACCGTAATCGTCCTTCGCCGTTCTACCCGGACTTCAACACAGCGCCATCTCTGAGCGAGCAACCCTACCGCGGCGTGTTCTTGAATCAAGGTGGACCTCCTCTTTGGCCGCCACCCTACTACTCCGTCCGTGTTCCGCTCACTCAAACCATCGACATCTACACCTGCTCGTTTGTCGGCTGGGACGCGTCGGGTGCAACAGTAGCCGCTGTTGACTCTACCCCAGGGTACAGTCAAAGGGCAATCGTGTTCACCTCCCCCAATGCTTGGGTGAAAGCACGTTATAAAATCACTGCGGTCTCTTCGCAAGTCTCCGCCGACTGGAACATGGCGAGTGTGCCTCTTCAAGTCTCAAATTTCGCGAAGACGGCTGTATGGCCCACAGCAACCTCGAATGCCTTCACATGGGAGAACAACAATTGGGTAATCAAGAATCAGTTGGAAAATGGCAAAGGATATTGGGTGAAGTTCGGATACGGTCAAATCTACGATTACAACGAGCCCTGCCGGAATCATTCAGTCAAATATTTTCGGCTACAACAATGGCTACTATATTACCAAATTACCAACACAATTGAACCCGGCAAGGCATACTGGGTAAAGGTCAGTCAGGCTGGCACGCTGACCCTCGATGTCAGCGCGCCGCAACAGCCTGCACAGCCACCCCAAACGAGTGAGACACCGCCTTCATTTCCTCCCGTTCCACCGCCAGCAGCGCCAGTGCTCTCGTGCTCAAATTGCGGCACAGCAGACGCGCATCCCTCATTTACGTGGACTGCAATCAATGGCGCCGCCTCCTATGTCCTCTATCGCTACTCTTGCAGTTTCAGCGTCGGCGACTGCGGCAACGAAACTGCTTTTGCCATTGCTTCAACGACCGCTCTTGGGTTCATCGATTATGGGGTAAGAGTGTTTCATAAAGGTCCCGACGGCACCGTTCCAACAACCACCTTTTACTATTATGTGGTGACAAAAGATGTCTACGATCAGCAATCAGCAGGGTCAAATAAAAAAACAGTTAACACGGGCACTGATGGCACTATAGTGACGAAACAAGCGATACTCCATCCGCCTGTTGAAACAAACCCGATCCCAACTACAACTGAACTTACTGGGAATTATCCAAACCCCTTTAACCCAACGACTCGAGTCGACTATGGACTTTCTAACGACACGCATGTTCTGTTGAGAGTTTTTGATGTGCTCGGTCGAGAAGTGGCAGTGCTCGTTGATGAGTTACAAACTGCTGGATTCAAGTCTGTGGAGTTTGATGCGAGTTCGCTCCCAAGCGGGATATATGTATACAAGCTGCAGGCGGGAAAAGTCATTGATACTAAGAAAATGCTGCTCATGCGTTGAGTGCGCTTGCAATCCGTCATTGCTCAAGAGCCGATCCATTCCACCGGGTCGGCTCGTTCTTTTTCAATCCAAATGATTATGCCTCTCTCTATACTCCATGGCCGCTTTAACGAAATCGCGGAAAAGAGGATGAGGGTTAGTTGCTCGCGATCGTAGCTCCGGATGGAACTGTCCGGCGACAAACCACGGATGGTCGGAGAGCTCGATGATCTCGACTAACTTATTTGTCGGGCAGATCCCGCTGATCACCATGCCGTGCTGCTCTAAGACTGATCTGAACGCATCATTCACCTCGTAACGGTGGCGGTGGCGCTCTTCAATATGTTCCTTCTTGTAGGCTTGATATGTCTTTGTCCCCTTCTTGATATCGCACGGGTAGGCGCCGAGTCGCATTGTGCCACCATAGGCAGTGACGTTTTTCTGTTCGAGCATCATATCAATGACGTTCTGGTCGGTTTGCTTAAACTCCGTGCTGTTTGCGCGGTCCAAGCCGCAAACATTCCGCCCAAACTCAATCACCGCACACTGCAGCCCAAGACAGATGCCGAGGAACGGAATATGATTTTCTCTCACGTACTTGATCGCCGTAATTTTTCCCTCGATCCCGCGCTCGCCGAACCCCGGCGCAACCAGAAGACCGTGAAGATGTTTCAAGCGTGTTTCAGGTCCCTCTCGCTCGATGTCCTCAGCACGGATCCAGGAGATATTGACGCTCACGTTGTTGCCGGCGCCGGCATGAACGAATGATTCTGCGATACTCTTGTATGCGTCCTGATGATCGGTGTACTTCCCGCAAATACCAATGGATACCTGACCTTTCGGATTTTTCACGTGCTCAACAAATTTTCTCCAGTCTTTCAAGTTGGGTTTCGGACACGTGAGGTCGAGCTTCTCAAGAACGATTTCATCGATGTCTTGAGCAGCGAACTGCAGCGGCACATCATAGATTGTTGGGACGTCGTGTGCATCTACAACCGATTCAGTTGCAACGTTGGTGAAAAGCGCTATCTTCTCCCGCACTTCCTTTGTGAGCGGAGCTTCCGAGCGGCAGATCAAAATGTCTGGTTGAATCCCAATTTCCAACAGTGTCTTCACGCTATGCTGGGTCGGTTTCGTCTTGATCTCGCCCGCTGCTTTAATGAACGGAACAAGCGTCACGTGCACGCTGATGGCATGTGTTCTCCCTTTGGCGAACATAAACTGGCGCATCGCTTCGAGAAACGGAAGACTCTCAATGTCTCCGACGGTTCCGCCGATTTCCGTGATGATCACATCGTAATCCCCGGTCTTTGCCAGTGCTTCAAAGCGTCGTTTGATCTCGTCGGTAATGTGCGGGATGACCTGAACTGTTGCCCCGAGATAATCCCCGCGTCGTTCTTTTGAAATCACCTCAAAATAGACTTGGCCCGTAGTGGAATTGTTGTTCTTCGTCATGTTCACATCAAGGAAGCGTTCATAATGGCCGAGGTCGAGATCCGTTTCTGCCCCATCGTGTGTGACGTACACTTCGCCATGCTGGAACGGGTTCATTGTGCCGGGGTCGACATTAAGATAGGGATCGAACTTTTGGATCGTCACCCGCAACCCACGAGATTTCAACAGCAAGCCGAGTGACGCCGCGGCAATTCCTTTTCCCAATGATGAGATCACGCCGCCGGTAATGAAAATGTATTTGACTTTATTCCTTGCCACACGTTCCTCTTATTGTAGGTTAATCCCTCCGGACGTCACGATCCCTCCCGAGAGCACCAGCTTCAATCCATCTTCCACAGACATATCGAGCGTCCGCGCACTCTGCCGAGGTACAAAAATCAGCACTCCCGAAGTTGGGTTGGGAGGATTAGGAATATACACGCTGACCATATCGTTCGGCGGTGGGTAATTCCCGAAGGAGATTTCGTTTGTCACAAATCCGATCGTTGTGAGCCCAGGTCGTGGGTACTCGATCAATACAACTTCCTTAAATGATTTCCCCTTTTTCGCCGGATCGAAGGCGTTGATGAGATCTTTCATTGCGCTGTAAAT
>JACOSX010000143.1 GCA_016178625.1 Ignavibacteria bacterium
TCTGGATTCCATACTGAAGAGCATCCTGCAATTTCTGCACCGGAACCTTGTTCCGCAAGGTAACACCATCCACGTATTCCATGATGATGAACTGCTGCGCGTTATGTTCCTGGATGTCGATGACAGAACAGACATTTGGATGGTTGAGCGCAGCAGCAGCTTTTGCTTCTTGGAGGAAGCGAGCTTTCTCTGCTTCATTGGCTGTCAGGTGGTGCGGGAGAAATTTAAGCGCAACGACGCGATCAAGCTTCGTGTCCTGGGCTTTGTACACCACGCCCATTCCTCCTTCGCCTAATTTCTCAAGGATTTTATAGTGTGAAATTGTTTGACTAATCATTCGTGTCTCATTTCATTAGCTGACCCCTTTTGTGTTTCCCCCTTAGTAAGGGGGAAAAAGAAAGGGGGTCGTGTGTAGTGTGAAGTTGTTTGGCCGATCATTGTTGCAGCCCCATCTTTCTCAAGAGCTCTGTGAACCGAGGATCGGAACGTAGACTATCAAATCTCGGTTCGACTTTGATCCAGGCAAGCCAGCTCGATCGTTCTTCATACGCTTTATTAAACCATGAGAACGCCTGATCCTTATCGCCGAGACCTACATAAATCATTCCTATCCAATACGATGGTACATGCTGTCGTTCCGCTCGCTTTGTCAACTCGTCGAGCATCTTCAAACCTTCAGCCTTCTTTCCGGAAGCTGCGTACGCGTGACCGAGCATTGCTACTGCTATCGTACTTTTCCCGGAGAGCTGTACCGCAGCCTGCAGCTCTGTTATCGCTTCCTCATACATCCCCTTTTGCAGATAGGGTCTGCCAAACCAAAGCCGCGCCTGCAGGAAGTTCGGATCCAGTTCAAGCGTTTTCCGATATTGCTCGATCGCCCCATCGTATTGTCGAGATAAGTAGAGCACATGTCCTACTCCTGTATTGATTGCCAGCGAGAGCGGGTCGAGCTCCTTGGCTCTCTTAATCTCGACCAGAGCTTCATTAAAACGCCCCATCCCTTTTAAGAAGTCCGCATAGTAGTGGTGGGCAGTTCCGTAATTAGGATTCAACTCTATTGCCCTTTTGAATTCCCGCTCAGCAACCATCCAATCCCAATCGTACTGGAATTTTACTACACCGAGTACGGCGTGCGCTTCCGCAATAGAATGATCGATTTCGATCGCCTTCTCTGCAGCAGCTCTAGCTTTCGGGAATGCTTCTTTCGGAGGAAGAAACTCAAGCAAGGCAAGTATTGTGTTTGCTTCTGCCAGTCCTGAATACGATACACTATAGTCATGATCTACAACAATGGCTTGCTCGAAAAACTCGATTGCTTTCTCCAGCCCTTCGGCAGACCTTTTGTTCATGAAGTAGCGTCCCTTCAAAAACAAATCGTAGGCTTCAAGATCTCGAGTTACTTCCTTGCCTCTGAGTCGTTGTTCATTACCAACCAACTGAACCATCAGCGCTTCGGTAACCCGCTGGGCGACCTTCTCTTGAATATCAAAGACATCTTCAATGTTTCCAGGATACTTTTCGACCCATAGATGCGCGTCTTGACTCGCATCAATGAGCTGGGCTGTGATTCTCAGGTCATTCCCCTGTTTTCGAACGCTCCCCTCAAGGATATACTGAACCTGAAGCTCACCTCCTATTTGCTTGAGGGGCTTGCTCGTTCCTTTATATCGCATGATAGAAGTCCGAGAAACTACCTTGAGGCTTCGGATCTTTGAAAGGGTAGCGATGATTTCTTCGGTCAAGCCATCGCTGAAGTATTCATTTTCTTTGTCGGGACTAATGTTTTCAAAGGGGAGGACGGCAATGGATTTTTCCTCTTTCGTCTTGTTCGGTATCCCCGATGCACCTTCTTCCACTGAGAACAGTTGCATTTCACCCTCGAGTCCTTCAAGAACATGCGTTCCTCGGTCCCGAAATCGAATGCCTGAGCCGGCAACCAAATCTTTCACTGTTCTCGAGGCGAGAATTTCCCCGCTCCCGGCTTTTTCGGCTACCTGGGACCCTACCTGAATCGCTAATCCTCTCATCGTGGTGCCCGCGATTTCACATTCGCCTGTGTGAAGACCCGCTTTGATTTCGGTCCCACCATGCTGTAGGGCAGTTTTAATGGCTGATGCTGAGCGAATAGCCCGCGCAGGCCCATCAAAGGCTGCAACATATCTGGTCTCTTTCAATTCAATCTCACGACCCTTAAACAACTCAACTTGTTTTTTGATTGTCGCATGGAGCTCTCCGCGAGTTAACTGAGTATCCGGACGATCAACCTGTACGATCAGTACTGTGGCTAATACCGTGTTGAGTTCATGTCCGTAGCGAATCGAGCTCAAGAAGCTTTCAATTTCTCGAAGGATAGCCTCTTGGTCGCCTACCCACGGGAGATGATCGTTGCCGGGAAGCTCCAAGTATGTTGCTCCGAGAATGCACTGCACCATGTACTTACTTCCTCCGACATCGATGTCGAGATCTCCCGTACGGTGAATGATCAGCGCGGGTACCTTGATGGTCGGTAGAATATATCGAATATCAATCTGCGTGTTCATTTTTGCCAACGCGAGGGCAGCACCCGGACTTGCGCTTCGACGCAAATACGCCGCCAACCACTCTTTGAATTGCTCATCGTGAGCAACGCTTGGAGCCAGCGTTGCAAGGTCGACAACGCCTCCCCAACCTTGTTCGATCGCATCGAAAAATTTCTGTCGCTCTTCGGGAGTCGGTGCCCACGGATAGTCGGGTGCCCGGATCCGCTTCGCGTACGAGCCATACATGATGAGAGCAACTGTCCGCTCAGGATATGTTGCGGCAAACAATGCGGACATAGGTCCCCCTTCAGACACTCCGAACACAACTGCGCGCGCTGAACCAACAGCGTCCATCACTGCGCGGACGTCGTCCATGCGTTGCTCAAGCGTCGGCAGTTCAGATTCCTGAACCCTGTCGGATAATCCTGTTCCCCTTTTATCAAACAGGATGAGACGTGAAAACGAGGCGAGCCGACCGAGAAAGCGAGCGTACGAAGGTTCCTCCCAGAAGTAGTCGAGGTTGGAAACCCATCCCATAACGTACACCAGATCGACTGGGCCATTACCGACCACCTGGTAAGCAATGTTGACATTTCCACTTTTCGCATACTTTGTTTGAGGTCGCCGGTCAACAGTTGTTGTCATAGCTTCGGTGGGCTTCAACGACTCAAGATCCACCAGCAATTCCTCGACGGTTTTGTACCGTTTCTCCCGTGGTTTTTCAAGCGCCCGATGAATAATTTTCTTCAGTGGTGGTGAGATGTCGGCGCGAAATTTTTCAAAGGGTTGAGGATCTTCGTTCAAGATTGAATACATTATCGCCGGCTGATGCTCACCGCGGAAGGGAAGTCGACCGGTCAACATCTCATACAGCATCACGCCAAAAGACCAGATATCCGTGCGATGGTCAACGTCAGCACTCTGAATTTGCTCAGGTGACATGTAAGCGATCGTTCCGACGGTGGTTGCAGTACGGGTCAAGCCCAATCCGCCCTTTAGCTTTGCCAATCCAAAATCCATCACCTTGATCTGGTTCTTCGAGGTGGTCATGATGTTGTCGGGCTTGATGTCGCGGTGGGTGATCCCTTTCTCATGTGCAGCAGCTAAAGCATCTCCAATCTGCAATCCCCAATCCACAATCTGGTTGAAAGGGGTCCGAGATTGGAAATTGGAGATTTGGGAACGAAGCGTCTTGCCATCGACATATTCCATGACGATAAACTGTTCGTCATTATGTTCCTCGATGCCGTGGATGGTGCAGATGTTGGGATGATTCAACGCAGCAGCGGCTTTAGCTTCTTGGAGGAAGCGTGCCTTGTCTTGTTCCGACGCTGTAAGATGAGAAGGCAAGAACTTCAAGGCGACAAGCCGGTCGAGTTTGGTGTCGTGGGCTTTGTAGACAACGCCCATTCCTCCTTCGCCTAACTTCTCGATTATCTTATAATGTGAGATCACTGTTCCAATCATACCAGTACTCTTGCCGTTTGAATTGGGCTTCGGAGGACAGGTCCGCCCTGCCCGCCGAAGTTCGAAGAACGTAGGCGGGCTTCATCCAACTTCTCGAGGATTTTATAGTGTGAAATTGTTTGCCCAATCATTCGTGTCTCATTTCATTAGCTGACCCCTTTTTCATTTCCCCCTTAATAAGGGGGAAAAAGGAAGGGGGCTGGTTGTAATGTGAAATTGTTTGCCCGACTTGTCCGCCGTCTTTTTGGTGGATCATTTCTTCTTCAGCTCCTTGTCCCAATTCGTCACCAACGTGAGCGGCGGAACCGTTTGTCCGCCAACTTGAGTGCCAAACAAAAATTTCTGACCATCAGCAGTGACATCTACAAAGGCTACAATCCCTTTCGTTTTTATCTCAAAGAGCGGACTCACTGCGCCGACATCGAACGACGAACCGCTTGCTTTAACTTCTACAGACATGAGTTTGTTGTCAGTTGTGAAATAGAAAATTTCTTTCCCGTTTCGATTCCATCGGACAGAAGATGTTGGGGAGATGCCGTTGGTGGATACCTGCCATTTTCTTGTTTGATTGAGCACCGGTTGACCATCAGCGCCAAGGAAAGGACGCACATACAACTCATTGTTTCCCGATTCATTTGACCCATAAGTAAGCCAGTGCATGTCCGGAGAAAATAGAGCACCGCTTTCGTCAAATTCTGTTTGAAGAAAAATAAACGGCTTGTGTTCTCCGTCAAGCGGAAGAATCCATATATCAGCTTTTGTTTTACGATCGACTTCACCGTATGTAATAAATTTTCCATCGGATGACCAATCAGTAGGAAACTTCACCTGAGGAGATTCAACGAGAACTTCCTCAACTCCCGCACCACTTGTTGTTTTCTTAAACAAGTCGTAGTGACCCTTCCGGTCTGAATGGAAAAGGATGCTGCCACCATCGGGCGACCAAATTGGAGTTTCATCCACAGAAGGGTCGAACGTAAACCGAGTCTTGAGTGCTCGCGCAATGTCATAGAGCCAAATGTCACGGTTACGTGACTGCACATCATACACATCGAACGCTATTTGCTTTCCGTCTGGAGAAAGAGCGACACCGCCGTATTCAGCAGGTTCGGCAACTTTGCCGAGAGACTTTCCAGTACGGTCAAACCATTCGAGCTGGAATCCTCCTTGTTGATTGCTTGCCTGATATAACAAAAGACCGTTTTGTGAGACTGAGAAAACCGCTCGATTGTAATTTAAATCGTATTCTACTGGTTCTGCAGTGGGCACAGCATCGCCATTAAACTCAAGCTTATCGAGATTGAACGGCTGCGCCATGAGAGTTTTCTCTCTGAGGTATATCAAGTAACCGGAAGCGTACGCTACATTTCCTTTTGCAGGCATCAATCGTTCATTGACTTTCCCATCAAGAGAAGCTATAACGAGCGCATCTTCCTCACGTTCCACTCCACCAAAACTCGCGCGCGCGAAATAGAGGAAATGCTTGCCATCGGGCAGAAAATATGACCATCGGTGTGACCGCTCGTGACGACTCGTGTCGAGTTTTGTCACAGCTATCGGCACCCCGCCCGATGCGGGAACTTGATGAATAGGGCTATCCGGAGTTGGCGAGAAAAGAATAACACCGTCTTGATTCCAGGAACCGCTACGACCATTAGATACATCGCAGATTGTCACAGAAGGTCCTCCTGCGGCTTCAATTTTTTTCAGTTTACCTGATTGAAAAAATGCTATGTACCGATTGTCTGGCGACCAAAACGGATAGGAAGCACCTTCGGTCGTAGGAAGCTCTTTCACGTTTAATGAGTTGAGCGCTCGCACCACCATGTGGGTTTTGCCGGACGAATCTGACGCAACAAACGCTAGCATTGTACCGTCAGGCGAAAGAGCAAATTCACCTTCACCTCCGTCGCCTGACGCATTGGCAAACGCTAATTTCTCTGGCGGCAAAATGAACGAGATGACGCTTTGAACTTCTGCAGGCGGGCGTTTGAAATATAAAACTCCAAATGCGACCATGCCGATGAAGAAAAGAGCTGCAATAATCCATACAAGAGGGAATCCTTTTGAGGGCTTAGAACCTTCAGAAGGTTCAAAACCTTCTGAAGGTTTCATGATTGGTCGAGCGGCGGTAATGCGGCTCATGCGCTGCTTGCTCGATTCTCTTCGGAAGCGTTTGAGGTCGATTGAAACTTGCTTCACTGACTGCGTCCGCTCGTTGATGTCTTTCTCCAAACACTCAAGAACGATAGCATCTAAACTTGGATCGATCTCCGGTTTCACTGATGACATTGGCGGGGGATCCACGTTCACAATTTCATACGCCAACGCTGTTTCGTGCACGCCTTTGAAAGGAAGCTGTCCCGTTAGTAATTCGTATAAGAGAACTCCATACGAGAAAATATCCGATCGGTGGTCAGTGTCTTGTCCTTGCACTTGTTCGGGAGACATATATCCCGCTGTGCCAACAGTACTGCCTTCTTTCGTCAATCTCGTGATCTTACTGCCGCTGGCCCTGAGCTTTGCCAGGCCAAAGTCCATGATTTGGGCAATACCATCTTTTCGAATCATGATGTTTTCGGGCTTGATGTCGCGGTGAACAATGCCTTTCTCATGAGCAGCGGCAAGTCCATCAGCAATTTGAATTCCGATGTCAATTGCCTGCTTGAAGCTGACTTGTCCTTTCTTCTCCCTTAATGTCTGGCCATCTACAAATTCCATGACGATGAACATCTGACTATCGTGCTCATCGATCTCGATGACCGAACAGACATTGGGATGATTAAGTGCGGCGGCAGCTTTTGCTTCCTGAAGAAAACGAGCTTTCTCGGCATCATTGGCTGTCAGATGATGCGGCAGGAATTTTAGTGCTACCAAGCGGTCAAGTTTTGTATCTTCAGCTTTGTAGACAACACCCATTCCGCCTTCGCCTAACTTCTCGATTATCTTATAATGTGAGATCACTGTTCCAATCATACCAGTACTCTTGCCGTTTGAATTGGGCTTCGGAGAACAGGTCCGCCCTGCCCGCCGAAGTTCGAAGAACGTAGGCGGGCTTCATCTAACTTCTCGAGGATTTTATCGTGTGAGATAGCTTGCCCAATCATAAACTGTCTTTTGTTATTCTGATCCCGCTTGAAGAGCGGGAGAAGAATCTAAAAACACAAGCATCGAGACCCTTCGTTTCACTCAGGGTGACATGTGAAATTGTTTGACCGATCATCTTGTTACCGCTGCCTTCGACCCCTTTTGTGTTTCCCCCATAATAAAGGGAAAAAGAAAAGGGACTGGTTGTAATGTGAGATTGTCTGGCCAATCATAGCCCTGTCCTTGTCCACCCTCTCCCTGTCACTCCGTGACATCCCTCTCCCAACCTGTCCGAATGGACTCCTTCGGAGGGAGAGGGATTATAGGGTGAGGGTTGGTGCGAAATAGTCTGCCCAATCATTTCGTTCGTCTGCAAATGATATAACTATCCCCGTGCTTCGGGTGTTCACCGTACTTGCACGGAGCAAAGCCTTCAAAATAATAAAGGATATCAAAATCTGCAAAGACTTCGCGGAGCCTGTTCTTCTCAACGAAATAGACAAACCGACAACAGTCTTCTTTCTTCCGAAAGGTGTTCGGTTCAATCATTTTCTCGGTAGATTGATAGTCGTTCATTTCCGGATCGAGATAATTGCGAGCTGACATCACGACAATGCCGCCCGGTTTTATCGAGCGTTTCAGGAGGCCGAGGATACGCTCGAACTCACTTCGCTTCATGCAACAGATCACAAGAATGCAGCTTATCACATCGTACGTGTTGCGAGGATATCGATACGTGATAACATCGCGCCGAAGAATAGAAATGTTTGACAGTTTCTGGTCATTACGATAGGCGCGAAAGCGCTTCAGATACTCATCGTTCTTATCGATAGCGGTGACCTGATGACCCTCCTTGGCAAAGAAGGCACTATCAGCACCTTCACCGCAGCCCACGTCCAGCAGCCTGCCGCCACCGTTGAGATAGTGAACCGCTTTCCTCACGAGCGGATCGACTTTGAAGGGGTTTTCAAATCTATACTTTTTCTCAAGCAATGATTGCTTCATCATTTGTTCCTTATCAAGACATTACGTCAAGATTCTTGAGAATCGCTTGGAAGCATGGATCATGTCGGAACCTCCACCAAATTTCTCAAGCATCTTGTTGTGAAACAACAATGTGCCGATCATGAAGTGGCTCGTTTCACCACAACAAGTGTCATGTCATCCCATTGCGGATGACTACCCGAATGTTTCTTCACAGCCTCAACAATCTTCTCGATGAGCTGCGTTGCAGAAGCGCGCCGATGCTTCTCGACAATTGCAATCAAACGTTTTTCTCCAAATTGTTCCTCACGCGAATTCATCGCTTCACAAACTCCATCGGAGAAAATAACGAGGACGTCTCCCGTTTGGAGCGAGATGGTTCTCTCTTCAAAGGGAAATGCTTCGATGACGCCAAGGACGATTCCTCCGGTATCCAATCGGAGTAATTTCTTAACGCCCGAAAAGAGCATAGGATGATCGTGTCCGGCATTACAGAATTGCATCCGATGATTGGTGGTATCCAAGATCCCATAGAACACGGTCACAAACCGTTCGGCGTCTGTGCTATAGTAGAGTAGTTTATTGGAGCGAGCGATACATTCCTTCGCGCTTCCGTCCAAGAGAGATTGACCCCTGAGCGTCGCTTGGACATTCGCCATTAACAGGGACGCAGGTAATCCTTTCCCAGAAACGTCACCGAGACAGATCGCAATGCGATCGCCATTCATCGGAATAAAATCGAAGTAATCGCCACCCACCATGCGGGCAGGAATTGAAGCACCGGCAATCTCATAACCTGGAATTTTCGGGAATGACTTCGGCAACAAATCGAGCTGTATCTTTGCAGCAAGCCTTACCTCTTCTCTCATGCGGATGAGCGCTTTTTCCTGTTCATAGAGCCTCGCATTTTCAATAGCAATCGCCGCATGCACGGAAAGCGCCGCTATGAAACTCTCATCATCCTGGGTAAAGGCGCCGTTGCGCTTATTCAGGAGCTGAAACACACCGATGATTTTCCCGTCTTTATTGTTCATCGGCATGCAGAGGATCGTCTTTGTGCGATAACCGGTTTTTCGGTCCACTTCAGGATTAAACCGGGGATCGAGATAGGCATCGACAATGTTGAGCGTGTCGCCGGTGACGGCAACGTACCCGGCAATACCTTTTCCCATTGGCAACTCTATCCGTATAAGCTCGTCTCCCTTAAGCACTTTCGACCAGAGTTCTTTGTTACTATCGTCGATGAGGTACACGGTCCCGCGATCGCCATTCACAATTTTCAGCGCGGTCTCAAGAATAATATTGAGGAGTTTATCGAGATCAAGCGTTGAGTTTAAGACCTTGGATGCCTCAATGAGTTGCTCCAATTTTCCTAATTCCGCACTCGAGCGTTGTGCATTACGTTCAAGCTCGCTGATGAAATGATTATTACTGGCGCGCAATCGAATGCTGAGCACCTCCATTAACCTGATGGCGAAGGGATGGCTCCGATGAAGCAAATGCTCGAAATCGCTCTTCAGAAGAACGAAAACTGTACAATCATCCATAGCGACGACACGTGCCGAGCGCGGACGTCCATCGACCAGCTCAAGCTCACCGAAAAAGTCACCCGGATGCAGCAGCGCCAGTGTGTTTTCCTCTCCGGATTTCGTTCTCTTCAATATTTTTACGCGACCCTCGGCAAGGAGGAAAAGTTCTTCACCGTCGCTATCGTCCTCGACGATGATTTCTTGAGCAGTAAAATGTCGGTCGGTCAGTTTTTGTCGAATGCTCTTATACGTTGCATCATCGACACTTTCAAATAGAATGTTATGTCGCAGTCGATCCGATGGTGTGGACATCGCTCGTGATCGTGGGTTGTTGAACAAATATGTTAAGAACAGTCAATGAAAATTTTCTCCGTCGAAAGGATGATTGGGTTTTTGTGCATCTGAATTCTTGAGGTCTGAGTGGAAGTGCGTGATGCTTAGGTAAAGCTCTTCCCCGTGACAATACGGTAACCTTCGACCGTCACTTCGTCGCTGGTCATGACTTGTCCGCCAGTCTCTCTTTCAAGTTGCATCTTCCAAAACGTATGTTTAACTTTTTCCATGAGACGATTAAAGACGCCACTGTGTTGATATGCTTCTGCATCCTCGCGAGTGTCCCAAATCGTTACAGAGATAATTTGATCTTTCTCCTTTATACTCTCCGTGAGGTATGTGTAGCGACAGCCTTTTACCGTGCGGAGCTCGGGAAGGATCTCTTCATTAAAGATTTTCTTGAACTCCTCCATTTGCCCTTCCCGAATTTGCGGTGAAACAATCCGCACGAAGAGCGGTCTTCCCTTAGGAATCTCTTGGGCATGTTTCGCTGCAGTCACCTGATACGCATTGACAACCGGCTCTTCTATGACAGGCTCATACTCGATCGTCAGGTCTTTTGATAATTGGATTTTCCACTCTGAGGATTCTGCAAGGTACGGTTGCGCTTCTGTGAGGAGTTGCTTGAACATTCCACTACGTTCATACTCATCGGCGTGCTCTCGGGTGTCCCAAAGGGTGAGTGACATACACTCGTCTGCGTGATCGACGCTTTGAATGAGACTGGCATAGAGGCACCCTTGCATTCCCCCGAGAAGAGGAATCACCTTTTCCTCATAGAGCTGACAAAGCTCCGGCAACAGTTCCGGCTTGATTTTCACTTGCACCAAGCGCATGATCATACTTCGATGCTCCTTCCTGTCATAAACTGAAGTTGTTAAGGCAACGTTACCTCAGCATCACGACGTTGCATCATGTTCTTAGGGTGATATCCTTGAACTCCTTTTTAAGTTTGTCTACTGAACCCTGAGTACGACATCCAACTCAGTGTTATCTTCGCAAACATCGACATCGTGGTCACGGTGTAGCTTTAACCGCGAGAAGCGTGATGTCATCACTCTGTGGTACCCCCTTTGAAAAACTCTTCAGCTCACCGACGATTGTTTGGAGCAGTTGGTCCGTCGGTCTCTGTCCATGATCGGCGAGGATTTCCTGCAATCGATCGACACCGAACATTTCCTGATGCCCGTTATTCGCCTCACTCGCACCATCACTATAAAGCAACAGACAGTCGTTCGGTTCCATGACGAGCGTTCGTTCTTCGCAGAGAATATTGTCAGTAAAATTCAGCGGCATCCCTTTGACAGTTAAAGGCTCAACTGTCTTCGTTTCATAACGAAAGAGTAAGGGATAGCAGTGTCCGGCATTTGACACCACGATCGAGCGGCTCGCCGATTGCACAACCACAAGAAGCATGGTGATGAAGGATTTTCGAGGGATGCTTCCCCTCAAAATGCGGTTACTTTGTCTGATATGAAGCTGGGGTGAACGATGTTCGAGAGCCTGAGCGTACAGCACACCCTTGCCAAGCGTTGCAAGCAACGCTGCCGGCAATCCCTTCCCTGCAACATCTGCAATGACAATTTCATACGATGCATCATCCATCCGTATGAAATCGTAGAAATCTCCACCAATCTCTTGTGCCGGAATGGTCAGCGCAGCAAACTCAAAATGCGACACCTGGGGAAGGTGTTTGGGCAGCAGGTTCATCTGCACCTCACGCGCGGCGATGAGTTCCTTCTCCATCGCCATTTTCTTTTGTTCTTCCTCATACAGACGGGCATTCTCAAGGATCTGTCCAGATTGCGTGGCGATGATTGACAACAGTCGTTTATCATCGTCCGAAAATATCCCGTGATCTTTCTTGTTGAAGACTGCCAAGATGCCGACGAGTCGGTTCTTCACAAGCAACGGAACACAAACGAGAGACCGAAACTGACCCTCAACCTTCACGCCCGTAAATCGACTGTCAGTCGCGATATCATTCGAGATTAAGGGTTTCTTATTGATCATCATCCACCCGAGGACATTCTGATTGAGATGAAATCTTTCATGATCAGTGGTAGAATCAACTGCGCGTACAAGAGTCTTCATTTCGGTTGGCGCTATTTCGTCCACTAAGGTGATCATACCCTGCTGACCTGACACCGCTCTCACGGAACGCTTCACAACGTTCTCGATGACATTATCAAGACTCATCGTAGAACTGATGACGCGAGAAAGTTCATTAAGGATGGATAGCTCGTCGACAGCTTTCCGCAGTCGCTGGTTTTCTTCGAGCAGTTGTGTTAATTGATCCATGGGTCTCTTGTGATATCCTGGTGAAGCACCTTACCCCGTCCCCGAGCGTGTAATTTAGACATTAGCGTCGGGAAACACAAGCAGCGATATCATTTAAAGGATATCATCAGCAGGGATCGTCTGTCTTGCTGGATTTCAGCGTTTGAGGACGATAGAGTAGACTTGCTCCACCTGATCTACCATCCTTCCGATAGTGAAACGATTGAGGAGGTACTCGCGACTCTTCTCACCCATCGATGCGCGTAGTGATTCGTTGTTTAGGATGATGCTCAATCGGACGGCAATAGCGGAAGGATCTTTCTCCGGTACAACAAAGCCATTGACCCCATCCAACACCATCGCGGCGACATCACCGACACGGGTCACGACAACGGGGAGCTCCTGTGCAAGTGCTTGCAACACCGCAAAGGGGAATGTTTCACCTCCCCCTGCGATGGAAGGATGAACATACAAATCGAATGCAGAATACAATGCCTGTAGATCATCACGGAAACCGGCGAAGACCACACGATCCTCGATGTGAAGTTCCCTGGTAAGTTCCAGCAATTCGCCACGCAGCTCACCGTCTCCAACAAGAAGCAAACGGGTTGCTGTGAATCGAGGGGCGAGGTCAGCAAAGGCTGTGAGCAAGAATTTGTGACCTTTGAATGGAACCAGGCGCGCAACGTTTCCGATAATGATTTCATTCTCCGTCCAGCCGAACTCTGCACGGACCTTGCGCCTCATCGTCGCATCTTTTCTCATTGCCGAAGGGTCCACGCCTAAGTAAATCACAGATATGTTGGATGGGTCGAGGCGATCCTTCTGGGTGAGCATGTCTTTCACACAATAGCCATCAACGATGAAATGGTCGGTGGCAACATGATTCCGCACCCAATGTGTGGGATTGTGCTGAAGGGAATGAAAGCTGTGAACGTTTGTAACATGTCGGGCTCCTGTCATGCGAGCTGCGAACGCGCCCGCTGTTCTGTCATAATTGCTGTTCGAGTGGATAATCTCTATGCCCCGCCGTCGGATGATCTCCCTTAGATTCATGATGAATCGCAAGAACTGGCCTTGAGGCGGAAATTCGAGGGGAAGGGTCGGGATGTTTGCTTGCCCGCACTTTTCGTGAAGCAAATTCTTCGGTTTGCATGATACCCACACCGCATGACCGCGATTGCGGAGGGCTTTCGCCAGCTCGAGCACATAGAACTCACCGCCGCCGTAGATATCTGTTGAGGTCGTTAGAAGAATATTCCGCGATGTGTACATACGAAGTAGGAATGTAAGAAATCGACCCCTGTTCTCAAAACATGAAGGGCGTTCTCCTTGTCCTGCAAGAGAACGCCCATTTGTAATGCAAAATGTAATTGACAAACCCGCGATGTCTTAGGGGTTGCTGGTCGCAGCAGCAGTCATTCCCTTCTTGCCGTACACCATCGCGATCACAATACCAAGAATAATATATTGAACGACTCCATAGATAAACCATTGCAGTGCTAACGAGTATGGCAGTGGATACGAGGCGTACGAATCATATGCCATCGGTGTTGCCATGAGCAAGCCAACATAAAGACCGTACCGCACACCTTCTCCCATGCCTTTCCCTTCATATCCCTTAGAGAAAATCAGCGTGAAGAAAAACGACACGATCGCCGATGTGATAAAATAAATATACATCGTTCCATCCGACTCGGGTCTCATCAGCTTCATCACCTCCGGTGAGTGATACGTAGCAGAGAGCAGCCCCATGTGGATGACCATGTTTGTTACCACCATCGCGACATACACGGCGATAAAACCAACCCAAAGTTTTTTATTCATACTTCCTCCTGCGGAAGTGATTGAAACAGTGAATTAGTTAAAAAAATCGGCAGTATGCTACGAAAGAAATCGATGAAAGTCAAGCGAAGGAGTTATGACGTACTCGCTCAGCTTCACAGGTGTCACGGTTCACACCGCGACACAAGCACAGAATTCAGTCACGGAATAGTCCGTGAGATTGCTATGATTTCTCAAAGTGAGGCAGCGCCCGTTACGAGAGTCGGTATTGTTCCGTCTTCCTCCCCAAGAAAAGATCATTGTATTCGTTGATCCGTTTGTTTTGTGCCATCGCGAGATCAACTTCTACGCATGAGACACCGGTTTCCTCCTCTTTCATGCGCGCAAGTATCTCACCTCGCGGCGAAACAATTTCACTTTTTCCGATATAGGTGAGGTCGGTTCCACCCCGGTTCTCGCGACCGATACGGTTCGCTGTCGCAGCGAACACGCGGTTCTCCAGACACCGCGTCACCATTGCATCAGGACAATAGGGCATAACCAAGTTCGAGGGATGTGCGATGAGATCGACCCCTTGCAAGGCAAGGGTGCGTGCGCTCTCCGGATACATCCTGTGGAAACAGATCATCATACCGATTTTTCCGAGAGGAAGATCGAACACGGGGAAGCCCATGTTGCCTGCTGCGAAGAAGAGATTCTCTCTATAGTAAAGATGAATCTTTCGATACAGGCCGATCAAACCACCTGGACCGGCGAGCGCTGCGGAGTTGTAGAGGCGGTCAGCCTTCTCAACGAAGCCGTAGACAATGTAACATGACTTTCTTTTCGCGAGACCTGAAATCGCTCGAAACGTTTCACCTGTAACCGACTCCGAGAGGTGTTCAACTTCTTCCTTATTCACGAAATTATAGCCGGTGTTAAACAACTCAGGGAGGACAAAGAGATCGGCATTGGCTCCTTCCATTAACGACACCGCCTCTCTGACATTGGACCCGACTTGGCCGAACACCGGATTTGTCTGTACGACTGCTATGCGCATAGAAATTTCTCCGTCCTAAGATACAATATCCGTCCGGTAGATTCAAGAAAATACTCCTTGCTATTGCTTAAGAATAATCGTATCTTATACACGCAATCAACAGTACACCGTTGTTTAGCTTTTAAGATCGTGCTGATGTACCGTTAGAACCAATGTGGTTTGAGTGTCCGCCAGCTGTCGTAATCGCGGTGAATGGTGCAATGTGAATGCCATTTACGGCGATTTTTCATTTTAAGAGCAACAGGCGTACCTCACGTCTCGGAGTATCGAGACACCAATACAATCAAAGAAAGGATTTGTTCCATGGAAAAAGGAACAGTCAAATGGTTCAACGGAGCCAAAGGTTACGGCTTCATTTCACGCAATAGTGGCGAAGATGTGTTTGTTCACTTCAGAGCCATCGCCGGTGACGGGTATAAAAACCTGAACGAAGGCGACGCCGTGGAGTTTGAGGTCGAACGCGGTCCAAAAGGACTTCAGGCTGCAAACGTTTCAAAAGTGTCATAACTTTTCGAACGAATTAAAAACCCCGCTCACAAGGCGGGGTTTTGTATTTGGAGCCAAACCTGTCTCCCTTCTTTCTGCACCGTCATTTCAAATGGAGTTTGTCTAATTTCGGTTTGATAACGAACCGACAGTAAGGTGCGTCCGGATTGTTTCGGAAATAATCCTGATGATAATTCTCTGCTTCATAAAAGTGATCGAGCGGTCTGATTTCGGTAACAATCGGATCATCAAACCTCCTTTGTGCCTCTTTCCTTGATTTTTCTGCAATAGCTTTCTGCTTCTCATCGTGATAAAAAATGACTGAACGATATTGCGTTCCGACATCTGCACCCTGCTGGTTGAGCGTTGTCGGGTCGTGGGCGCGCCAGTATACCTCTAAAAGTTTTTCATAGCTGATCTTCTTCGGATCGAAAGTGATTTGGGCAGCTTCGGCATGACCCGTCGTGCCGGTGCATACATCTTTGTATGTTGGATTCGGTTTGGTGCCGCCGGCATATCCCGCGGCGACGGATTGAACTCCATCAAGTTGTTCGAACACAGCTTCGACACACCAGAAACATCCTGCACCAAGTGTAGCTTTTTCAAGTTGAGGCATGTGACTTCCTTTTTGGGAAAAAGAGTGTGAACAGAAAACTAAGAGAATAAAGATGAGTTTCTTCATTGTTTGGCCATAGGTAATTAATATTTGTGTCTCATTGACCCTACCGTAGGAGGCAGTGTAGTAATTGAACACTGATTGACCTCAAAAGGTTCGCTGGGGTGTATCGAACCAATTGCCATTGCGATCCCCACGATAGTCGCGAGAAGCAATCCGACTAACCCGGGCTACGTCAGTTTGCTTCGTCACTTCCTGGGTTGATCGGATGTCGGCGACCGCAAGGAATTGCCGGTCACCCCGGCCAGAGTTCACCCAATTATCGAGATCCGGTAATATAATTCTCGAGTTGTTTTATCGTGTATTCCTGTTCCGAGATGATCGCCTTAACAACATCCCCAATCGAGATCATCCCGGCAAGCTTGTTAGCTTCGAGTACAGGCAAGTGACGGATATGCTTCGTCGTCATTAATGCCATGCAATCTTCGATAGACTGTTCAGGTCGGATGGTGATCAGATTTGAGCTCATGATCTCATTGACAGGGATTTCCTTTGAAGACTTTCCTTTCAGAATTACCTTTCGAGCGTAATCGCGCTCCGAGATAATACCTTTCAATCGGTCGCCATCCAGCACTACCAATGCTCCAACGTTTTTGTCTGCCATCAGTTTGATGGCATCATAGACTGAAGAATCCGGGGAAACAGACCATACCGCACGTCCTTTCGTCTCCAAGATTTGTCTAACTGTCATCATGGTTCAACTCCTTTCTTCAATTTATTTCAGTGGATATTACGACTTCAGAGCCGCGAACAGTTTGTTGAGACTCTCCTTTGCATCACCGAAGAGCATCATACACCTCGGGTTGTAGTATAACTCATTCTCTACCCCGGAAAAACCCGGAGCAAGGCTACGCTTGAGGACGACGATCGACTTAGCTCGCTCGACGTCCAGGATTGGCATTCCATAGAGCGGACTGTTTTTGTTGTACTTGGCCGCTGGATTCGTCACGTCATTGGCCCCGACAACCAGCGCCACATCTGCTTGTGCGAAGTACGGATTGATCTGTTCCATTTCATACAACTGGTCGTAGGGAACGTTCGCCTCAGCGAGCAAGACGTTCATATGACCGGGCATACGCCCAGCCACTGGATGAATTGCGTATTTGACGTCGATGCCGCGCTTCATCAAGACCTTTGCAAATTCTGCAACACCATACTGAGCCTGTGCGACTGCCATGCCGTAACCTGGGACAATGACGATCGATCGGATGCCATCGACAAGGGCAGCCATCTCTTCGGCGGTAATGCTTCGCACTGTTCCCTTCGCTTCTACCACCCCACTTTCTTCCTTCGCAACCTTACCGAACGCACCGAACAGAACATTAATTGCTGATCGGTTCATGGCGCGGCACATGAGGAGAGAGAGCAGGAAACCTGAAGTCCCATCAAGCGAGCCGGTGATGATCTGGATCTTGTTCATGAGGACAAAGCCCATAGACGCATCCGCCAGGCCACCGTATGAGTTAAGCAAAGCGATAACTACCGGCATGTCCGCCGCGCCGATGGGAATGACCAACAGCAAGCCGAAAACAAACGACAAGCCCACCATGAGTTTAAACACCATCGGTTCCGGTGGCATGAAGACCAAGTAGATGAGGCTTGTAATGATAACCCCCAGCAAGCTAAGATTAAAAATGTTTTGTCCCTTATACGTGATCGGATGTCCGGGCAAGATACCTTGGAGCTTTGCAGCCGCCATGAGACTTCCTGTAAACGTCAGGCCGCCAATGACTACCTCGAAGCCAAGCGGTGTCATAACAACCGTACTGAGATCGCCGTGGTGATGGAAGTACTCGGAAATTCCAACCAGGCAGGCTGCGAGCGCCCCAAGCGAGTGAGAAAGCGCTGTTCGTTGTGGAACGGCCGTCATGGGTATGCGGAGCCCCATAGCCCCTCCAACAATAGAACCAATGATTAAACCGATAATGATCCATTTGTACATGACGATCTCATGGTGGAAGAGCGTCCCTACAATAGCCATCAACATTCCGACAGCAGCCGCGTGCATCCCCTTGCGGGCATATTTGGGCGAGCTCAGCCCTTTGAGCCCCAGGATGAAAAGAGCAGCCGAGACAACGTAGAAATATCTTAGAGCGTGTGAGGGTAAGACATCACGGAATAAATAGATCACATCCTTTCGCACCTGATCAGACAAGTACGTAAGGACGAATAATCCGACGACGACCACAAGCCCTGTAACTAGCAACCTCGGATTGAATTGAAAGCGATGACGTTGGGTAGTGTGATCCTTCGTTGTCTTGAACATCTTCAGCATTCGATCCGTGATGAGAAAGCCGCCGACCACATTCGTTGATGAACAAGTCACCGCGATGAATCCCAGCGCAGTGCTCAACGGACCGTAATCCGCTCCCGCGACTACCAGCGAACCGACCAGCGAGATGCCAGCAATCGCATTCGTGGCAGACATGAGTGGCGTGTGCAGTAACGGCGGCACACGAGTGATCACGTGATAACCGAGGAAGCCGGCAAGCATGAAAATGTATAGACCGATTTCGAGTTCGGTGGTCATGGATGGGATTCCTTCGCTAAGAGCGCTGGAAGCCCCAACATTTCCCGCATCTGAGCGTTCACCACTTCCCCATTGTACGTCAGGAGAGTATCCCGAATAATTTGATCCTCAAAGTCGAGATGCAGTCCGCCATCTTTTACAAGATTCAGAAGAAATGCACTAATATTCTTAGCATACATCAGGCTGGCATGGTAAGGAACGGTGGAGGGAAGATTGACCGGGCCAAGTATGGTGACTCCGTGAGCTTCCACAGTCTCACCCGGTCGAGTGAGCTCGCAGTTACCACCTGACTCGGCAGCCAAGTCGACAACGACAGAACCCGGCTTCATCCCTTGCACCATCTCCTGCGTGATGAGAATCGGAGCTTTTTTTCCAGGAACCGCTGCCGTGCTAATGACCACGTCGCTTTCACCTACTACCTGCTTCATCATCTCTCTCTGGCGGCGATAGAATTCTTCATCCATTGCTTTGGCATAGCCACCGGACGTCTCGGCTTCTTTTGTTTCCATTCCCAACTCAACGAACTTCGCTCCCAAACTTTCGACTTGTTCTTTCACGGCAGGACGTACATCGTATGCCTGCACCACAGCACCGAGTCGGTGTGCGGTCGCAATTGCCTGTAGCCCAGCCACGCCCACCCCGACAACAAAGACTTTTGCCGGTGTGATCGTTCCAGCGGCAGTGAACATCATCGGAAACATCTTCCTCAATAGACCAGCAGCCAACAGTACAGCTTTGTAGCCCGCTATGGTTGCCATTGAAGTCAAAGCATCCATTGCCTGTGCGCGGCTGATGCGCGGGAGGAGTTCCAGTGCAAAGGAGGTCACACCTTTTACTGCCAGCCCCCGTACAGCTTCCGGCACGGCAAAAGGATTGAGCAGTCCTATCGTGATCTGACCAGAACGGATCAAATCATTTTGAACCATATTAGGATGGGATTTCAGACTGCCTACCTCAAGAATGATATCAGCAGAAGAGAAAAGTTGAGACCGATCAGGTACAACAGTCGCACCTTGGTCTTCATAACCGGCATCAGGGAAACCCGCTTTCTCACCAGCACCGCGTTCGACAAGAACTTTCAGTCCCGCTTTGGACAAGGCAGGTATGACTGCAGGGACGAGCGCAACTCGTCGTTCATGGGGATACGACTCAACAGCTACTCCGACGATCACATAGACCTCCGTGATGCTGTTTTTTCAGGAAACTTCACATAAGATACAAAAATTTCGCTCTCTTGCCGAATCCGTAGCGAATCGTCATTGCGATCTCGACGACCTATGGTCTTGTAAGAACACTACGAGAACGCCACGATGATTGATCTGGCGATTAGGTGGCCTCGAGAAGGGACTCCACATCGTCGAGCTGTCTTATTTCGTTCCCTTCTCAATCTCTGACGACTTCAGAATCACTGCCGGAATATCAAGGCTCTTCACTGTTTTGTTGAAAGCGACCAAATCCACCTCAAGAACTTTCTTGTACTTGGCAATTTGCCCATCCAATTTTCCCGAAAGGTCATCGAAAACGTCGTAGGTCTGTTTGGTTGGTCGTGTGTCGGCACTCGACGCAACGCCGGAAAGCGAGGCGACCTTATCATTGAGTTTAATCGGATAGTTCAGAGCGTCTTGACCGCTCTTGATCCTCACTTGAATCATCTCCTCTTCGATGGCTTTGAGTTGATCGTTCATACGTTTGGCGACATTCGCAACCGAATCTTTCATCGGATGCTTTTCCAAACGTTTGACAAGATCGTTTGTCTGAGTGCGAATATCGCGTATGGCGTTTATCGCTTCGTGCGCTGCAGAGACTTTATCGCGAACCTTGATGAGGAAATCGAATTGCTCTTTGAATTCTTCCGATGTCGTCTTGAGCCGGGGATCTTTCCTGATCTCGAATGGCTGTGTCCAGCTTGCCGCCCCGATTTTCAGCCGCACCTGATATGTTCCGGGAACGGCAATCGGTCCACGCGTCGAGCCGCCCCACATGATAGCACCGGGAACCTTCATGGCATCTGGGTACCGCATATCCCACACAAAGTGATTCATGCCTGTATCCGCGGGCGCTTTCGGTTCTTCGTCGCCTGCCTGAACCTGGTCACCTCCCTCACCGCCGCTCTTCTTTTCCCGCTTCCCAAGAAATGATTTGATGAGAGTTCCTTGCTCATCCAAAAATTCCAACTTCAATGTGTCCTTCTCGTTGGGTTTTTTCTTCATATAGTATGAGACCACAACACCGTTCGGAGGATTCTTGCCCACAGCAAGTCCGGGGCGATCGAAGCTGAAACCGTCGATGCGGTATGTTTCTCGAGGTTGGTAGAGGAACACATCTGACTTTGCAATCTTATCGTTGATCTGGTAAAGGGGTGTGAGATCGTCGAGGATCCAGAATGACCGCCCGTGTGTCGCTACAATAAGATCTTTCTCTCGAGCCTGAATCGCGATGTCATGGATCGGTGTTACCGGTAAGTTTACCTGGAGCGGCTGCCAGTTTTCTCCGCCATCAAACGAAACGTAGATGCCGCGCTCTGTTCCTGCATACAATATCCCCTTCCTGTTGGGATCTTCGCGCACGACATGTGTGAATTCATTCTCCGGGATTCCTTTGACAATTTTTTCCCATGACTTCCCAAAGTCCGTTGTCTTAAAGATGTATGGCTTGAAATCATCAAGCTTGTAACGGTTTGCTGCAACGTAGGCAGTTCCCGCATCGTGAGGAGATGCGTCGATAGTGCTCATGAGTGACCACGAGGGTAGATCTTTCGGAGTGATATTCTTCCATGATTTGCCGTCATCCTGCGAAACATGAATGAGTCCATCATCCGAGCCGGACCAAAGGACACCCTTTTGTACAGGAGACTCAGCGAAGGTGAAAATCGTACCGTAATATTCCACACTGGTGTTATCTTTCGTGATGGGTCCACCGGAAGAACCGAGCTTGCTCGTATCGTTGCGCGTGAGATCAGGACTGATAATTTTCCAGCTCATTCCCTCGTTTGTGCTTTTGAAGACGCGGTTCGCTGTGACATACAGAACATTGGGGTCGAACTTCGAGATGACGATCGGGTACGTCCACTGGAAACGATATTTCGCTGACGCCGCTCCACCACCCATCGGGTTATCGGGCCACGGTGAGATATCTTGCTCTTGCTTTGTGCGGTGATCATACCGCGAGAGGAAGCCATCATAGCTGCCAGCATACACGATATTTGCATCGACAGGGTTCGGCGCGATGTAGCCGCTTTCGCCTCCACCGACATCGTGCCAATCGGTACGATCAATGCCGAAGCCGGTCGTCCGGCTCGCGATCCTCACCGTGCTGTTGTCTTGCTGAGCACCGTACACGTTGTAGGGAAATTCGTTATCGACAGTGACGTGATAAAACTGCGCGGTAGGAATATCTTCCTGCGTCCACGTCTGTCCTCCATTGAAGCTGACGCACGCCCCGCCATCGTCTCCTGTAATCATCCGCGTCGGATCATGTGGGTCAATCCACAGATCGTGATTATCACCGTGAGGAACGGAAACATTTGTCAATGTCTTTCCACCGTCGATTGATTTAAAAAACTGGACGTTGAGGATATAAATTCCCTCAGGATTCTTCGGATCTGCATAGATGTGCGAATAATACCACGCGCGCTGGCGGAGCCTGCGGTCTTCATTCATCTTTGTCCAGTTCTTCCCTCCATCGTCCGAGCGGAAGAGCCCTCCTTCGTCGGCTTCTACACTTGCCCAGACGCGATCAGGCTTCGCAGGGGAAACGGCGATGCCGATTTTTCCTTTGATGCCTTTGGGCAGACCTTCGTTGTTGGTGAGATCCGTCCACGTATCACCGCCGTCCACCGATTTCCACAAGCCGCTGCCTGCTCCACCGCTCGACATACTCCACGGGTTGCGGTATGCTTGCCAGAGCGCAACGTAGAGAATACGTGGATTGTTTGGATCAATTGCAAGATCGACCGCACCCGTGCTGTCATTCTTGAACAAAATCCTCTGCCATGTCTTGCCACCGTCTTTCGAGCGGTATACTCCGCGCTCAGAGTTCAATCCAAACACGTGTCCGAGCGCTGCAACATATACAAGATTCTCATCTTTCGGATGAACGCGTACCTTGCTGATCGTTTGCGCATCCTTCAAGCCGATGAACTTCCATGTCTTCCCCGCGTCTTCAGATTTGGACACACCCTCGCCGGGCATCGCGTTGCCGCGGATGCAGGCTTCACCGGTTCCGGCATACAGTACGTTCGGATCAGACTCCGCAACAACGAGCGCACCAACAATGCCGATCTTGAAGAATTTATCCGATACGTTGATCCACGTGTTGCCGCCGTCGTCAGTTTTCCACACACCCCCACCCGTCGCACCGAAGTAGAATGTAAGTGGCTGATCCTTGTGGCTTGCTACTGCGATCGATCGCCCGGCGCGGAACGGACCTATCTCTCGCCACTGCATCTTATTATAGAGCGTGGTATCGTACTTGAACTGCGCGGAGAGCGGAGTACTCAAGACCAATAGGAGAACCAGAATGGATGTGAGATATACGATATGCGATGTGCGAAAAAAAACGAGGTTAGTAGACATGGCAGAAGTTCCTAAATGGTTGAGATTTGCTTGTAACTCTTAGCCTGTCATCCTGAACGAAGTGTCCGAAGTCCCGAAGGTCTTCCTTCGGAAGACCCCTTCGGGGAAGAATCGCCCCTTTCCTTAAAGAACGAGACGCTTCGCTACGCTCGGGGTGACAGCATAATAGTAGAGCGCAGGGAATATAGGAAAGATTTGGGAAAAGGGAAAGCGTTCAAGTTGATTCTTTACAATTTTCTATTTAGTATCTTCATCTACAAAGAAAGGATCGATATGAAAACCCAACAACCAACTGATTGGCTTCAAGCATTTACGCCATTATTTAAGAAGTATCAAGGACAAAAACATCCCCTTCAACATAAGAACAAATTCCAATTGGTAGTAATGGTCATCTTTTCCGCGAGAGATTCTGATAGAAACATCAATGCTCTTGCACCCGCGCTCTTTCAACAATACCCTTCCATGAAAGTGCTTGCGACTGCACAGCCGGAGGACTTATATCCGTTTATCGGCAAGGTGACAAACTATGTGAACAAAGCGAAGTGGCTAACGACCCTGGCAAAAACTGTCGGCGACGATAAGAATATTCCAACAACATTGGAAGGGCTCACCGCACTGCCCGGCATAGGAAGAAAATCTGCTAATGTTATTATCAGTGAAACAGGTGGGGCAATGGAAGGAGTAATAGTCGATCTTCACGTACTCCGCGTCGCTCCCCGACTTGGAATCGCTAAGGGAACAAACCCCGAAAAGATCGAACGGCAATTGATGGAAAAAATTCCACAGAAGTATTGGAGGCAACTCGGGATGAGTCTGACATATCTCGGTCGAGAAATCTGCCGACCGACGAATCCGAAATGTCTTGAATGTCCGATGAACCCGGCGTGTGAGTATTACCAGAATCTAAAATGAAACCAACCGAAAGAGCGTCCCCACACTCAATGTAACATCACAAAAACTCACTCGCTTCGTTCATTTTCCCTTCAGCAAAGCGAGTGGGACGGAGTGCATCAATGTTCATTGTCGTTGCTTTGCCATCGAGGATAACTTCCGCAAGCAAGTGACCAAGCCCTGGCGCATGCATCACGCCGTGACCAGATGAGCCATTCGCAAGATAGAAATTCTCCAGCCCCGGTGCGCGCCCAAGGATCGCATGTTTATCGGTCGACATCTCATAGAGACCTGCCCAACAGTGTGCTTCGTCGATCGCAGCTTGTTTCAGACACGGCAATCGCTTGTGGGCGCGAGAGAGCACTCCCTCCAGCCACGCAGTATCGAAGGTGATATCAAACTGATCATTGTAGGGAATTTCGCCGGGCCAGAGGAGGAGTACTCGCCCGTCGCGGACACGCGCGTGAAATCCGTCCTCAACGAAAATCGTCATCGGCATGTCTTCCGGAAGAACGGTCGTGGGATGTGTGATCGCTATTTGTCGTCGGAGTGGCGTTACAGGAATTTCCACTCCCGCGTGACGAGCTATGATTCCCGCCCACGCCCCCGCGGCGTTCACAACGCTGCCGCAGTTGAATGTCCCTCTGGTTGTCAAGACCTGAATGATTTTCTTTCTTCCTCCCGCCAACGTGAATCCTTGACACTCGACGTCGAACGTGAACTGAACACCTAACCGCTGGGCGCTCTCCATATAGCCGCGCAGGACATTCAACGGTCGGATGAAACCATCGATCGAGCAGAAGGTGCCACCGTACATTCCTTCAGGATGAACAGCCGGGTTAATCTGCAGAATATCATCAACGCTTACTTCTTCTACATCATGAACACCGACATTTCGTTGAACAACCTGAGCAGCGCGTAGGGCTCCCAGCTCGTGCTCACTTCGTGCGATAAACAAGTAGCCGCACTGGCGATATCCAGAATCGATGCCGAGCTCATCGTTGAACCGCAACAGCTTCTCCCGCGAAAGCAGCGAGAGACGAACATTCACCTCTGTACTGAACTGTGTGCGGAACCCACCTGTCGCTTTGCCGGTACTTCCCTCACCCGGCTGTAACCCGCGATCAAGGACTATAACTTTGTTACAACCTCGAAGAGCGAGGTGGTACGCGATGCTCGCACCGATGACACCGCCTCCAATGATGACAACATCGGCAGAATTCTTCTCAATCATGCAGGAGAATATAAGGAATGAATTTGCAAAGAGAAAGGTCTGCCTGAGGTTCAAACAAATCTCTGTAATTTTGGAAATGTCCCGACTTAAATGTGATTCTTATCCTCCTACCTATTCCGTGCAGCTTTCCAAAACGAAGAGGAATTATCTTTTCACGGAGCGAAGCAACGAAGCCCTCCTCTCTTGGTGGAATGAGGATTTCGCTCAGCGGAACTTCTCCCGACCTAAAACGTTGGAATCGCAATGACTGTAATGTTTCTTTTGGTCAGTCTAGTTGGGAAAGGGTAAAAAATCGAATATTAAACTTATGATCAGGCTTTCATTCAACATACTGATGCTGTTGACCAGATTGGTATTCGAAAACTATGAAATTAAAAGATAAAGATTGAAGGGCACAGATAGCCCGCATTTACATAATTATCCTCTTGCGCCACGAAGGATTTGCACATACTTGAGTCCCAAAGGAGTAATAAGTTCTATCGCTTTACCGAGATCTTCTTCAGCTACCATTAATGTGGTGCTATGGATCAACTCAATGACCTTCATGTGTTCGCCTTGAAAAAAATAGTGGACGCCTTCAGCATCCAATACGCTTTTGATCAATGCAATATCCGTAAGTGAATCTGTCTCCAACACTTTGATGAACCTAATTTCAGATTCCATTGTACACAGCTTCCATTTGGATCGAGTTTAGAGATAATGATACATCATGTCTACAACATCTATACCTCCTGCTCGCTTCGCTCGAACACGTTTTCATAAGGGGCATCTAAGAAGAACTCCTCGTGCAATGAACGGACAGCGCTCTCGATCTCCGCTTCACGAATAACAAACGTGAGATTGATCTCCGAGCCGCCATGTGAGATGAGCTCGACATTCACCCCGGCGTTGCTTAACGTTGTGAAAACCCGGCCGGCGATTCCTCTGGTTTGTTTCATTTTTTCACCGACAACAGAAACTACCGCCATTCAATGATCTACGCTGACCTCGGCAAACTGCTGGAGCTCAGCCACAATTTGATCTACCTGCAATTCATTGTCGACTGTCAACGAGACACCGACTTCCGAGGTTGCCACGACATCGATGCTCTTCTTGTTTCGAGCGAATACCTCAAATACCAGCGCAAGGAAGCCATGATTCATCAGCATGCGGGTGCTCTTAATCGTGATAACACTGATATTTTCTTTATAAGCAACAGACTTTACAATGCAATGCGACGATGATGATGGTCGCTCGGTGATGAGGGTCCCTTCGCCTTCCGGTCGTTTTGAATTGAGAACCCGGACAGGAATATTCTTTTTGACCGCAGGAAGAATTGTGCTGGGGTGGAGAACCTTTGCGCCGAAATAGGCGAGCTCCGCCGCCTCGTCGAAGGTCATTTCCTTGATGCGACAAGCTTGAGGCAGAATCGACGGATCGGCAGTGAGAATTCCGTCTACATCGGTCCAGATTTGTATCTCCTCAGCATCGAGGGCCGAGCCAAAGATCGCGGCAGAATAATCCGAACCGCCGCGGCCGATTGTCGTCGTGATTCCATCGCGCGTCGCACCGATGAATCCCTGCGTGACAATAACTGTGCCTTGCTGGAGGTACGGCAGGAACTTTTCCCTTGCCCGAGTTTCGATCAAATCGAACAGCGGCGTCGCCCGCGTGAATTCGTCGCTCGTGATCATGACGTCGCGCGCATCTACCCAACATGCACCGATGCCGCGTTCCATCAAAGAGTGAACGAGGAGTAGCGAAGACCATCGCTCACCGTGCGCGGCAACTTGATCAAGTGCACGCGGTAGGAGCATACAACCGGTTGCAACACTGCTCACCAACTGCTCAAGCTCTTTGCGATCTCAATGTGCCGGTTTCGCAACAAAGCTAATTGTGCCCGTGCGTTCTCCTCACTACCTTCCGTGGCAGCGCGAGCAATGCTGAGAAGCGCGTTCGTCACTCCGGCACATGCAGACAGCACAACCAGCGGATTGCGATCACGCCGCTCGCTGATAATAGTACAAACATTCTCTAAGGCGATTGCATCCTCAACAGATGTTCCGCCGAATTTCATAACAATCATAACGTACGAAGCTCCTTATCTCATTGAAACATAGGAATGATAGTCAAATCAACACGCTCCCACCATTGACATTAATCGTCGTACCCGTAACATGACGAGCAAGATCGGAGGCAAGAAATATTACCGCTCCGGCTACATCTTCGGAAGTCGCAATACGTTTCAGAGGAATCGATTCCACAACTTGTTCGCGAAACTGCTCATTGGCAAAGACTTCGTCATTGAGATCAGTGTCCACCCAACCCGGTGCAACGGCATTGACTGAGATATTGTATGATGCAAGCTCAGTGGCAAGCGATTTTGTGAACGCAATGATCCCTCCCTTCGAGGCTGCATAATGCGAGTGGAATGCTTCGCCCCTCTGGCCTGCGGTGGAAGAAATATTGATGATCTTGCCGCCACCGTTTCTTTTCAGATGTGGAACGACGGTGTTGCAAAGATTGAACACACCCTTAAGGTTGACATCGATTGTCTCATCCCACACCTCCTCACTGATGTTCCCAATTTCACCATATGTCCAGATACCGGCGTTGTTAACAAGGATGTCGACCTTTCCGAACTCGAGTATCGTTCTCTCTATGAGGTTCCCCGCCTCCCGACTATCGGCAACGTTGCCCTGGTGAACAACGACCCTCCGACCGAGGTCTCTGATGATCTGCGCCACATTTGCCGCGTGCTCATGGTTGCGCACGTAATTCAGCACGATATCCGAACCCGCTTTCGCGAGCAACACCGCTGTCGCCGCGCCGATGCCCCGCGATCCTCCGGTTATTACACTAACTTTGTCTTGTAATGAAATCATTGCTGCTATCTCCTTTCAGTAATAGATTATAAATAAAGCATCCCCGCAGCAAGCTGCGGGGTATTAAGGGCGTAGCCCGAATTCTCCGTCATTCCGAAATGTTTCTGTTCGGAATCTAAACGCAGGGCTACGCTGATTGGCAACGCTTGGATGCTGAACAAAAGCATTTCAGCATGACGAGGCCAAAAAGAACGAAGCAAGCTTCGGGGTATTAAACCC
>JACOSX010000127.1 GCA_016178625.1 Ignavibacteria bacterium
CTATCGGATGACCAGTTGAGATATGCCCCTGCGTCGCGCGTGACTCGTTTGATGGGGTAATCCGACGTGTTGGGTCCGATAGTGACCGCTTGTCCGGTTTTGGGGAAGACCGCTATGTAGGCATTGAACCGCTCAACGATTGCAACCCATTGTTCATCGGGCGATGGGGTGATTTCCACGGCATTATCAGAGAGGAGATGAACTCGCCGCTCTTCACCACGGAGGCCAACACTGATGAACGCATCCTTCTCTCCTTCATTCGACGAAAGAAATATCCGGTCGTCGGTTTTATTAAAGAGGGGATTCGATCCTTCTTCGGTGATGAGTGTGCCCTTTCCTCCCGCAGCGGGTATCCAATAAACTCCCTGGTCTTTGCTGTACGTGCTGCCGCGGAGGATATCACCGCCAACGCGTCGGTACACGATTTTGGATCCGTCGTGCGAGAAACTGGGTTCAACGTAATGACCAACTCGCGTCGAAAGTTTCATTTGTGATGAGCCGTCAAGTTTTGTCTTCCATACCGCACCCTTCTCTTCATCATTCCATGTCGTGTAAACGATCCACTTTCCATCGTATGAGAAAGAGGGGAACACCTCAAAATTCTTTTCGTCATTAGTGACCCGCTTCGGGGCGCCGTCGGGAAGTTGCTTGATGTACAACTTGCCAAGTGCTGTGTAAGCGACCGACTTCTGGTCTGGCGAGACGGTGACAAAGCGCAGCATTTTCACTTCGAACTTATCCGGAGCGACTTCTTGCGGGAAATGAACCGCTTCTGTAATAGATTGCTTCACATGACACGTGAATGGTATTTGTGTTGCCTCCTTCGTTTGCACATTCACCCTCCAGAGATGACCTTTCGCTGAGATAACGATATTCCTTCCATCAGGTGTCCATGAGAATCCAGGATGCACACCAAAGATCGCCCATGTCTCCTGTGCATCGCGATTCAAATTGTCGAAGATGGGCGTTTCTTTGCCGCTTTCAACGTCATACAAGAACAAGACGGTCTTCAGGCGAACACGGCGGACGAAGGCGATTGTTTTTCCGTCTGGAGAGACTTGTGGACGCACTGACCCGCCTTGACCGTTGATGAATTGGCTCGTTTTTCCCGTCTGCATATCGAGCCGCTGGATGACATAAATGACTCCATACGGATCTTTGTTGTATTGGAATCCTCCTCCCGAACTGACATCTTCACTATAATAAAGATATCGACCATCAGGGGAAACGCATGGTTCGCCAGCATCCTGTTCCCAGTTGCGGCGTTTGGTGAGCTGTAATCCATCTCCACCGCCAATATGATAGAGCCACATCTCACCAGCACCCAGCGAGCGCGTGTTGCGGTAATGTTTCCGTGCGACGATGTACTTTCCGTCGGGAGACCAGACCGCATTATTTGTTTGTCGGTCTTTTTCTTTGGTGATCTGTTTGGGATTCTTTCCATCAGGGTCCATGATCCAAATGTTATCGCACCCATCTCGATCGCTTGTGAATGATATCTTCTTTCCATCCGGACTGAACCGCGGTTGGCTTTCGTACGCTAATCCGCCCGCGAGCAGAGTTGCAATACCACCATTGATCGGCACTATATAAAGATCACCGAGCAGATCAAAAACAATCCGCTTGCCATCGGGACTCACGTCGACAGAAATCCACGTTCCTTCGTCAGTGTCAAACTCAATATCGGTCGACGGACCATGTTTAGCAGTGACATCCCATTTTGCCTCGGATTTCTTTGTTGTGTCTTTGGTCGAAGCTGTGTCAGTTTTTTGGGGTTGTGCTATAAGTGACTGACTACAAATGATCGCTGCGAATAGATATAACGAAATACGGTGAAATAGGTGCATGATGGGTTTCCTTCTGATTTAACATCAAAGTAGTGATGGAGAAGATACGCAGTTAAGAGGAGGGATGCAAGAGGAGAAGGAGGTAATTTTCCTCAATCGTTGATCTCCAGCCCGTGTTGCTTTTCATTAATAATTCACTAAATTTATGCGCATGAATAAAGAAACCCGGTTACGAATCATTATAGTTCTGGCCCTGGTCCTCGGGTATATTGTTGTAGCGGTACTTCGGTCAGGAACTGCATGGTGAAGGAGTCCTATGGGAAAAGTCACTGCATCGCCGATTGTTGATCAAGCACGTTTACTCCTCAATATGTTCCGGAACACCTCTGACGCGGAGGTTATCCACCATGCTGACGATCTCCTCAGCTACTTTCTCACGTTGCGTAACCACCATGGAGTTGCAAACAGCCGGAGTCCTCGGTTCTCGGGAAAGACGTTTCATATTCTTGAAGAGGTAATTTACGAACTTGAGTCCGATCCCGAGGCAACACTCCTCAATGATGGTTTTAAAGAGTTCATCGTCCTCGTTCTTGAAGACATCGCACTCAATCGGATTGATGTGATAGCCAAACCTGCAGGAAATTGATCTCACAACGAAAGCCGTGATGATATTCGAACAGATGTTGCATTGCCGATGAAGGTACCCTGCAGAGGTTCCTCGAAGCCGCGCAGTATCGTTGTGGGTGTTCTTGCACTGAGCTATCTGGCATTCTTCGGTTTTGAGATTCTTCACTCGAGTGGCCAAGTTGGAGCGACGCAAAAAAATGGCTTCGGTTGTCTTTGCCATGGAAGTACTGCCTCAAGCTCGGTGAGTGTCTGGATTGCGGGTCCGGACACAGTGATCGTGGGAAGCAGAAATCAATATTCTCTGTTCATGATGGGTGGACCAGCAATTGCCGGTGGTTACAACATCGCTGCCGGAAGTGGATCGCTATCGCCGTTCGATGGGACCTCTCAACTTCTCCAGTTCGGAAATACATTTGAGATCACTCATCTGCAGCCGAAGTCGTTTCAAAACGATACCGTCAGATGGGATTTTTTTTACCAAGCACCGGTCATCGGAACGCGTGACACGTTGTTCTCGGTCGGCAACAGCGTCAATCTCAATGGCAATCCTCTTGGTGACCAATGGAACAATGGGAATAATTTTATCGTCAATCTGCACGAAGACACAACGCTCGACGTGACAGAGACTGGAAAACCTGTTAGGTTCTATCTCGCACAGAATTTTCCTAATCCGTTCAATCCACAAACCGTAATGATATTTGGCATTGAGCATTCATCATTTGTTACTTTGAAGGTATTTGATGCTCTCGGGCGCGATATCGCGACATTAGTGTCTGATTGGAAACTACCGGGGACCTATTCCGTTTCTTGGAATGGCAGTGATAAAGCGAGTGGAATCTATCTCTGTCGTCTTGTGGCGAGGAATCCCATGTCGATTGGAGAGGGAGAATTTACTGAAACCAAGAAAATGTTGCTGATCCGGTGATATCGTTGGATATCCGACACAATTCTATTGAAGGGTGGTAGTGTTCTAATTAAGATTGAGGTGGTAGGATAGGCATTTGGCGAAGCCATCGAGACTGTGTAAAAAGTCAATCAGTGCAGCGATGTAATAAACTCGTATAAGTAGATTTCAAGTTTCTATCGATGCATAGAGGTTTTAAAGCGAG
>JACOSX010000135.1 GCA_016178625.1 Ignavibacteria bacterium
GTTTCAGAACTCGTCGGAGATTGCAGGGCTCTTTCAAATCGAGGTTACTGCCAAACCCGAGAAGACGTTAACTGAAATGGAGACAGCTGCCTCTACCATTCTTTCTGATGTTCTCCAAAATGGTGTTACCGAAAATGAGATTGAGAAAGCGATAACGGGAATTGAAGCCCAGGTCATTAACAGTGCCACCACTGTCCAGGGGAAGGCAGTCTCCCTCGCGACCTATTATTCCTATACGGGCGATCCGAATAACATCAACACACAGATGGATCTCTTCAAAGGAATGACACAGTCGGAAGTCCTTACCGTCGCAAAAAAATATCTGACCCAGCCGAAGATGGTGTTGAGTGTTGTGCCGCTCGGCAAGTCGGAACTTGCCGCAAAGAAAGGGGAGTGATATCATGAAAACATTATTCGAGACGCTTATGATTGGAATGTTGCTTACTTCAGTTCTGACGACAAACGCTTTCTCAGGTGGTGATGTCGATCGCACAAAGCGCCCCATGCCGAAACCGGCGCCAAAGGTTGCCCTTCCGGATATTCAGAAGACGACACTGAAGAACGGTTTGAAGGTGTGGCTTGTTGAGCATCATGAACTGCCGACAGTTGCGTTCAATCTGGTCGTCCAAGCTGGCTCTGATCACGACCCGATCACTCAACCAGGTATTGCGTCGATGACGGCTGATGTCATCGACGAAGGGACGAAGACGCGCGATGCGTTGAAGATTTCTGAGGAGATCGAGTCGATCGGTGCAACATTTTCAACCGGATCGAGCTGGGACGGGTCGTTTATCACGATGGGTACATTGACGAAGCATATCGACAAGGCGCTCAGCGTGTTTACCGATGTATTGACACATCCAACGTTTCCAGAGAAGGATTTCGAGCGACTGCGCAAGCAACGCCTCACTACTCTTCTCCAACAGCGCGACCAGCCGCCGGTGATTGCTAATAATGCTTACTCGCACATTCTGTATGGTTCGAATCATCCCTATGGCAATAATCCTTCCGGGACGGAATTTGCACTCAAGGCGATGACCACTGCCGATCTTGTGAAATTTTATGAGACATACTATCGGCCAAACAATGCGACGCTGATCATTGTCGGTGATGTGAAACTCAATGACATTACAGCCAAGATCGAGGCAGCCCTTGCCGATTGGAAGCAGGCTAATGTCCCGACCCTTTCCCTTCCCGAACCGAGCCCAGTTGAGAAGATGCAAGTCTATTTGATCGATAAGTCGGGCGCGCCGCAATCTGAAGTTCGCATTGGGTATCCGGCGCTTGCGCGATCAACGCCAGACTACTTCCCCGTGGTTGTCATGAATCGCATGCTCGGAGGTCAGTTCACCAGTCGTATCAATCTGAATTTACGCGAGCGCCATGGATACACCTATGGAGCGCGATCAGGCTTTAGTTTCCAGAAAGGCCCGGGTCCGTTTACCGCGCAGGGAGGAATTGTTACCGAAAAAACAGATAGCGCTCTGCATGAATTTCTCTCTGAGATCGATCTGATGCGCGAGAAGGGGATGAGCGCGGACGAGTTGGAGTATGTCAAGAAAGGACTGATCGGCAACTTCGCACTCACCTTCGAGACGCCTGCCCAGATTGCCGGCGCTCTTCAAAACATTGTCTTGTATGGTTTGCCCGAGAATTACTACCAACAATACCTCCAGAATATCGATGCGGTTTCGCTTGGAGATGTCGATCGGGTCGCAAAGAAATATCTCGATACATCGAAGATGGCGATTGTTATTGTTGGTGATCTTGCCAAGATAAAGGAGAGTGTCTCCGGAATGAAGCTTGGGCCCGTGGCATTATGTGATGTGGACGGAAAGCCCTTACCGTGAGTGAAAATGCCACTTCAATACATTATAAATGATTAATGGTTTGATTTCCTTGACAAAAGACATAATTTCTTTTATATTTTCAGATAAATAACCAATGTTCAACAATAATCAACCGACATCGTAAGGAGGTGTCAACGTCTTCAGTTCTCATTACGTACCGGGGTCAAACGGAAAACTCAGTAGCAAGGTCCTCATCCTCAATCAGAATTATGAGCCGATGAGTGTGTGTAATGTTAAAAAAGCAATTGTCCTTCTCTATCTCGGAAAAGCTGAACTGATCGAAGCATACTATGGGAAGCAGGTGCATTCCGTCTCCATGGTGATGCCGTTCCCAAGCATTGTGCGACTCAGTGTGTACATTCATATCCCCTACAAAAAGATCATTCTCTCTCGGAAGAACATCCTTCGTCGGGATGGACATCGCTGCCAGTACTGCGGTCGGACGGATGTTTCATTGACGGTGGACCACATCATACCAAAAGCAAAACTGGGTGAAGATACATGGGAAAACCTCGTCACTGCCTGCGTCGAGTGCAATAATAAGAAGGGAAATCGCACACCAGACGATGCCCACATGAAACTCCTCCGCAGACCCATGAAGCCCAACCATGTCACCTTTATCCGGCATTTCGTCGGCACTATCGACGAGCGCTGGAAGCCATACTTATTCATGAACTGATTCCGCCCAAGGTGGAATCATCCTGAGCGAGTTTAGTGACCGAAGGATCTACCCCCCACGCTCAAACCTATGAGCCTCAGACCATCATAAGGAACGCTGCTTATTGCCAAACAAAAAACGAATCTTAAGCGGAATGCGACCTACAGGGAAGCTTCATCTTGGCCATCTCGTGGGCGCATTGGAAAATTGGGTTGCGCTTCAGGGAGAGTTTCAAAACTATCACCTCATTGCGGATTACCACGCGCTCACAACGAATCTTGATACGGCTGAGCTGTATCAGAATTCGATTGACATGCTCATCGATTGGTTAGCTGCGGGGATCGATCCGAAGAAGAGCCCTGTCTTCAGACAATCGCAGATCAAAGAACACGCGGAGCTGCATCTTCTCTTTTCGATGTTGATCACTACAGCGCGGCTCGAACGCAATCCCACGCTGAAGGAACAAGTGCGAGATCTGAATATCGAGAATGTCATCTACGGTCATTTGGGCTATCCTGTTCTCCAGTCTGCCGATATTCTCTTGTATAAAGGTGAAGTAGTCCCTGTTGGTGAAGACCAGGTGCCCCATGTCGAGATCACGCGAGAGATCGCCCGGAGATTTAACGCGCAGTACCGCGAGATTTTCCCGGAACCGGAGGCAAGGCTTACGAAGTTTGCGCGGCTTCCGGGGCTCGACGGCAACATGAAGATGAGTAAATCCGCAGGCAACACAATTCTGTTGTCGGATTCGCCAGAGGAGATCAGGGCGAAGATGAAGAAGGCTGTCACTGACCCGCTGAAGATTCGCAAAGGTGATCCAGGCAGACCAGAGATCTGTCTCGTGTTCACCTATCATCAGAAACTCAATCCGACGGAAGTTCCCGAGGTTGCTGCGGGTTGTCGTAGTGGTGCGCTTGGTTGCGTCGATTGTAAACTAAACGGTGCCAACCATATCGCAGAATATCTTGCACCCATACGAGAACAGCGCGCGCATTTCGAATCACATCCGAAAGAAGTCACCGCTATTCTCCATGATGGCGAAACACGAGCGAGGAACGTAGCGCGGGAGACGATGACAGAAGTCCGGGACGCGATGAAGCTGGGGTAAGCTGATCAGCGAAATGCATGACCCTTCTCTACTGGCAAATTGGATATTCTCTCCGGAAATCCCTATCTTAACTTTCGATTTTTTAATTTTAACTTTTGACTTGACGTGTCGTATCGCGTAAAACTTCAAGAATTTGAGGGTCCACTCGACCTTCTTCTCTTTTTCATCAAGAGAGACGAGTTGGACATCTACGACATCCCCATCTCCAAGATCACCAAAGAATTTCTCGAATACCTCCATCTTCTGCAAGAATTGGATCTGGAAGTTGCCGGGGACTTCATCGTTATGGCGGCTGAGTTGATGCAAATAAAGGTAAGAATGCTTCTGCCGAAGGCTCCGGGCGAGGAGGAGGAGGAAGATCCACGCGCCGAGCTCGTCAGGCGCTTGCTGGAATACAAGCGCTTCAAAGAGGCGAGCGCTGTGCTTTCATCGCTTGAAGATGAATCGGTGAAGCTCTTCTATCGGCAAGGGTTTCAAGCAGACCCAAAGGTCATGACGTTGGAGGATCAGGAGGAAAGCTTGAAGACGGTAACGATGTTCAATCTGATTTCGGCATTCAAAAAGGTTCTTGACAGTACGCCGAAGAAGATCTACCACGACGTTGAGTTGATGAATGTTTCGATTGACGAGCAGATGAGCTACATTGCGGATGTATTTCGCTTCAGGGAGCAGGTCACGTTTTTCGAGCTTGTCTCGCACATGACCGAAAAAATTCGTATCATTGTAACGATCATCGCCATGCTGGAGATGGTAAAGAACAAGATTATCGCATTGCGTGCCACGGATTATGAAGATGATTTTGTTATCTATAAACTAACGAACGAACCGGCCTGATGGAACAGACTCCGTTATCGGAAAGCAAGCGACACGTTATCGAAGCCCTTATCTTCGGTTCCGATGAAGCTCTCACGATTAACCAGATCATCGAAATTCTCAAGTTGACCGATCATGGTGGTCCGAGAATGAGAGTGACAGAAGAAGAAGTACTCGGAATCATCCGTGAGCTGAATGGGGAGTACGTCCATGCGCGCCGATCGTTCCGCATTATTCAGGTTGCCGGTGGTTTCCAGTTTGCGACGATGCCAGACTTCGCCGAATGGCTCGGACGTATGGTACGGGAAAAGGCAAAGCGTAAACTGACTCAAGCCACGATCGAGACGCTTTCTGTCATTGCCTATAAACAACCGGTAACGAAACCGGAAGTGGAAGCCATCCGCGGCGTGAATGCCGATTACGCAATCACGAAGCTGATGGAGCGAGGGCTCGTTACCATCGTTGGTCGCGCCGCGAGCGCAGGTCGACCTCTATTGTATGGCACGACAGCGGAGTTTCTCAAGCATTTCGGTTTGAACGATCTTTCCGAACTACCCAAGCCGCGTGAGATAGAAGAGATCATGGCGGATCAAGGATTCGAGATGGAGAAAGAGATTCTCAAACGGATGGGGAAGACTGAAGAGGAGATCGAAGAGCAGCTCGGGAAGACCGTTGTGAGTGAGGATGGGAGATTGCGCGAGTTGCCGCCGAATGCGGATGACGACGCTGGACCTCCGGGGATCGAACCGAATCCAGATGGTGGTAATGACTTCTGAATTATTAAATTGCCATGTTGAGCGTAGCGAAACATCTTCTTCAATCCTTTGAGACCCTTCGCTTCCTGCCTGATCGGTCGACGAATCGACTCGTCGAGCAGGCGGGTGCTCAGGATGACACGGTAGGGAATTTTTCGGAGGTCTCTGGTATAGACTCAAGAATGAACGTCCCAGGAGATGACAAAGAGTTCCTCGCATTATTTCATCGAGAAAAGGCGTTGGACGAAAGAGTGAACAGAGTGGGCAATGAATGATCCCGCGACGCAATCAAATAAGAATCTCTTCTCCCTTCTCTTCACCGTCTTTTTAGACTTCCTTAGTTTCGGCATCGTCCTTCCGATTATTGCTCCGGTGCTTCTTGATGCCGCCAATGGCGTTCTCCCAGCAGGTGTATCCTATTCCACGCGCACCATTACGCTCGGATTCTTGATTGCATCATTTCCACTTGCTCAATTTTTTGGTGCACCGATCCTCGGCGTTCTTTCCGATAAATATGGACGCAAGAACATTTTGTTGATCTCAATTTTTGGAACTGCTGTAAGTCTTGTTCTCTTTGCCCTTGGTATCCATATTCGAAATTTGTTTCTGTTGTTTTTCAGTCGTGCGTTGAACGGTATTACCGGTGGCAACGTTTCGACAGCACAATCGGCGATTGCTGATATGAGCGATGTACATTCTAAAACAAGAAATTTTGGATTGATGGGGATGGCATTTGGATTAGGATTTGTTCTCGGTCCTTTTTTTGGAGGTAAGCTTGCCGATTCAACCCTTGTCAGTTGGTTCGACTATGCAACGCCAAATTGGTTCGCCGCGATTCTTTCGTTTTTGAATGTCGCTCTGATTTGGCGATGGTTCGATGAGACGCTGAAACATCCCACGACGGATGCTCACATTAGTTTCGTCTCGGGATTCGTTCATCTGAAGAAAGCATTCTCTCATGCGAATTTGAGGACGATCTTTACCGTAGTATTTCTCGCGATGTTTGGCTTTACGTTCTTTACACAATTTTTCCAGGTATATCTCATTGCAAAATTCAATTACACGCAGGCACAGATTGGGATGCTCTACGCATACATCGGTCTGTGGATCGCGTTCACGCAAGGCGGATTGACCCGCGTCCTCTCTAGAAAAGTTGCCCCCAACAACGTTCTTCGGTTAAGTCTGCTGGCGTTGAGCATCGGGCTTATTTTGTTACTTGTTCCAGATCGCTCTTCGATTCTTTATGTTGTCTTGCCGTTCGTGGCAATGTCGCACGGGACGACGACGCCAAACATCACCGCGATCGTTTCAAATTCGGGAGGGATCCATGATCAAGGGGAGATCATGGGAATCAATCAGTCGGTGCAGGCTGTGGCGTTCTCCATTCCCCCCATCGTTGCCGGATTTGTGACGTCGATCGATTTTCGGCTACCACTCATCCTTGCATCGGGGTTTGCGTTTGTCGCGTGGCTCGTCTACATCGTTTCGTACAAACATCTGCAGCTTCCACATCTAAAGCATGAAGGATAAATGAATCAGTTAGGTTCGCCCAATCCGGCTCTCGTTCGATTAAATAAATTTCTCTCCACGGCAGGCATCGCCTCGCGCCGCAAAGCGGATGAGTTGATCGAGGAAGGAAGAATAAAAGTCAACGGCAAGGTAGTCACGAGCCTTGGCACCAAAATCGATCCCGCACGGGATAAAGTGTTCTTCAATGAGAAACAAGTTGTGCTTCTCGATGAACCTGTGTACATCGTGTTTAACAAGCCGAAGGATTGCATCACCACGATGAGTGACGAGCGAGGGCGCGCAACCGTGATGGATTATCTCCGTTTGAAGCAGCGCATCTTTCCGATTGGGCGATTGGATCGCAATACCACGGGAGTTCTTCTCCTGACGAACGATGGCGATTTTGCCAATTGCTTGATGCACCCGAAGAACGAAGTAAAGAAAGCGTACAAAGTCGGACTTGATAAGCCTCTTACCTCCTCACATGCCGAGCAGTTAGCGAATGGGATTCGACTTTCGGATGGGAAGACTGAGCCTGCCGAAGTCTATTCGATTCCTGGAGGGAAGAATAAGCTGATCGGCATTGTTATCCATGAGGGGAAAAATCGTCAGGTACACCGGATGTTCGAAGCACTTGGATATCAAGTGGAGAAACTTGACCGTGTCGCATACGCTGACATTACCTATGAAGGATTGAAGCGAGGGGGGTGGAGGTACTTGACGAAAGGGGAGGTGAGGAGGTTGAAGGAAGTGGTTGAGGAGGAAGACAATGGAAAAGTAAAAATGCAAAATTAAAAAGGTGGTAGATCTATTGCACGGAGAACTGCTCGGGGCTTGATTGATAAGTAATATTTCAGTATTTTGGCCTGCCGAGAAATGAGATCGAGTTTCATCCATGGCAAAGGGAGATCCAGCAATGAAATTGACAGCCTTTATTCGTCCCGATGAGGACGAATACACCGCGATATGCCTAGAGACTGACATCGTGAGCCAGGGGAAAACAGTCCAAGAAGCATTGGACAACTTGGCTGAAGCCGTGGCATTGTACTTATCGGTCATGCCAGAACAACCTATAAGAGATGCACACGTGTTGAATTTCGAAATCTTTAGTAAGAGCGATGAGGATAGATAGCATCCCCAAGATGTCCGGCGAGCAGTTCATCGAATTGCTCCGGCTTTTGAAATTCGAGGAAGTCACTCGGCAAGGAATCCACGTTGTTATGGCGAGGCAATCCAGCGAACGGCTCTCTAGATGCGTTGTCCCATTGCTTTCTGAATTGAAATACGAAACGATGCTTGGTATACTAGAAAAAGTTAGACCGAAGAAATAAAATGAATGTAAGGAAAAAGAATAAGCCTTCCCCCCACTTGGGTCGGAAAACTAATCTCGTAAGAGAGCGTGAGATTGAATACACCATCTCGACAAAAGAATACGAGATTGGCCTTGGCAAAATAATAAAGGGTGATTGCCTTGACGTTCTGAAAACCTTGTCATCGAATGACTTTATCCTCGCTTTTACCTCTCCGCCATATTTAAATGCAATAAATTATGACGATCATGTAGAAAAAGTCAAGGGTAAAATTCAGCGATGGGAACGAAAAGAAATTTCTTATGATGATTACCGATTATTCTTGGTTGAACGTTTCAAGGAATTGCTGGCGGTCATTAAGCCGGGCGGCTATAATGTGGTAAATATTTCCCCTGTTGGCTGGAATGGAGAACGTACCGCCTTGCCGTTCCATTTTGTGTCATGGATGGAAAGTATTGGGTGGAAATTTAAGGAAGATATTATTTGGGAGAAATCAATTGCACGAGATAAACGTTCTGGTGTTTTGTTACAACATCCATACCCCGGTTATTATTACCCAAGTCTTGTTGCCGAATATGTGCTTGTGTTTCAGAAGCCAGCAGAGGGAAAGAATAAGACCAATATCTACTGGAATCGGTCACAAAGAGAGAAGGACGAAAACAAAATCAATCTAAATGATTACCAAGGGGAAAAAAGTAAAAATGTTTGGAAGATTAGACCCGTTGCACCGCAAGAAAACGTTCATCCTTGTCCATTTCCGATCGAACTTGCTGAGAGAGTCATACAATTTTACTCCTACAAAGGAGATAAAGTGATAGATATTTTTGCCGGAAGTGGTCAAACAAATATCGCTGGAGAGCGATTAGAGCGTTACCACGTTGGCATTGAAACCCAGGATGAATATGTCAGATATGCATTGGAGCGGCTGAAGGCAGTTGCAACACAAGAAAAATTGTTCAAGTAACTCCGATGCACATCCTCGCCTCCCTCGAAAAGGTTATCTATAAGCCTACCCTTTGTGCTCCACTTGAAACTTTTACCATAAAAGAATTTCTTTCCGGTGAGGCATTCAGGAGAGCGAGTTTCATTCTGGATTATAGGGGAACGAAAACTGCAATCAGTCTGTGGCTTTCTCCCAAAAGAACGCGCTCCTACCCATACGCAAGAGTATACGATACAATGGACAAGAGCAAACGCGTAACCATTATTCCATTCATGAAGGACGAAGGCAAAGATGGCGACAAAGATTTTCTTCAATGGGATTCAGTTTCATTCATGAGCTTACTGGGAGTCTATGTCATCGTCGGTTACTATAAATCTGCAAGAAAGAATGAGCGAGAACGACAACGAGGGAAGCAAAAAATTACGAAGCAGGAATTTGATTACAAGTTCCTGAAACAAAAGTTAGACGAATTGGATCAATTCAAGTCGGATGCTTTGCACTGGAATCTCTCGCAACTGGAACAACTGCACGAAGTCGCGGAACGAACCAAGCAATCCTATCTTAGAATTGAAAAGGAGATTGGAGTCGATTTACACGATCAAAGGGGCATAGAGAAAAGGATTGAAATCCTCAAAGGTGAAGCAGAAGCTTTCAAGAATTTGTCGAGGAAATTGGCTTCAAGCGCACAGCAACGAGAATTGAAGACGTTACAGCCCAAAGAGCGTCTTGTCGAGGAAAAGGCAACAATCACTATCAAGAATTATTTGGGGGGTGAATATTATTTGACTGTCGACGAATTGATTATCAGGCAAGATAAAATATTTCTTGTTGAGAAAAAACACAGCGAGAGATCTGCTCTACCGAGCATGAACGACATAAAAGATGGCTGCTTGAAGATGATTCTCTTCGCAAATCTCTCCGAAGTTAAAATTGATGGTAAGAAGTTAAAGCATTTTCCAGTTTTGGGATTAACTTCAAATAAACACACGGGTTATTGTGATAATTTTTCAGGTGAAGTGAAAGAGGATAAAGTTAAAAAGGTATTTGATGAAGGAAAGCAGAACAAGTTTATCGTCTTCCTGATGAACAATTCACAATTTGAACAACAGAAATCCATGATCGACAGATACATCAGTTCCATCAAAGAGCGCAAAGGCTAATGATTAATCAACAGTATCTCAAGTTTCTTGAATCAAAATTGGATGATGATCAAAGCTGCGGCGAGTGGGAAAATAAAAAAACCTCAAATCTAAAATCTCCGAGCCTTTCTCACCATCTCCTCGGCACATTCTTCACTGTCCTGACGGTGTCCCGGGCGATCAGAAGTTCTTCGTTGGTGGGAATGACCAAAGCTTTCAACGTTGCGCCTGATGATGATATCTCTCCTTCTTTGCCATTTATAGTCGCTGAGTTCTTTTTCTTATCCAACCCCAACCTAATGCATTCTAGTCCATCACAAATTCGCTCACGTATGGCGGCGCTGTTCTCGCCGATGCCACCCGTGAAGACAACGGCATCTGCTCCGCCCATCTCTGCGAGGTATGCACCGATATATTTCTTCACGCGCATGCAGAAGATATCGATCGCAAGTCGGGCACGTCGATCTTGCTTCTCGGCTTCCTCGTCGAGAAGCTCGCGCATATCGTTTGTTAAGCCCGACACTCCGAGCAACCCAGACTGTTTATTCAGCATCGTATCAATCTCGCGAACGGTCATGCCTTCTTTGTTTCGAATAAACTCGATGAGCGATGGGTCCATATCGCCTCCGCGCGTTCCCATTACCAATCCTTCCAGAGGTGTGAAGCCCATCGATGTATCCATCGAATTGCCGTTCTTGATCGCGCACGCCGAGCACCCGTTGCCGAGGTGAAGCGTGATGATGTTCGTCTCTTCGCGCTTCAATCCCATAATCTGTCGGTATCGATAGGCAACATACCGGTGCGAGGTACCGTGAAACCCGTATCGTCGTATGCGATGTCTGCGGTAGAGCTGATAAGGAATCGCATACAGGTAGGAAGTCTCCGGCATCGTCGAGTGGAACGCCGTGTCGAACACAGCGACTTGCGGAACGCCCGGACCGAGTAACTCCCGTGCGGCATGAATGCCCTTGAGATTGGCAGGATTGTGCAGCGGTGCAAGCTCGATGCTGTCCTCGATCTGGGAAATCACTGCATCATCGATCATCACAGATCGTGTAAATTTCTCACCGCCGTGAACGACACGGTGACCAACTGCATGGATACCAGCTAACGAGTTGATGTTTGAAATCTTTGAGTCCGGAGAGATCATCCATCGGAGGATGTAATCAATTGCATCACGATGATCGCGAAGTGGCTCTGCTCTCCGGATTTTTGCTTGACCTTCAACTTCCAGAGTGATGAGCGCCTGTCCGACGACGCGTTCGATCAATCCTCCAGCTAAACGTTTATCGGCATTCTTCTCGATCAGATCGAGATCAGTCTCGATGATCTGAAATTTTACAGAGGAGGACCCGCAATTCAAAACGAGAATATTCATGGTCAGGCAATGTGTTCTTATAGATGAGTTGTATTGTCCAGTGAAAAGATATGAAATTTTCACCAAGAATGCGATTTGAATATCTCAGGAATGTTCGTATATTTGGTCGACGATGCAAGGAGCATTCACTATGACACGTCTGTACCGTTCCGAAACAAACAAGAAAATCGCCGGGGTGTGTGGCGGTATCGGTGAGGTGATGGATGTTGATCCAACTATCATCCGACTTCTTGCGATTGTTTTTGGATTGGTTACAGGAATTATTCCCTTCACTATCGGGTATCTGCTCGCATGGTGGATCGTTCCAGTCAATCACCGCGACAGAATTGACACATCGCAACCCTAAATCGTTTATGCTTACGTTACTCAAAATTCTTACGTTTCCGATCTGGTTTCCGTTCAAGGTTCTGTGGGTTGTCTCGAAGCTGATTGCCTTTGTGTTCCTGATACTCATCGCCTCAGTTCTGATCTATATCGCCATACATATTCTCTGACCATTTGTAATTAATTTGATCCGATAGCCAACCTGCACTGGAGTATTGCATGAAGATACCAATAAGAGCACTTGTCTTAATTTGTTCTCTGTGGTTCATCGCAACCCCCGCTCTCCTCGCCCGTTCCTCGGCATTTGATCAGTTCTTCATCGACAAGACACTTCGGGTGGATATATTTCACACTGGAACGAAAGGAACGGAGACGTTCAGTCTCGATCATGCGTATGAGGAAGGTGCCTGGCCCGGAAGCGCCGTCAATCTTCTCGATACATTGGACCTTGGTGAATATCAAATTCGAGTCTATGATCGTTTGTCTGCAGCGTTGATCTTTTCGCGAGGATATTCCACGATGTTCAATGAGTGGCAGACAACCGATGAGGCGAGCGCAATGATCTATCGTACCTTTCACGAAACGGTGCGTCTTCCTTATCCCAAGGGCAAGATTCAACTGACGATCAGCCGCCGCGACAAGACGATGGATTTCCATGAAGTATTCTCGACCGTCATCGATCCAAATTCTTCCACAGAAGTGAACCATGAGAAGCGCATCCCTGCGTTAAAGATTTTCTCACTGATGGATAATGGCTCCTTGCATGACCACGTTGATCTCCTTATTCTCGGTGATGGTTACAGGAAAGGAGATGTGGAGAAATTTCGGAAGGATGCGAAGCACTTCAACGACGTCATGTTTTCAACCGAGCCGTTCAAATCGCGCAAGAGCTCATTCAACGTGAGAGCGATAGAGATCGCCTCGCAGGATTCCGGCATCGACAAACCTGACAAGAATATCTGGAAGCATTCCGCGCTGGGAACGCAGTACAATACGTTCGGAGCTGCGCGATACATTTTGACCGAGGAAGATCGAACACTCCACGATATCGCTGCAGCCGCGCCATACGATTTCCTTCTCATCCTTGTAAACGATAATCGATACGGTGGTGGTGGAATCTATAATCTGTACACGACCTGTTATACAATCAGTGACGCGCCCGGTCAAGAATGGCAGACGGATTACGTGTACGTGCATGAGTTCGGCCATTCATTCGGCGGTCTGGGAGATGAATACTATAGCTCGGGTATTTCCGATAATTTTTATCAGAAAGGTGTAGAGCCCTGGGAGCCGAACCTCACTACATTGTCTAAGAAGGATGATCTGAAATGGAAACATTTTGTCGCGCCTGGAATCCTTATACCGACTCCATGGGAGAAGGTGACATATGATAGCCTCCAACGTGAGCGCTCGAAACTTGATCGCCTCGCAGCGGACTATTACAAGAAACGCGCGCCAATCTATGAAGCTCAGGAGCAACTGCTGAAGACGACGAAATATGCCGGGACGGTGGGCGCGTTTGAAGGCGCCGGCTACGTTGCCGAGGGGTTGTATCGCCCTGCCGTTGATTGCCGAATGTTCTCACTCAGTCTTGTTGATTTTGATCCGGTATGCGCAGCAGCAATTAACCGGGTGATCGATTTTTATTCCAAATAATTTCATTCATATTGCGCGCTGGAGGTTTATGACGAGGCGTATCTTCTTCCTTCTCATCACGCTTTCTACGACGGTTTGCGTGTCTCAAACAATTCCGGAGAAATGGTTAACATATTACGAACAGAGTGGTTTCAAGAAAACTCCACGGTATGCAGAGACCATTGAGTTCTGCAAGAGGTTAGAGAAAGCGTCGCCGTGGATCAAAGTGATGAGTTTCGGAAAAAGCCCGGAGGGGAGGGACCTTTCCTTAGTGATTGCATCGAAGGAGAGAGCGTTCGATCCGGTGAAAGCATCGAAATCGAACAAAGCAATCCTTCTCATCCAAAACGGAATCCACGCCGGTGAGATCGATGGGAAAGACGCGTGCTTGATGCTTCTCCGCGATATCGCGATCACGAAAACAAAATCTTCCCTGCTCGATCATGTGATTCTTCTCGTCATCCCAGTCTATAATGTCGATGGGCACGAGCGATTCGGACCGTACAACCGGATCAATCAACAAGGTCCCGAGGAAATGGGGTGGCGTGTCACCGGTCAAAATCTCAACCTCAATCGTGATTATTTGAAAGCGGATGCGCCCGAAACGCAAGCCTGGTTAAAGCTCTTTACTTCATGGCTGCCTGATTTCTTCATCGACTGTCATGTAACTGACGGCGCTAATTTCCAACACGCGATCACCTATGGCATCGAGTACCACGAAAACGTTGCGTCCACGGTGCGGACGTGGATCCTGGACAAATATTTACCGGCTCTCTCGCATCTCGAAACGGGAGGGGCACCGGTCGCACCATACATTTTTCTTCGCGACGACAAAGATCCCACGAAGGGTCTGCAGGGAGGAACTGCACCACCCCGCTTTTCTACAATTTATGTGACACTCCAGAATCGCCCTGGACTGCTGATCGAAACACACATGTTGAAAGATTATAAGACGCGCGTGAGTGGAACCTACCGAATGATCGAAGTGACCCTTGAGCGCATGAATCAAGAGTATACATCTCTTCGCTCTGCGGTTCGGAGTGCCGATGCTCAGACAAGTAAAGGAGTTGAGCGACCCTTTCCGTTACAGTTCGAGTCGGTTGATGTGCCCAATCAGGTTTTTCATTACATGGGGTTGCAGCAGAAAAATGAACCGAGCGAGATCTCCGGCGGAACGCGCACTATTTACACGCAAGATCCATTCGAAGTGAATGTTCCGCGATATGATAGTATCAAAGTTACGAAGTTCGTCGATCCGCCAACTGCTTACCTGATCCCTCAGCAGTGGAAGGAAGTGATCGAAAGACTGAGAATGCACGGCGTAAAAATCGAACGTCTCAAGGTTGAAACTGAGCTGGACGTCGAGTTGTATCGATTCTCGAATGCCAAGTGGCAGCAAACTCCCTTTGAAGGTCGGCATGGGGCGACGTATTCAGTTGAAACGATGAATGGGAAACGAACTTTTCCCGCAGGCACGGCAGTTGTACGGCTGAACCAGCGGGCGGGCCGGGTGGTCCTTCATGCTCTCGAGCCTGAAGCCCCCGATGCGTTCGCGGCATGGGGGTTCTTCGACGCGGTGTTCGAACAGAAAGAATATGCGGAAGATTATGTCATGGAATCGATGGCGAGAGAGATGCTTGCCAAGGATCCAGCGTTGAAAAAAGAATTTGACTCCAAGCTTCAGTCGGACACAGCGTTTGCAAAAAGCCCTGGATCGAGGCTGAACTTTTTTTATCAACATTCTCCATACTGGGATAATCAGGTGAACCTTTACCCTGTTGCGCGGCTGATGAAGGACGTTCCTTTGCAAACAGACCCATGGCGATAACGTGAAGTTGCCTTCGCTCTCATATTTGGTTCAGCAATCACTCAGGACCTACTTTAGATTCCCGATAGCTCTTCTCGATGCAATCATCGGGACAATAGCCGCCGTGGTCCTTATCAATCACGAGGGCGAGCCATCAAACAAAATAATTTATAATGTCATCATCGTTGCTGCTCTCGGCATCGCGTTCCTCACGACGATCGTGTTGTTTGGGGAAAAAAGGAAATGGAGTCAATCAGCGAGGCTGCTTGCCCAGTCTCTTGGTGCGGCGGCTCTCGTTGGATATTTCTTCACGCTCCCAGCCGATGTCTCATCCGCCCCATCGCTTCATCTGATCCGTTTCGCAATGCTGGTTGTCGGGATGCACTTCCTGACAGCAGCAGCGCCATTCACCGGCAGGGATGAGGTGAACGGCTTCTGGCAGTACAACAAGACGTTGTTCCTCAGGTTTCTCACCGCAATGCTTTACTCAGGTGTTCTATTCGCAGGCCTGGCAGTTGCACTCGAAGCGCTTGAACACCTGTTCGGTATGAACATTCCTGCGAAGCGTTACGGACAGCTCTGGGTTATCATCATGGGAATCTTCAATACATGGTTTTTCCTCGCCGGAGTTCCGGAGAATTTAGACTCGTTGAACGCAAGCACAGAATATCCCAAGGGTTTGAAGGTGTTCACGCAGTATATTCTGATGCCCCTCGTTGTAATTTACCTGCTCATTCTCTACGCGTACGCGGGAAAGATTATCGTACATTGGAATTGGCCCCAAGGATACGTCAGCAAAATGATTCTCAGTTTCTCGATCACCGGGATCCTTTCCCTCTTACTCGTTCAGCCAATCAAAGAGCGGGAGGAGAATGTCTGGATCAAGACGGTCTCGATCTGGTATTATCCGATCTTGATTCCGCTCGACATTATGCTCCTTCTGGCAATTTGGAGAAGAATTTCTGACTACGGAATAACCGAGAGCAGATATGTTGTTCTTGTGCTTGGCATCTGGCTGACTGGAATGACGATTTATTTCACCCTCGGGAAACAGAAAAATATTAAAATCATACCATCGACGCTGTGTGTCATTGCGTTTCTCTCCGCGTTTGGTCCGTGGGGCGCGTTTCAAGTTTCCGCTAACAGCCAACTGGGTCGATTGGCACCCTTGCTTGCAAAGAATGATATTCTCGTTAATGGAAAGATTCATCGCGATCATCGACAAGTATCTGCTCAAGATGCCAAGGATATCACCTCACATGTCACCTATCTAACGAGCGTGCATGGCGTCGCGCCACTCCAGCCTTGGTTTGAATCGTCCCTCGACACCGTTGGTAATCAGGGAGGAATACCAAACAGTGGACTGCGAGATCTTACGCCGAGAAAGCTTGTTGCAATGATGGGAGTTGATTACATTAGTCAATGGGAAACTGGACCCGCGGAGTACGTTACCTTCGTACCGAAGAAGGCATCGGTCGTCGAGATCGAAGGGTACTCCCATCTAATCCCGCTACAGCAATATGGCGAGAAATCAAAAACGATCAAACTCGGCGATGGTGAATACACAATCTTCTTCGACGGTAAGACCATCATCGTGTCGATAACGTTCTCAGACAATCAATTGGATTCTCTGCGATTTGATATGCAGCCAGTCATTAAAAGTCTCTTTGAGCAATATGGAACGAGCAGCTTCACGAACGAGATCCCGCAAGAGAAGTTGATGACAGAAATAACCGGAAGAAGGATAAAAGCAAAGATTTGTTTTCATAGTCTCCATGCTCGCAAGAGCGACATGAGCATGCAATCGAATTTCATTGATGCCGATCTTTTTGTAGGACTCATTGTCCCGCATGAATAACGTTCTCATATAAAAAACAAGAGACAATTTCTGAACACGCCCATGATCGAGAAGGATATAACCATGTCACCATCCAATCATCGTTCCATCCGACAGTTTGTAGCTCTGATCTTGATCTTTGCGTTGGCTGTTACAATCAACGCTCAAGAGAAAAAGAAAATCACTCTGGCGATCGCGTTCAACATACCTCCGCTTCAGCTCACGAAAAAACTACCGGACATCACGGGTTGGCAGGATGACAAGACCTATATAGAATCCAAGAAGAAAGAAGGAGAAGAAACGGCGCGGTCGTATCTCATCGACGCGAAAAGTGGAGAGGAACGAGGTGAGAAATCTGAAGTGAAATGGGACGATTTTAAGACTGTTGTTGGTGAAGGCTTTGATGTCTCGAAACCGCTCATCTCCACCAAGGAAAACACGAAGCACATCTATGCAAAGGATCACGATCTCTATGTGTTAGATGTTCAGAAGAAAGAATTCAAGCGGCTCACGAATAATTCTTCCGAAGAAAAGAATCCCACTTTTTCGCCTGATGGAAAATTCATTGCGTTCACACGCGACAACAATCTGTTTGCCATCGATCTCAGCAATGGAAAGGAGATGCAGTTTACAAGCGACGGCGGGGAAGTTGTCTACAACGGCTGGGCAGCCTGGGTCTACTATGAAGAAATCTTAGGCAGACCTTCGCGTTACCGTGCATTCTGGTGGTCGCCGGACAGTAAGGAGATTGCATTTTATCGTTTCGACGAAACGAATGTGCCAATGTTTCCGATCTACAACTCAAAGGGTCAGCATGGCACGTTGGAACGAACGCGTTACCCGAAAGCAGGTGATCCGAACCCGATGGTGAAGCTCGGTATTGTTGATGTTTCTTCAGCAAATATCGTGTGGGCTGCCTTCAATGAAAAAGACGATCAGTATTTCGGAACGCCGTTCTGGACTCCCAAGGGAGACGAGCTCTGGACACAGTGGATGAATCGCCGACAAGACGACGTAAAAATCTACAGCATTGATCTTCGAACCGGGGCAAAGAGGGAAGTCTATGATGAACGGCAAAGCTCGTGGGTGGACTGGTTCGATGATATTCATTTCCTGAAGGACAATAAAGGATTCATCATCAAGAGCGACAACGATGGTTGGGCTCATTGCTATTTGTATTCAATGGATGGGAAACTGAAGAACCGAATCACTCAAGGCAAATGGCAGGTGGTGAATATTGAGCTGATCGATGAAGAAAACGATCTACTCTATTTCACGGCTAAGAAGGAAGCATCAACGCGAACTGATCTTTACAACGTACGACTCAATGGCGGAGGATTGAAAAGATTAACCTTCGGTAACTTCACACATGCTGTTCGTCTTTCTCAAAAGGGTTCCTACTTTATCACAACGTATTCCAATGTTGCAACGCCTCCGAAGATGGCGTTGTGCGATAATAATGGAAAAACAATCCGCGAACTTGGGAATAGTTGGCAGAAAGATATCGATGAATATGAATTGGCAACAACAGATCTCATCACGATTCCAACGTCCGACGGGTACAACTTGCCGGCACTGTTAACCCTCCCTCTCCATCTTGATCAGGCCAAAAAACATCCAGTCTTGATTAGCATCTATGGTGGACCAAATGCGGGGACAGTTGCCGATGGCTGGCGACTTTCGATCCAAGCTCAAGGTCTTGCGACCGAAGGGCTCATCCAACTCGCGGTTGACCATCGCGCGTCGGGGCACTTTGGAAAAGAAGGCGTCGCGCTCATGTACCGCAATCTCGGCAAGTGGGAGATGAACGATTACATCGAGGCAGTAAAGTGGCTGCGACAGAAACCGTACGTTGATTCATCCAGGATTTGCATCACTGGCGGAAGCTACGGAGGATACGTGACCTGTATGGCGCTGACCTATGGTGCCGATTATTTTCCGTATGGCATCGCAAGCTTTTCCGTCACCGATTGGAAACTCTACGATACCCACTACACCGAGCGGTTTATGGATACACCCGCACATAACCCTGACGGCTATGCCTTTGGTTCGGTGATGACTCATGTTAATAAGTATAAGGGTTTGCTTCGAATCGTCCATGGCTCAACGGACGACAACGTTCATACCCAGAATTCCCTCCAGCTTGTTGACACGTTGGAAAACTTAGGTAAGCATTTCGAGTTCATGCTCTATCCCAACGAACGGCATGGCTGGGGTCCGCCGAAGTCCGATCACTCGCGGATGGAGGCAATCCAGTTCTATTACAAATATCTGCTCAAGAAGGAATTTCCCGAGGAAGTCTTCGCGAAGAAACCCAAGTGATGAATTTAACGTGAGCGATATGGAAGCGTCGTTCAAACTTTCGATCATCCTGTGAATATTCTTTTGCATGGCTCTTGGTTTTTTATGCTCAGGAATCATCATGACATTTTCAACTCATAGTGTTGTTGTTGCTATCCTTAAGAAAAGTATAATCGTTTCGGTCCTGGTAGGTCTGCTCACCGCGTTGTGCTGCGAGGTTTCTCCGTCTCAAACCATTACTTGGAAGGACATCAGCGGCGTGCCGGGTTGTTCAATCCTTGCAGAAGGCGATCACGGTACGTTATATGCCGTCACTTTTTTTGATTCTCGATATTATAGTTCTTCAGATCATGGGTTGTTGTGGGTGAGAAGCTCGCAACCTGGAGGGCAAATAGAGGAATTTGTTGCCAAAGGAAATATCGTGGTAGCGAGCAGGTTTGTTCAAGGTGTTACAAACATCCACCAGGTCTTTCTTTCTACCGATGCTGGTTCAAGCTGGCGTAGGATTCTCAGTGAACCGGATTTCTATTACCAGAATTTTTCCATTTCAGATTCGGGCGTTGTATTCGCCGCGGTTACGATTACTCTTCCCACAGAACGGAAGATTCGCTTCGCACGATATAATGGACAAGGGTGGGATCTCATCGGTTCGTATCTGCCGTTCTCAGGCGCGGGTTATACCACAGCAACAGTCGCCGGACCAAATCTGTTCATTGTGGTCGGTCCGGGAGGGGCATATCTCTCTACCGATTATGCAGTGACATGGACGAATAGTCTTGCGATTGGAGGAGCGGCGATCGATTATGGGCGGTCAAATAAACTAGTGATGGGCGTCAGTGCCGATCGATCAGTGGAAGGTGGGGTATTCGTCTCCAGCGATCTTGGACAGCATTGGAGCAATCTTGGATTAGCGGGAAAATTTATTACCTCGGTTTCGTCTGACACAACTGGGACAATCTTCGCGACAACGGACTTCGGTATCTACCGCCACAAAGCGGGGGCTGACACTTGGGAATATGTTGGTCCAATCTCTAAGTTCTTCGATAAGATTATTGTCACGTCGTCGGATGAAGAAATAGCTGCCAGTACGGACTATGGTATATTTCGGTCGACTGACCACGGCTCAACCTGGTCACCGAATGGTCCGCGTAAGGCAGATATCTTCGCACTCCTCACCACGCCTGCAGGTGATATTTTTACAGGCACGCTGGGAAATCGGATCTTCAAGTCAACGAATGGTGGATTGAGTTGGCAACAGTCATCCATCGGCTCGATAGGTGATTACGTTTACTCATTGGCTTTCGGTGGTTCAACGGTCTATGCTGGAACAGATGATGGTCTCTACGCATCCACAGACAACGGTGAAACCTGGGAAAATAAGAGTCATCGAAGCGTCAGTGGATCTGCCTATGCTGTTGTCAGTAGTTCTTGGGGCGACATCTTCATCGGAACGAACTTTGGAATGTATTCTTCATCTGACGGTGGCAATACGTGGACAACGGCGGGTCTTAATAATTCGAAGGTTCTCTTTCTCGCCGCAAGTGCTTCGGGGATTCTCTACGCTGCCACCGACCATGACGGAGTTTTTTCTTCCAACGATCATGGTTTGACATGGCACAGTCGCGGATTGGTGCGAAATGACATACAGACGATCGCCGTGAACCCTGATAATCAAGTGTTCATCGGAGTGTACGGAGGAATCTTTCACTCCTCCGATGATGGTGTAAGCTGGGCGCAAAAGACATTCACAGATGGATATGTGTACGCGCTTGCGTTTCAGGGATCGCAGAACGTATTTGCGGGAACACCCTCAGGCGTATTCGTTTCGGACACTGGGGGAAATTCATGGGTCGCCGACGGGCTGCAAAATCAATCTGTCCTTTGTCTTACTTTCGATGGAAGTCAGAACCTGGTTGCGGGCGCATATCGCGGCGGAGTGTACCAAAGCGCGCAGGCGCTCACTGCCGTAGAGGTTACACAAGAGTATCCTTCCACAACGCAGCTGTTCCAAAATTATCCCAACCCGTTCAACCCATCGACGCGTCTCGAGTTTCAGCTCGCAGAGTACGGATTGGTAACTCTGAAATTGTTTAATGTTCTTGGCGAAGAAGTTACAACACTCATCAGCGAGCGAAGAGCGCCGGGGGACTACCGTATAGAGTGGGATGGAAGCCATCAGCCGAGCGGCGTTTATTTCTATCGACTCCAAGTCGACTACCCATCTGCCGGCGGTCGACGGGGATTCACAAGTGTGAAGAAGATGTTGCTGGTTCGTTAACAAGTCGCCGGTAATGAACTCTCAAGACTATCCTTGATTCTTACTGTCATTTTTGCTATCATTAAACAGTTCTACGTCCGTCCAATATCCAAATAAAGGCAACTAACCGTCGAATGACTTCAGAGAGCTTCCCTCTCATTATATGTTTAAGTATCCCCTCACAAGGAAGTATTGGTAATGCACAATTTCCATTCCTGCCAGTATTTCTCTCATAAAAACAGTTCTCCTTGCCTAAACAGAAACCTGTGGCAATGAGTATGCGGTTGCTGGTTGTTTTGTTTTGTATCGTTTTCTCCTTCTCATGTGCTCTTGCCGGAACGAGCGGCATTCTTGAGGGCAGAGTCATTGATAAAGACACGAAAGAACCTCTGGTGGGTGTATCAGTTATCATTGTTGGCACATCTCAGGGTGCGGCAACGGATGTCGACGGAAATTTCCAGATCAATAATGTCGAAGCTGGTATGTACGATCTCCGGTTCACGAACATTGGTTACCAAACTTTGGTCTACCGGAAGGTTGACGTTCGCACCGATCTGCGCACAAAGATTTCCATAGAGCTTGTTCCTTCTGCCGTTGAATTGGGCGAGATCGAAGTAACTGCAGAACGTCCGTTGATCGAGAAGGATGTCACGAGTACCAATTATTCTCTCGGGCAGTCCCAGGTTGACAAGTTGCCGATCCGGAACGTTCAGGATCTCATTACTCTGTTTCCAAGTGTCACCGCGGAGGGAAATGTTCGTGGGGGTAAAATTACCGAAGTTGTTTACATGGTTGACGGGTTGCCGATGCAAGATGTTGTGGGAGGCGGCGTTGGAAGTACATTGCCGAAGAGCTCGATTACGGAATTTTCTATACAGTCCGGCGGGTTCGATGCAGAATATGGCAACGCTCTTTCCGGGGTCATCAATATTATCACCCGTCGTGGTACCGACCGACACAACCTTGTGTTGCGAGTGGAAAAAGATGACTGGCTTGCAGGCGGATGGAATCAGCAGCATAATCGATCTTCAGAAATTGAATGGACGCTGTCTGGGCCGCTCGTCCGTGAACGTCTTCACTACTTCACTGCAAACACCATCCAACTGAACGATACGCGCTGGTGGCAGGATTTTAACAAATTCTTCAACTCTCCCGTCACGTCAGATGTGAGTGGCTTGGGAAAACTGGATTATACTGTCTCATCGCGCGTCCGTCTCACCGCACAGAATGTGTATTCCGTCAAACGCTGGCGGGATTACGAATTCAGTTGGCGATTCAATCTCAATGGCTTGCCTCCGAGGAGGCGTTCTTCGTATCGCACAACAGCCACACTCTCTCACACGATCTCTGATATTGTTCATTACTCGTTAAGTTTCAGCCATTACTTTTTGGAATCACGATTGGGTGAGGACAAGAATGCTCTCGATCTCACGCCATACGAATATGATTTTTATCTCGAGTATGTCACCCGCGGAAGCAGGGCATGGTGGTCGGATACGAAACAGAAGATCTACACCGGAAAGACTGATTTCGTGATCCAGCCGAATCCACATAACGTTATCAAGATGGGATTTGAGTTGAACCAGTACGATATCTTTTCGGATATCGTGAAGTACGAACCGCAGCGCACATATTTCGGAAAGATTCTTCCCGATGAACCGCTGCTCAATTATAGCACGGCATATCACTATTATCCGAGGGCGGGCAGCGCGTATTTCCAGGATAAATTGGAAGTGGAGAAGGATGGAGCCGTCGTGAACTTAGGTTTCCGATGGGACTTCCTCGACCCGCGCAGTGAGCGCCCAGTTGTTGAATACGTCAAACCAGATAGCACTGCGGGGCAATTTCAATCTCAAGTGACGAGGTTCGTGCCTGCATCGCTCAAGCAGCAGATCAGTCCGCGCATGGGCTTATCATTCCCGCTCATGTATAACATGTTGCTGGTGATGAACTACGGTCACTACTTTCAGTTCCCTCTCTTTGATTATCTATATTCTGGTATCAATCCACAACAATTGCGGAGCGGCGTCAGTGTTCTTGTCGGGAATCCGGACTTGAAGCCCGAACGAACACATGCATGGGAGATCGGTGTCAAATATGGTCTCGATGAAAAATCGCTCTTAAGCGTGACGTACTTCAAGAAGGAGTTCATTGACCAGATTGATTCAAAGACCTTTCTCCCATCAAAAGCCCGTCTTGCTGGTGATTATGGATTTGCCGAGTATGTCAACAATGCATTTGCGAATGCAGAGGGTCTTGAGTTCGTCCTCTCCCGGAATCGCGACGAGAAACTTTCAGGATCAATTTCATATTCACTCATGAGGACGGAAGGGGTGAGTGAATATGTGAACCAGGGAATCAATTTACAACAGTGGGGGTTTCCGGTGTTGAATGAGCCTTACCCATTGAGTTGGGATCAACTGCATACGTTGAAGGTTGCTGTTGATGCTCAACTACCGTTAGAGATCGTGTGTAATATGATCTGGACGTACAATACGGGCCGACCGTACACGTACTTCCCCACCCGCGATGGGTACACCGCTGAGGACACGACGGTAGCATTTATTCCCAACAATGCGCGACTACCGGCAGACAATCTTGTCAACGTCAAGTTCTCGAAGAAGTTTGTGATTGGGGGGCTAACGTCATTGTCGGTATATGGAGATATCCGCAATCTCTTCAATGCAAAGAACGCAAAGTGGTCTGATGCGAACGGACGAATCGGCGGACAGCTCGCCGATCCTTCCGCCTACTATGAACCTCGTCGAGTATCGATAGGACTTCGTTATGAGATGTAAAGAAGTGTTGACAAGAATCTCTGGGATTGTTTCAGTGTTGCTTCTCGTTGCCATTTCATTCACATGCGAAGAAACATTGCCGACCTATACGCCGCCGAAAAACGTGCTCGCATTGAATGTCACAACGATTTAACAACTGAATGACAATGTGGCTCCACCCGGCGCGCAAATCGTTCATTTCGTCGTCATTGGAGAGAATGCCCACGATGAGGTTTTTCAAGATAGCGTTGATGTCAAAGGGTCTGTGACAATATGGTGGAAACGCAAGCCAAACAGATCCCGGACGGTTTACATCACCGAAAAAAATTTTACTGACCGCAATCTCATCCATAATAAGAAATTGCTACTCGTCCCTGGTCAGAAATTCTCTCTCGATATTTATTGGGATCTTAGGACGGACTTTGGGCTGTACTTACCTGATGAGATGGACTTCTCACGATTACGCCAGCGCTCCTGTGCGAGTAATGTCGCCTGTGCAACCCCGGAAGATTTTGTTGTTGAAGTATCTTTGAATATCTTCAACCGTCTTGGGTACGTGTTGGCGCCGGCGAGGGAGTTCAAATTTATAGGGAGAGCCTGCGTCAATTGCGGATACCCGCCATGTACAGTTCCCGTCGGCGGTTGCGGTTGACAATCTTCCTACACCACGGTGGTTCCAGAGTTTTGTTTGTCGTATGAAGTAGTACAACACAGCATAGAACCCTTTTTCCGCTTAGCTTTCCTTCCTACAATGCAACTTACCGAACGTTCCAATCGTAGAAGGAATCAATCTCGTTGAGCACTCATCCGCAGATAAGCATCATCATCCCGACGCTTCAGGAAGAAAAGATACTCGCGCAAACGCTCGATCAGTTCACGCCGGCGCTCCGACAGCAATTCAACCTTGAAGTCATTGTGAGCGATGGCGGAAGTACGGACGGTACGCTGGCTATTGCTCGAGAGAGGTCAGACGTGGTTATCGAACATGCTGAACAGACCAGGCAGACCATCTCGGCTGGGCGGAACCGGGGCGCCGCAGTGGCGCACGGCGGAATACTGGTATTCCTCAATGCCGATGTAATGATAGAAGAACCGGAGAAATTTTTCTCAACGATGGTGAGAGTGATGGGTGAGGAGCGCGTCGCTGCCGCAACTTGCAACGTCAACATCTATCCTGAGGAAGAGCGGTTATCAGATTGGCTATTCCATAACTTCTTCAACGGCTATTTCTGGTTGTTGAATGTGCTTGGCCTGGGGATAGGAAGAGGTGAGTGTCATATAGTGCGGAAAAAGGTGTTTGAAGAGGGGGGACGGTACAACGAAAAGATAGCCGCCGGTGAAGACGTTGAGTTGTTTAGACGATTAGGCCGGCGCGGAACGATTATCTTTGTTCGGACATTGACCGTCTTCGAATCGCCGCGGCGGTTTCGAAAATACGGCTATCTGTGGATCATTGTCCTCTGGATTCTGAATGATCTTGGTGTCGTATTTGCCCGACGGTCGATTGTTGATCATTGGAAACCGGTGAGGTGATGCATCTCTTGTCCTTATTTGACTTTAACTTGGATTTTAAATATACTTTTTAGAACAAGTATACTTTTGAGAACGAAGGATGTAGTATGAAAAAGAGATTTTCGCTTACGACGGTCGGCGTGTTGTTCCTTGTCGCGCTCTTTCTTGGAATGCAGTTTAACAGCCTCATTTCGGGTGATAACATCTTCCTCCAGCTTGAGAAATTCAAAGATGTATTGAGTCACGCTGAAAAATATTATGTTGATGATGTCGATACGCCCAAGCTCGTCGAGTCAGCGATCGTCGGGATGTTGAACCAACTCGATCCTCACTCTATATATATTCCAGCATCGCAGCTCCCAAAGATCAATGAAGACTTCCAGGGGAGTTTTGAAGGTATCGGTGTGCAATACCTTGTCAATAACGACACTCTCCTTGTAGATTTCCCCGTTCCCGGCGGTCCGAGTGAGGCATTAGGAATCATGGCAGGAGACAAGATTTTGAAGATCAACGACACGTCTGCAATTGGCATCAAACAAGAGGATGTACCTAAGAAGTTACGGGGCCCCAAAGGGACTCACGTAAAAGTTTCCATCCTCCGAACTGGTGAGAAAAACCTGATCGACTTCGACATCATCAGAGATAAAATCCCTCTGTACAGCATTGATGTCTCAATGATGTTAAATAATGAGGTCGGATACGTCAGCATAAACCGATTCTCGGGAACTACTCACGATGAGTTTGTGAAGGCTGTACAGACTCTACGAGAGAAGGGAATGAAGCGGCTGATTCTCGATCTCCGTGGTAATCCGGGGGGGTATCTGGATCAAGCGTTCAAGATGGCAAATGAATTGCTCCCCGGTGGTCGTAAGATTGTCTACACAAAGGGCCGACGACCTGAATTCAACGAAGAGTATACCAGTACTGGAGATGGGAAATTGACTGACGTACCGCTGATTGTTCTGGTCAATGTGCAGGCTGCGTCGGCGAGCGAAATTGTGTCAGGTGCAATCCAGGACTGGGATCGCGGTCTCATCGTTGGTGAAACCACCTTCGGCAAGGGTCTTGTGCAGCGACAATATGATCTCTCCGATAAATCTGCGTTTCGATTGACGATCGCACGCTACTACACTCCGTCGGGTCGGCTTATCCAGAGGCCCTATGGAAAAGATACCGAAGCGTATCGCAAAGCTGCATTCGAGCGGGATGAAACGGAGGGTGAAAACGTCGAGCATAAAGAGGAGGTGAAGGATTCTACACGACCGGTCTTCAAGACTGCAAGTGGTCGCACTGTCTACGGTGGCGGTGGAATTACACCCGACTATATTGTGAAGAGCGAGAAGTACTCATCATTGTTCATTCAGATATGGGCGAAGGGGGTGTTCCGCGAATTCTCACTTCACTATCGGGATGATCATGGAAAAGAATTACGCGAAAAGTATGAGAAAGACCTTTCGAAGTTCCAGCACCAGTTTGTCGTTACCGATGACATGATGCGCGAGTTTGAATCGATCATCAAGAAGAAGAGCATTTCTATCGATACTTCTCAGCAATATGAGAAAGACAAGTCAGCGATTCGAGCACGCGTCAAAGGAGAAATCGGCAGGGCATTATGGGGGAATGATGGCTTCTTTGTTACGATGGCGCCGGAAGATGTTCAGCTTCAGAAGGCATTGACACTCTTCCCAGAAGCTCAAAAAATAGCCGGTCTTCATTAGTTTCTGCATAAAGGTCAACACGCTTGTTTCCCAGCGGTGGGTCCCGACTCTGGAGTTATATTGCGTCGGTGATGTTCACTACTCACGCGTTCATCCACGTTGCGTGGGGGGGTGATGTCTCCCATCATCAATCACGGACTCCGCAAATCAACATTCCACCCGATTCCGTTTTTCACGTTGGCGAAGAACTCACCTACAATGTTAGCTACGCATCGTTCGACATCGGGCAAGTACGCATCAAGCTGATTGAGTCGGTCACGAAGGATCATCTCTCATATTACAAAGCGGAAGCGCACATCGATTCGTATCGAGGTGTCCCCTTTGTCGATCTCCATGCAGTGTTCATGAGTCTCATGGACGGAGGCGTGTATGCGACACACTTCGAGAGCCGAACGAAACAAGACAATGAATGGCCGGAGGTCAAATATGACTTCGATTATTCTCGCCACACCTTGGTCATTTCCCACAGTGTCTGGAAAACGAATAAGGTCGGAAGACGTGATACTCTCTCACTCGATACCCTTTCTCAAGATGGGCTTTCTCTTTTCTACTTTGCACGAAAATACCTGTTCACCAAACAGAACATCAACATCCCGACTGTTGTGAGTGAGAAAAAAGGAAACACGCTTATCAATTTTACACCCGACAGGAGAAAGGAAGAGATTGAAGCTGTGCAATATCCGATCGACCTTATCCATTTCGAAGGTGAAGCAGGGTTCGTCGGGATCTTCGGGCTCACGGGTGGTTTCGAAGGTTGGTTCAGCAATGACGCGGCACGCGTCCCGATCCTCGCGAAGATGAAAGTGATCATCGGAAGCGTTCGCATCGAGCTCATGAAATGGAAAAGAGAAGGATGGGCGCCTCCACAGTATCTCGAAGGGTTGTCAAAATGATCCACGCGTATCGGGGTATCCGGCCGACGATACACCCAAGTGTGTTTCTTGTCGATAGCGCGGAAGTTATCGGTGATGTTGTAATCGAAAAAGACGCGAGCGTTTGGTACAACAGCGTGATTCGCGGAGACGTCAATTTCATCCGCATCGGTGAACGGACAAACGTCCAAGATGGATGTTTGCTGCATGTAAGGCACAAGGAGTTTCCGCTTACCATAGGATCGAATGTTACGCTTGGACATGGAGTGATTGTCCATGGATGTACCATCAAGGATTTTTGTCTCATCGGAATGGGTGCCATTGTTCTTGATAATGCACAAATAAATTCCTATACTCTCGTTGCGGCTGGTGCAGTTGTTCGCAACGATGCTATTATCCCCGAAGGGGTGTTGGTCGCAGGAGTCCCCGCAAAGGTTGTGCGTGCACTTTCCCCGAAGGAGCGAGTAACAATCGAGGAATCGGCAGAACACTATGTTCAGTATATGAAGACGTATCGAGAATCCACATCGTGAGAGCAAGATATGCGATTGAAGTTTTGGGGAACACGCGGGTCGATCTCCACTCCCGGTAAACACACGGTTCGGTATGGGGGGAATACGCCCTGCACGGAATTGCGTCTTTCAAATAATGAATTGATTATCCTTGACGATGGGACCGGTATCAGAAATCTCGGTGAAGCCTTAATCGAGAATGGGGAGTCGATCAAAGCTTACATTTTAATCTCCCACCCTCATTGGGACCATATCCAAGGGTTTCCGTTTTTCAAACCGGCATTTGTTTCAGGTAACGAACTCACGATCGTCGGAGGGGAAACGGACAAGGTTTCATTGCAGAAGATGATCTCCGATCAGATGAACAAAGTGTATTTTCCTGTCCAGCTCAATGAGCTTAAAGCAACCCTGAGGTTCTGTCGTGTCGAGGAAGAAGAGCTCAATGTTTTCGGTGCCCGCGTTCAAACCCTCTACGTGAACCACCCCTCGTTTGCCATTGGGTACAAGATTACGCACGAAGGCAAGACGCTCGTGTACATCAGCGATAATGAGCCCTTTGACCGAAAAGTTTCCCAGGCAATCCGCAACGTCGATAAGGTCGTGACTGACAAATTCTCTCGGGCAAAGGGCGATCCGAATCAACGCGTCTTTGATTTTGTCCGCGATGCCGACGTACTGATCCACGATGCGACATACACCCCGGAGGAATACATCGATCGAGTTGGCTGGGGACACTCTCACTACCTGTTTACGTTGAAGGTCGCTGCCGAAGGGAATGTTAAACGGTTAATCCTTTTTCACCACGATCCAGCACATCATGATGAGAAAGTTGATGACATCCTCAAAACATGCAAGAAGGAAATTCGTAATAGACAGTACAAGTTCGATTGCTTGGCTGCTGCGGAAGGCATGGAAGTTGAAATCTGAATGATTCCCGTCGTGGCTTCATAAAGATTCTTTAATCACCCGGTACTTGACATTGATAGGGGTCAGTAGTTATATTTGCTCCAGCATAGAGAGCTTGAAGGGAAAATGAGAATATTCTGCCCAGATCGGTTGTTGACAATTTGTTGCATGGACATGTAAATAGTCGAGAAAGGGAGGGTCGATCGATGTCAGTAGGCAAAGTAAAGTGGTTTGATGGCAAGAAGGGATATGGATTTATCATCCCGAACGACCGTGAAGTCGATGTGTTCGTTCATTACACTGCCATCAAAATGGAAAGCGGGCATAAAACGTTAAAGGAGGGGATGGAAGTTCAGTTCGATTTGACAGAAGGCAAAAAAGGATTGCAGGCTCTCAACGTTGTGGTGTTGCTATAGCTGACGAGTCAACATACAAGCATGGTGCCCCGGGTGTCCGACTCATCGACGAGTTAACAGCCGGGGTTTTTATTCTTACCATCAAGGAACAAGTATAGGATGGCATTCTCGTTTAGAGACGGTGATTTCAAAAAGTTGAGCAAGATTCTCGGTGTTCCCGCGAAGCACAAGGGAAATAATATTCGGTTTGAACTTGAGGGGAAAGGTGCCCAGCGAAAACTCGCTCTTGAAATCTATCCCGGCATTGTTATCGGTAATCGTCGCGGAAATCTGATTTCTGTGTATACTGCAAGCGCTCACCTCCAACTACATTTTTGCTCTGGCTTCGTGGTGAGTCAGATGTTGAATGAGGTGACCTTCATCGGCGAACATAATGGAAAACTCTGCGGTTTGATCATTGAAAAAGAAGGTGGTTGTTCACTCTATGCGAATGTCGATCGGGAAATGCTCTCCGGTGATTTCACGCGGCTTGGACCGGAAGTGATGCTCTCAGGTATCGCATTATCGTTGACTGAAACAATCTTGCCGGAACGGAAAAGTCGTGCGAAGCGTAAGCCGACATGATCCATGTTCACGTATTCAATGCTCACCCCAAGAAGAGAATCCGTTCGAAAGAAACTATGCATTTGGTGCGACGTGTTTTACAGGGCGAGTGCAAAGGTGAAGCTGAGATCAATGTTATTGCCATTCACGATCGGGCAATGTTGGCGCTGAATTCAACATACCTCGGGCACTATTATGCGACGGATGTCTTGAGCTTCCCGCTCAGCGAAGACAAGAAGAAGCTTGAAGGAGAAGTATATGTGAACCTTGATCAGGCGCGGCGGCAAGCGCGGGAGTATGGGGTTTCGATGAACAATGAGTGTGTGCGTCTCGTGATTCATGGCGTGCTTCATCTTGTAGGCTACACGGACGTGACGGCGAGGGAGAAAAAACGCATGACTAAGCGCGAGAACGGTTATTTAGCAGTTAAGGAAATTGTCGGAAGTCTAGTATAGGACAAATCGAGAGTCGATATTGCAGTTATGGAAATCATCGTTGGTTCGTTAGATCGTTGAACTCATAGGGAATAGATGGGAAAATCAGTATTAATTGTAGAGTCGCCGGCGAAAGCTAAGACCATCAATAAGTATTTGGGCAAGGACTATGTTGTGTATGCTTCTGTAGGACATATCAAGAATCTCCCAAAGAGCAAGATCGGCGTAGATATTGAGGCAGGATATACCCCAACCTTCGAAACAATTAGTGGCAAGGAGGAAGTTGTTGAACGGTTGCGCGAAGCGGCAGCGAAAGCAGAAGACGTCTATATCGCGACTGACCCCGACAGGGAAGGGGAAGCAATCGCCGCGGACATCGCTGAGGAAATCTCAGATAAGAATTCCAACATTCACCGCGTTCTTTTCCACGAAATCACCGAGCGCGGCATCGCTGAAGCGATGAAACATCCCAAGAAGATCAATGATGACATCGTTGCCAGCCAGCGTGCCCGTCGAGTCATGGATCGAATCGTTGGCTATAAGATTAGCCCCTTTGTCTGGAAGACCATGTTTTATGGACTCTCTGCGGGCCGCGTTCAGTCCGTTGCCCTTCGGTTGATCTGCGAACGCGAGGTGGAGGTCAACGCGTTTATGCCAACCGAGTATTGGTCGATCATTGGTGAGTTTAAGATGCACACGAGCGATGCATTCTACGCGAAGCTTTTCAGGATTGACGGGAAGGATCTCTTTGTCCCTTCAAAAGACGCGCTTACTGAAATTCAACATAAGGGAACCCACGACAAGTTTACCTACATCCCTTCCGAAAAAGACGCGAAGCATTATATAGAGGACATCAATGGGCAATCATTTTCGATTGCCAATGTCCAGAAACGAGATATACGCCGTAATCCATTGCCTCCATTTATTACGAGCACGTTGCAACAGGAAGCCTCGCGGAAGTTGTATCTCTCGGCATCGCGTACGATGAAGCTCGCCCAAAAACTCTATGAAGGAATCGAGATGGGCGCCGAGGGTTCGGCAGGTCTCATTACCTACATGCGTACCGACTCAACACGATTAAGCGATGACGCGGTGGCGAGCGTTCGGGAGTATATTTATAATAATTATGGAAAAGAATATCTTCCCAAACATCCCCACCTCTACAAGAAGAAAAAGACTTCTCAGGATGCACACGAGGCGATTCGACCGACATCGATGAAGTATACACCGGGCTTCGTCAAGAAATATTTGGATAAGGATCTCTACCGACTCTATGAATTGATTTGGAACCGCTTTGTCGCGTGCCAGATGGAATCTGCAATCATGGAAACAACCACGGTTGTCATCGAGGGGGGAAAATATCAATTTAAGGCTACGTCATCGTACTACAAGTTTAGAGGGTTCCTCCAAGTGTACGATGATGCCGCTAATGCGGAGAAGCAAGAAGAAGAGGATCCGGAAGTTCGCGACGAAAAACTGCCGCAGAATCTTGCTGAGGGTCAAGCGGCCCGTCTGGTGAGTGTAGTGCCGCACCAACACGAAACGTCTCCACCTCCGCGCTACACGGAAAGTAGTTTAGTGAAAACACTCGAGGCGTTAGGTATCGGCAGACCGAGCACGTACGCGATGATTGTTAGCACGATCATGGATAGAAAATACGTCGAACAGCGCGAGAGAAAGTTATATGCGTTGCAACTGGGTATGGAAGTCAATAAACTGCTGACAACTCACTTCCCAAACATCTTCAATGTACGATTCACTGCGAAGATGGAAGAGGAACTCGATACGATTGCCTCAGGGAAGAACGAGTATAAGGCGGTCTTAGATGATTTCTACATTCCCTTTCACGAGTCGCTGGAGAAAGCGTCGAAGAAAGCATCTGCTATCAAGAAATCTTTGCAGGTGGAAACGGAGGAAGCATGTGAAGTATGCGGTAAGCCTATGATTATCAAGTGGGGGCGCAATGGAAAGTTCATGGCATGTAGCGGTTATCCCTCATGCAAGACGACTAAGCCATTGCCTGAGGATCAAGAGAAGGTTCAACACATGGTAGGACTTAAGTGTGAAGTCTGCGGTGGAGAGATGTTAGTTCGCTCGAGCCGGTTTGGGACATTCCTTGGCTGTTCAAACTATCCCAAATGCAAGAACACTAAGCCGATTACTATGGGAATTAAATGTCCCAAGTGTCAGAGCGGGGAGCTTCTCGAACGGAAGACCAAACGCAAACGGACGTTTTACGGGTGTTCGCGTTATCCGGAATGCGACTTTGCATCATGGGATAAGCCTTCGAATCAACCGTGCGAGACTTGCGGCGCACCGTTTATGGTCATAAAGTATTCAGAAAAGCGGGGTGAGTACTTAAAATGTCCTTCGTGCAAGAGCGAGGTTGAAAAGCTTGACGTTGCCGTTGCAGGGTGATCAGATCATTCATGAAAGAGTATATCCGAACATATCTTGACTACATTGGGAAGGAGCGAAATTATTCTCGCCACACGTGTGGCGCGTATGAGGATGATCTCGGTCAATTCTATGATTTCCTCCTTCGCCATTTCTCTGGCTCAGGATTTTCGATCTCTTCGATCGACCAGCTCACTATTCGACTCTTTCTTGGTGACCTCCTAGAACACGGCAAGAGTAAGAAAAGTGTGGCTCGTAAGCTTGCGGCGGTTCGATCGTTTTTTAAATATCTTGTGAAGCAAAAGATTGTTGCTTATAACCCGGGGATCAACGTCGTAACACCGCGACTGCCGAAGCGATTGCCCACATTTCTGGACGAGCCGTCGATTGCAACGATGATGAAGCTTCCCGACTGCTCTACTGTGATGGGGGTGCGCGACCGGGCTATTCTTGAGCTTCTGTATGGAACAGGCATTAGACTGAGTGAGCTCATTCAACTGGATCTTGGTGATATCGACTTGAAAAATGATACGGTGAAAGTGTTTGGGAAAGGAAGAAAACATCGGATTGTGCCGCTGGGGAGAAAAGCGAAAGCAGCCATGATTGATTACTTCGGCCAGAGGGAAACTCTGTTTTCTACTCGCACCCGCACCGAAGACCGGACCGCGGTATTTCTTTCTGCGCGGGGACAGCGTATATATCCGAAGGGTGTCCATCTCATTGTGAGCAGGTATATTGGGTCAGTGTCTGAGTTAGAGAGGAAAAGTCCCCACGTCCTTCGCCACACATTTGCAACACATCTATTGAATCGTGGTGCCGACCTACGCGCCGTAAAAGAGTTACTCGGTCACGAGAGTTTATCTACTACACAAATTTATACTCATGTAACTGTTGACCGCCTCAAGAGGATTTACACGCAAGCGCATCCGAAGGCGTAACGATAATGATTGGGAGTTCTTATGGATATACATTTTACAGCGAGGAAATTCAAGGCGCGCGATAGCATAAGAGAACATGCCATTGAAGCGATCAAGAAGCTTGATAAATATTACGACGGTATCGTCCGCGGGGATATCATTCTGAGTTACGAGCGTACGACAAAGAGCCTGAAAACCGCCGAGATCAATCTTCATGTGTACGGAACTATTCTTACTGCAACAGAAAAATCCGACGACTATCTCAAGTCAATATATTTAGCGATTGATAAGCTTGAGCGCCAATTGGCAAAATATAAAATGAAGCTCAGAATGAAAAATAAGAAAACATTGAGGCGTGTCAAAGAAGAAGTCGGTGTTCCCATCTCAGAGGATGAAGAATGACAGTCAAGAGGACAAAAGAAACCAAGAAACAGAGCATATCGGTGAGGTTTTTATTTGAAGCGAACAAGGAACGCCTCCGTCTTTCTTCCTTAACCGGAGAACTTGGTTTCGAGAAAGAAATCAATGATAAGAATATCCATCGGCCGGGACTCGCGCTCGCTGGATACGTCCAGTTGTTTCGGTACGACCGTGTTCAGGTTTGCGGTAATACAGAAATGCGATATCTTGATCAACTCGATGAACACCAGCGAGCACAATCGTTGGAGAAGATCTTTCAGTTTGATGTCCCCTGCGTTGTCGTCACAAACAACAATAAGGTGGATGATCTCTTTTTGAAGCTTGCCATCGAACACCGTGTACCGATCTTTCAAACACCCTTTGAAAGCACAAAGTTTGTCTATATACTCGGGGATTTTCTTGATGACCAATTTTCACCCCAGCTTGTTGTCCACGGCTCATTTGTGGATGTGTATGGGATCGGTGTACTTCTCAGTGGACGATCGGGTATAGGGAAGAGTGAAATTGCCCTCGATCTCGTCGAACGAGGTCATCGCCTAGTCGCGGACGATGTTGTGATGATCACTCGTAAAGGGGAGGGGATTCTCATGGGTTACGGCACTGACCTCGTTAAGCATTTTATGGAAATTAGAGGGCTTGGCTTGATCGATGTTCGAAGTATGTTCGGCATTCGTGCAATCCGGTTCCAAAAGAGGGTTGAGCTGGTCATTGAGCTCATGGAATGGCGTCCGGACGAAGAATATACGCGAACAGGTCTTGACGACGAAGGCATCAATATCTTGGATGTTCAGCTTCCTCGTGTCGAATTGCCAATCTTCCCAGGAAAAAATGTTACAGTGATTTGTGAAGTCATTGCCCTTAACTACTTACTTAAGCATTATGGATATGATGCCGCAAAGGAATTTACCAAGAGACTGGAGGCTGTTATCACCGAAAAAAGCAAGCAAATAGGCGAGCGTGCCATCGATTACTTCGAACACGACTTCGAGTAGCGGCGTCACGTCTTCAAAAAAATTCCTTGACAAACAAGTAAATATTGTTTAATTTTGTCCGAGTTAAATTACGATCCTCGCTCAGTGATGACAATCCTCACGAGCGAAAAAAAGTAATTATGTTCAAGAAGAAGAACCTTAAGACATATTATTATTCCGACAACGATCTGAGGGTTCAGGAGATTAAGAGCTTTCGCCTGAAAATTGCAGGTCTCGTTGTCGGGTGCGTTGTCATTTGCCTTTCGCTCTTTGTCGCAGTTGGTCACTTTTCCGGTCATCTGCTCGGACTCAGTACCGGTCAGACTAATGAAGTCACCCATGAGAATCAGGTCCTTCGGGATCAGGTGGCTGTACTGGCGTCACGGGTGACTGAACTACAGACAACTCTCCAGAAACTGGATCAGCAGGGGAACCACTTGCGGCTGATGGTTGATCTAGAAAAAGTCGACGAAGAAACGAAAGCGGCCGGTACTGGCGGGGCGCTTCAGGAGCCGGTCTTAGGCTTGGGACTCGATACGACGTCGCACCTTCTTCGAACCACATTTACGGCATTACAGAAACTTTCCAGCGAGATCAAAGTTCAGCAACAAAGCTACGAGCAAATTATCGACAAATACGAATACAATAAAGGATACTTTGCTGCAATGCCCGCGCTAAAACCTATGGATGGAGAATACTCGACCAGGGGATTTGGATTGAGGATGCACCCCGTTCTTGGGATTTTCAAAACACATCAGGGGCTCGATATCGTGAATGATGTTGGCACCCCCGTGTATGCGGCAGCCGATGGAGTCATCGAAATGGCAAGCCATAGCGGCGGTGGCTATGGAATCGTGGTGGTTATCAGGCATGGCTATGGGTATCAAACACTTTATGCGCACCTATCAAAGGTATTGGTGCATGAAGGTCAGCGAATAAAGCGTGGTGATCTAATCGCCAAAAGTGGTAGAACGGGCCTTGTCACGGGTCCTCACCTTCATTACGAAGTGCGTTACAAAGGTGTCTGCCAGAATCCCATCGACTACTTTCTCGATGATGTGACGGCAGAAATTTATCACAAGCAAATCGCCTCGCGCTAAACCTTCGGTTGTTCTTGTCTTGTTCCATGGGGATGAACTTTTAAGATGGTAAAGCTGTTCTTGCTTTGGAGTTAATTAAAGATCGAGGAGTGTATTGTATGATTTGGACAATGGAGCTCGCTTCATACTTAGATGAAGCGCCGTGGCCCGCGACAAAAGAAGAGTTGATGGATTATGCCATTCGGACCGGGGCGCCGAATGAGGTGATTGAGAATCTCCAGGAGTTGGAAGATGCCGATGAACCATACGAGAGCATGGAAGAAATTTGGCCAGATTATCCAACCGATGGGGATTTCTTCTTCGAAGATGAGAGTGAGTACTGAAGAGTGCTCTCTCTGGTCGTCCTGAATAGATATCACGATCCAGAGAGCCGTTCAGCACGGTCAGGTTAAGTTCTTGAATAAACCCATCCAGCATCATGGTGGATGGGTTTTTTATTATATTGTCACGAGTACGTCTGTCTCATAGAAACCGATGTATCTTTACAAACCTCAATCCACCTCGCATATCGTCTCGACCCTTCTGGTTCTTCTCTGCATTGCTCTCTCCGGATTCCAGGCGGAAGCCCAGTCGTCGCTCACCGACCAGAAGCTTGAGATTGCGAAGATCGAATTCAAAGGAAATGAGACGTTTGATAGCGGAACCCTTAAAGACATCATTGTGTCGAGAGAATCTCCCAGTGGTTTCTCCCAATTCTTCTATCGAACCTTTGGTGAGAAGCTTGGTTCCAAGCCAGAGTATTTGGACCCTGTCACGTTTGACGATGATCAGAAGCGGCTGCAAGCGTATTACCAGGAAAATGGTTTCTACGATGCCGCAATTATTGGAAATACGCGTATTGATTCGGTGAATCATACAGTGAAACTCATGTTTGCAATTACAGAGAACAAACGATCGTTGATCGACAGTGTCAGTTATCGCGGTATCGAAACTCTTCCTGAAGATCTTCGCTTGAAGATAGTAACCGAACCTATTATCTTCAGGGGGTCGCCCTACATAGAATCGCGGGCGATAGCTGAGATTGCAAGAATACTGGAACTTCTTGGGAATCATGGTTATCCGATGGCACGATTCGATCCTGATCGATCAGGAAAATATAAATCCTCTTCAACGAAGAACTTTTCCATCATCCTTGTGTTTTTACCGGGGCAACAGTATCATTTCGGGGATGTCTCGATTCATGTGGACCCCCCGCGTGCCGATATCACTGATAACCTATCGCTACGACAGCTCGATTTTGAGTCGGGGGAAATCTACAGCCACGAGAAAAAGGTTTCAAGCGAAAGGAACCTCAACCGGATTGGGTTGTTCGAATCTGCGCATATCGAGCATCGCGTGCTGGATACGTCTACAGCATCCGTTGTTCCAATTGATATCTTTGCACGTCCTCGCCCGCGCAACGAACTCTTGCCTGAGATCATCGCCTCCAACGAAAACGGCGCGCTCAACTTGGGTCTTGGACTTGGATATACGAACCATAATTTCTTCGGGGATGCGCGTACGTTTAATACTCGTGTCCGAGCTCGGACGCAATCATTGCGCGAGCTTTTCGAGGGCAAAGGATTTCGCGATCCAGATGTTGTCGCAGCTCTTGATTTAGAGTTTCAAGTGCTCCAACCGTACCTATTCACCCGGAGCCTGAGCGGTTCCTGGACGTCATCGATCGGAGTTGAAAAACAAAACTCGTACATTCTTTCCATTCTCCGGAATAGGGTTGGATTGAGTAAACAATTTGCCACCTACACCTATGGCTTTCTGGATTGGACGCTTGAGCGCGTCAATCCCGAGTTCCTGTTGGACACTGTAACGATACAAACTCTATTGAGTGCTTTCCGCGAGGAGGATAAACCGCAATTCAACTCTATTCTCACCTTCACGATTCAGAGAGATAAGACTAACGATATTTTCTCTCCAACAGATGGTTTCTTTCACAGCCTTTCCCTCGAGGAATCAGGAATACTTCCAAAGCTTCTCGTCCGCGACCGCGCAACAACTCATACGCCATTCACAGAATATTATAAAGTCACGCTCTTCGGCCGCTGGTATAACGACCTTACGCCGAATCGGTTCAATATCCTTGCCGTGAAATTGAAGAGCGGATATCAGAACAAGTACGGCGAAAGCAAATATCTCGCTGTGAGGATTCCCTTGAACAGGAGATTTTTCGCGGGGGGTAGCAGCAGTGTCCGTGGGTGGAAGGCGCGTGAATTGGGAGCGATGCCTGATGAGTTAGTGCAGTTCGGCGGCAACTTTATCTTTGAGGGAAGCGCTGAGTTGCGGGTTAACCATTTTCGCGGGTTCGGAAAACTGGGCTTCATCAAATTCGATAACATTTGGGGAGTGTACTTCCTGGATTTCGGGAACATCTGGAGTGATATTTCTGATTTCAAGATGAAGGAGATTGCCATTGCCGCGGGCTTTGGATTCAGGTATGATACATTTTTCGGTCCCTTCCGTGTCGATTACGGATTTCGACTATATGACCCGAAAGAAGAAGTGGGTCGACAAACAATATTTCGCAAGCAATTTTGGGGAGAAACCTTTAGCAACGGGGTGATTCATTTCGGCATTGGTCATGCATTCTAAGAGATCCTATGGCGTGGTCGTCAGTTATTGATCAAACGCGGGTAAAACGAATCCTATCGACATCCCTCGAGCGTGGGCGCCTCGCGCATGCATATCTGTTTTCTGGTGCAGAAGGCGTCGGTAAATACGCAATGGCAATCGAGCTTGCGAAAATACTGAACTGTGAACAATCGAGCATTGAAGCGTGCGATCATTGTCCCAGTTGCAAACGAGCGGAATCTCTCCTCCATCCCAATATTCGTGTCGTCTTTGCATTGCCTGTCGGCAAGAGCGAGAAGTACGGTGATGCTCCCCTCGCGAAACTCACGAACGAAGAGGTTACTATTGTTCAGGAACAACTGGGGTTGAAGGCGAAAAATCCATATCATACCATCGTCATTCCGAGAGCAAACGACATCAAGGTCAACAGCGTGCGCGAGATTCGAAGAGAAGCGTCACTGAGTTCGTTCGGTCGCGGCAACAAGGTGTTCATTATCCTCGAGGCGGAACACATGAATGATGAGGCGTCGAACGCAATTCTGAAGACCCTTGAGGAGCCGCACGATGACACCTATCTTATTCTCACATCCTCCCGGCCCGACAATCTTCTCCCGACGATCAACTCTCGTTGTCAGCACCTACGATTTGACCACTTGAGCGAGGGACAGATCGGGCAGGCATTGCAGGAACGGGAGAGAGTAAATGCTCAACAGGCAACCATGATCGCGCGGTTGGCGCGTGGGAGTTACGCTAAGGCGCTTCGATCGATCGACTCTTCCCTCGCTGGGCAACGGGAGGAAGCAATAGAACTTCTCCGCGTTATCCTCCATAAATCGCGCAAGGTTCTCCTCGAACACATTGATCAGATCATGGGCGAATATGAGAAGCAAGATATCGAAGAGTTATTACTCATGATGCAACTTTGGTTGAGAGATGCGATATTATGTAAGGAGGGTGTCGACGCGAACGTTGCAGGAGACGAGGGCGACGCGGTACGAAGATTCGTGAACCATTACCCCGAAGCACATCTCTCAAGAGCGATCGAGGCGATCGACCGAGCCATTTCACTTCTCCACAAAAATGTGTATATTCCGCTTATTATCCTTGATCTTGCAATTCAATTGAAAGCTCGTATTGTGAGTTCTCCTGTGACGAGAACAAGCTCCATCAGAAGCTGATGGTTCGAGGGTGAAAGGGAAACAGTGAACAAACAGGTTGACCCGCCAGACCTGCCTGCCGGCGGGCATGGGGTGGGTTTTGAACGCATACTTGTGACAGCCGCGTTACCCTATGCGAACGGGAAGATCCATCTCGGTCATCTTGCTGGCGCGTATCTCCCATCAGATATCTATGTCCGATATCAGCGCTCGATGAAACGAGACGTAGTGTTCCTTTGTGGCTCCGACGAACACGGTGTTCCGATCACGATCACTGCAGAACAGGAGAAGACAACGCCTCAGGCGGTGGTCGATCGATACCATGCATTGAACAAGGCTGCGTTTGAAAAATTCGGGATGAGCTTCGATAATTATTCTCGCACGTCGATGCCGCTTCATCATGAGATGGCAAGAGAATTTTTTCTCGAACTTCACAAGGCGGGAGTTCTCAAGGAGAAGAAAGAGAAGCAGCTCTACGATAAGAAAGCGGGGATGTTCTTACCCGATCGCTATGTGGAGGGAACGTGCCCCGTGTGCGCAAACCCTGACGCACGAGGGGATCAGTGTGAAAGGTGTGGAACCTTTCTGAACCCTACCGACCTCAAAAACCCGCGCAGTAAAATCACCGGTGAGACTCCCACTGTTAGAGAGACGACACATTTCTATTTTCCTCTCGGCGCGTATCAACAGCAGTTGGAAGAGTACATTGCCGCCGCCGATGCCCGCGATGGATGGAAGGAAAATGTCCTGCAATACTGTCGCGGCTGGTTTAAGGAAGGATTGCAGGACCGAGCCGTGACGAGAGACTTGGATTGGGGTGTAAAGATTCCAATCAAGGGCTATGAGACCAAAGTGCTCTATGTCTGGTTCGATGCCGTTCTCGGCTATGTCTCCGCGACGAAGGAATGGGCATCTCAGCAGGGTCACCCCGACAAATGGAAGAATTATTGGCTCAGTTCTACGACAAAGTATGTTGCGTTCATCGGAAAGGACAATGTCGTGTTTCACTGCATTGTCTTTCCGGCAATGCTCATGGCATGGAATGCAACCTCGCCTGGCAAGTATGTGCTTCCTGAAAATGTTCCCGCGAATGAATTCCTGAATTTCGAAGGACAGAAGTTCTCGAAGAGCCGCGGCTGGGGGATCGATGTGGATGAGTTTCTGGAGGAATTCCCCGCCGACGCGCTGCGGTATACGCTCACGATGAACTTGCCCGAACTACGCGACACAGATTTCACGTGGAAAGACTTTCAGGCACGGAACAATAATGAGCTTGCGGACATTCTCGGGAACTTCATCAACCGCACATTCACTTTTGCCCATCGGAATTTTGATGGAAAGATTCCGGAACTGGGACCTCTCAATGATCTTGACAAGCAATTACTATCTTCCCTGCAATCGGTGCCGAAGAAAGCGGGTAAACTGTTCGAGCAGTATCATTTCCGAGATGCCGTCCTTGAGATCATGAACCTCGCACGCTTTGCGAACAAGTACTTCAATGATAGTGAACCATGGAAAACGCTGAAGACCGATCCCGTCCGATGTGCGACAACGATTAATCTGTGTCTGCAGGCGATCCGTTCTCTCGCAATCCTCCTCGAACCGACCGTGCCGTTCAGCGCTGCGAAGATGTGGAGAATGTTGAACTTGCCGCAATCTCCCTCTCAGGCGGGATGGAAAAGCGCCGCGGAAGTTGTTCTCACAACCGGCAGGGGATTGGGGCAGGCGGAGATTCTCTTCTCTAAAATTGAGGACGAGGCGATCAAGAAGCATGTGGAGAAACTTCCGAGCACTCCTCCATCCACACCCAAGGCATCCGCTGCGAAACCGACCATCAGCATCGACGACTTCAAACAGATCGATCTGAGAATTGCGAAAGTCATTGCTGCAGAGAAGGTTCCGAAGTCTGATAAACTGCTCAAGCTGCGTGTGAGCATCGGAACGGAAGAGCGACAGGTGATTGCAGGGATTGCGCAACACTACGCACCCGAAGATCTCGTCGGCAAGAAGATTGTCGTTGTTGCGAATCTTGCGCCCGCCAAGTTGATGGGTCAAGAGTCACAAGGAATGATACTTGCTGCGTCTGATAACAACGGTAAACTTTCAATCCTCACCATAGCAACTGATCTTGCAGAGGGAAGTGTCGTCAAGTAAACTGATTCTTCGGCAGTGTCTCATTTTAAGGTTCGCAACCTGATGGTGGCGGCTACCGGGTTTGCGGATATTACCTCTGACCCTAACTGAATTAAAGGAAAGAGGTTACGTGGGTCAATCCGTGTTCGCCATTGGTGTGCAAAGAGATATAGTGAATTCCACATCTTGAAGCGAACGAATAAAACGAAAAACCGTCGACCTCGAGACTTGACAAACTCCTTGGATTTTATTATTCTTGTGCTGTTGTCGAGACTTTCTACACGAGTGGGGGAAGGAGTTTTCTAAAAATCCGAGTGGTTCTTATGAGTATCCGGAGAACATCCAAGCCCTCGCGACCGATATCAGCATCATCTCACAAAATCACAACACTAATTCACTAATTTTCATAACCCACACACAGGAGGTAATATGAGATATCCTCAAGTTCGGTCTTCATGGTTTGTGGTTGTGGTACTGGCAATTGTCATTGCTTCGTCGATGTTGTATTGGACAGGTTGCGGCGAGAAGCAAGAGACCAGCAGCGGTCCCACAGTGACAAGCCAACAGGTGACAACGCTCGCTAAGGGGAATCCGCAGGTAGAAGCGGTCATGTCAGTTCAGGAACGCCACACCGGCGAATTGATGTCGAAGCCCGGTGTTGTAGGCACTGGTGTAGGAGCCGACGTAAGTGGTCGTCCTGTTCTGCTCATCCTGACGAAGCAAGAAGGTGTTGGCGGTTTGCCGACAATGATCGAGGGAATACCGACGCGCGTCGATGTTGTCGGTGAAGTGCACGCTATGGCGGGTGGCGGTTTCAAAGGAACGTATCGACCCGTACCGGCTGGCGTGAGTGTCGGGAACGATAATGAGTGTGCCGCAGGCACGATCGGGTGCACGGTGTTGAAGGGTGGAGTGCACTACGCGCTCAGCAACAACCATGTCTTCGCTCGTGAGAATGCTGCCTCCATCGGTGAGCGGATCGATCAGCCCGGTCGGTACGATGGCCATCCAATTTGCTCGCAAACCGGTCAAGTGGCGACGCTCTCGGCATTCAATACAATCAATTTCTCAGGTGGAAACAACACGTTCGATGCTGCGATTGCTCAGTACACCACAAGCGATGTCTGTTCGATGGCCAATAACCTCTACACGCCGAGCAGCACGACCGTGGCTCCGAGTGTCGGGCTGGCGGTGAAGAAGGTCGGGCGCACGTCCGGTCTGACCCACGGTACGATTGCCGGAATCAACGTTTCGATTGACGTCGATTACGGCGGTGGAAGGATTGCGCATTTCGTTAATCAGATCTATGTCGCTAGTACGTTCATTCGTTCCGGCGATTCTGGCTCGCTCATGGTGACAGACAACGCCAATGCGAATCCCGTCGGCTTGGATTTTGCCGGTGGAAGCAGCTCGTCGTTTGCCAATCCAATTGGACCAGTGCTGTCGTTCTTTAACGTCACCGTCTGCAGCCAGTAAACGACGAATCATCATTCTGTTGATGGAACAGTGCAGGGGCAGTGCAAAGGCATGCCCCTGCCGTGTTTTGAGACGTCGATGATGAAACCACTTCTTGTCGCGATCGTTGGTGCGATGACGATCGCAATGAACGTAAACGGTCTTCCAATGCAGCACGAAAAAAAATCGATACAGTCCGAGAAAAGCATCACTCAAGTTCTTAAAGAGCGTACATCTGAGCTGATGTCGATTCACGGTGTCATCGGGACAGGTGAAGGAAGAAAGGACGGCCATCCTTCGGTGCTCGTTTTCGTCGTGAAAAAGACAAAAGCAATCTCCAGCAAGATCCCGAAGACGCTGGATGGTTATCCGGTCATTGTACGCGAGACCGGCAGAGTAAAACCGATGAAGTCTCCGTGACTATTAGAGAGGTACGGTATGAGAATCCTGACCGTTATTTTTTGAACAAAGTCCCGAAGGTCCGAAGGAATCCCTTCGGGACTTCGGACACTTCGTTCAGAATGACACCCTTTTCTTTTTGGACAGCCTCAGAATTTTCCTCCCCCTCAATGAGCGGGAGTGTCCCGATACATCGGGGCGAGGGGGTCATAAAAGCCATCGCCATAAGCCATGGTAGGTTACTATGGTATTACACCGGGAGTTCTTCTCGTATCGGCGTGTCAGGTGTGAGGCGAGCAGCACTTGATGGGAACACCCATCGATGAAGTTCTGAGAAAGAAAACAACAACACCTGCGTGCAGCCCGCGGCTGCCTTCGGTAGAATGCAGCCAATCCCGTCCGGAAAGTGCGGAACAGGACAAGGTATTGCGTTATCCCGTGGTGTTAGATATTGCTATCTGACACTGACTGAGTGATCGTCATGTGTCAGGTGGGAAGAGAGTGTCCGAGAACTGGTGCGTCATTGCGAGAACGACGCAGTCGGTCGAAGCAATCAGACTAGACAATGCACTTTTTCAAAGTATGTCAGATTGCTTCGGCACTTCGTGCCTCGCAAAGACAGTTCTTGGATAGTCTCGGAAGACCTGACACCACAATGAAAACACGCTCTACGAGTCTTCCACTCCCCACGGGTCTACGACCTCGTAGAGGATCGTAGATAGACAATGCGTATATAAATTGTTAGGCGAAATGCGCTTGCAACTCAATTTTTGAAAAGCAATCAATCATGATCAAAAGCATATCCACTCGAATCGCGATTTTGCTCGGCAGTCTCATGTTATTCTTTGGAACAAGCCCTTGCCAACGGTCTAAGTCATTCAAAAACTATGATGAAGCGAAGGAAGTAGCGTTATCGACGCACAAATTCATATTTGTGACGTTTGAGACGGACGCGGCTGAAGATTTTAATCGAGTAATGTCATCCGGGCCTTCGCCCACCGGAATCTATCATGCAACTATTAAAGGAGCACCTTGTAGTAATTTTATTCCGCCAGAAGGGTTGGATCAAAATTTCGTGTTCCTCTTGATCCCATACGATGCAGGATTCGCTCTGCGCAGCAAATATTATTCAGACGATAAAACAGCTTTAGTTTTGGATGGATTCGGCAACGAGCTATATGTTGAAGTCTGCAAAGGCCGAGATAAGTTGATCCCAATCTTGCAGTCACTACCACAAGATGCCTCCAAGTATTATGGGCTTCTGAGTAGTTTAGTGGATCATCCCGACTCAATAAATCTAAAAATGGCCATAGCAGATCTCTGCCAACTCTACCGGGCTACGACTGCAAGTAACAAATACTACGGTGAGATTCTAAACTCCCGACAAACTGAGAAAGATTCCACTCTCTCTGATCACGTTCGATCACACGTGGCATTGAACGCATTCTTAGATTATGACTATAACAACGCTGAGGATCTCTTCGCCAACCATATCAAAGATTATCCTCATAGTTCCGAGCGCCCAATGCAGCTGTTTCTACTCACAAAAATCGAAGTTATCAAGAAACACAAAGACGATGCAATTCAATATTTGAAGCTGCTACAAACTGAATTTCCGAATGATCAACATACCACCTGGGCGAAAAATCTGCTTGATCAATACAAGGAGTGAGTCGGTGCAAGCGCACTTCGCCTAACGAGGGTGGAACCCGCGTGCACACGTTATACGCCACGCAGCGTCTCAGGAGTCAGTTGATTGGTAGGAGTGATTTCACATGGACTTTTCTCAATTCTTCTCAGATGTCTTGGCAACAGTGATTGGTGCGGGTCTTGCTCTATGGGGACCAATTTGGCTTGATCGCAAGACCCACTCAAGAGACGAAATGGCCAAAGATAGAGAGAAACAAAAACGAGCAGGGCAAGTGCTCTCGCTCATCTCTCAAGAGCTTCAGTTCAATTCTGACGCGTTGCGGGCCATCGACGACAATGTTCAAAGCACCTACCGCCAGACCCGGGTTGAGACGTGGCAAGCTCTTTCGGACGGCGGTGAACTCAAGCCAATTGACGACCCTGAGTTGCTTGGCCTCATTTCAACCGCATACGCTAATATTAGCCATTTTGCCATTCTCTATAACAAGTTTTTTGACATGAAGTTTTTTCCAAAAAAGAATGCGTATGACGCCCTCAAGGATATACTCAGGAATCATGCAATGAAGGCGAAAGAAGATTCTAGTATTGCAGTGAACATTGCACTTGGTGAGATTTCTAAGAAGTTACCAAAGCATGCTAACAAGTCGGCTGATTGACCAATACGTGTTTCACGGACTCTTGACGGCTGCGTGGCGCATAACAAAGCGGCAACACGACGCGCTCAGTCGAATCTTGGAAGCTCAACGCTTCCTCTCACAATAAATTGATCCATTTGGAGTTTGCCACACTATTGTGTATTTTTATGAATCGTTTGCTCAACTGCCACACTTTGTGCAAACACTACCTTCGCGGAGGTAACATCTAATTCGGACTTTCTCATTTACATAAACCTCGTCATCTCTGGAAAAATCTATCATGAAATCCACACTCTTTCTCGTCGCAGCAACTCTGGTGGTCCTCATTCAGTCGTCAGCCCAAAATAACAACTGGAGCGTGAGTGTGAAGAACGGACCGATTTACGATAACGTATCTCTTCAAGCACTTGTCGGTGACTCGCTTTCGGTCCGCGACTCGATGCAAACCTACATGCTTCCCATTGCTTCCATTGCGAAGGTGGTGCGTGACGAGCACGGTTCGCGGGTTGCAACAGGCTTAGTTGTGGGTGCAGTGACTGGTAGTGCCCTCGGTTTCTTGGCCGCTCAATTGTTGGACAAAAAGAGCCCGAGCGGAAATTACTACTATTATTCATCCGGGGAGGAAAACAACAAAACCGCATATATGCTCGTGGGAGGTGGTGTCGGGAGTCTCGTTGGCCTTTTTGCTGGCTTATCATCCGTGACGAAGACCTACAATCTGCAAAAGATGGGATTAGAGGAGAGAAGAATAACTCTTGAATCAATCTTATGGAAAGAAGGGAGACAGCTGTCTCACGCCCAGCCTGAACAGAGAGATGTTGCATATCTGAAAAACGGCAGCATCATTAGAGGCACAATTTTCGAAGTGATACCCGATAGCACGGTAACGATTCAGACGGCTGACAAAAGTATGTTTAAATTCAAGATGACGGAGATTGAGAAGATCACAAAGGAAGTTTCAACAACAGACAGTACCATCGACTTCAAGAAGAACGATCCTCCCAAACCTGTCTTCGGTGTCTACGCTGGTCTCGCCGCGCCTGCGGGAGAGTTTGGTGCAACTGATCTTAACGGTGGAGCCGCGAAGACTGGCTTTTGCTTTGGCGGAGAGATGAGCCTCCAAACAACCGCTGGAATCGGCTGGCTCTCGAGTTTGACTTTTTTATTCAACGGCGTTGATGCGAGCAGCTTAGTACTCCCAGATTCTTTCCATGCAACCGTTGATGTTGGGCCATGGTTCCTAATAATGCCGATGACCGGTGTAAGATTTGGCGGACCGATTTCTCCGAACATTGCTATATTTGGTCTTGGACAGATCGGTTTGCTCATCGGCAATAGTCCAGAGATCAACATGTCAATCAACAGTCCAACTGCCCGTGGCAGTGTCAAGGTCGCATCAGCCACAGGGACGGCATTTACCTTTGCTGTCGGTGGTGGATTGATCTTCAACAACAATATTACTGCCGGTGCGCGGTACCTGCATGGGGAGCCTGAATACACTTTGACAATATCCGGTAATGGCGGTTCAGTATCAAGCAAAGGTAAACAATCGACATCGATCTTTCAGATTACTGCGGGGTACAATTTCTGAAATAGTACACAATGGTGGGAAGTCGGAGCTTGCTCACCATGAACTGGTCCATTTGGAGTTCGCAACACTATTCCGTACTTTTACAATCGTTGTGCAATTCTATCAACACATCAAATAAAAAGTTGGTACCAGAAAATCAGCATGAAGAACTAATTATTTTTTTATAACTGATGTTACGCGGACGAGGTGTATTTGAAAAGTTCTAATAATCGTAGCTGCTTTCCTAAGTATGACCTCTCCTATAATCCTCCCCTCATAGGGGAGGATGTTAAAACATCCTCTCCTCACAGGAGAGGGTTAGGGGTGAGGTCCAAAAAAGGAATCAATCTTTGATTCTGCGTAACATCAATTAATAAACCAAATCCCTCTTGGAGAAACTCATGGCGTCCATCAAACATCATCGTGTGGTAATGACTTGTCTTTTGCTCATCACTATTTCCTTCGTGGGATACGCACAACAGAAGGTGGCTTCAAACAAATCGAACTACGACTATGTGAACCCCTTTATCGGAACGCAGGAAATGGGACATACTTTTCCCGGCGCCTGTGTCCCTTTTGGGATGGTACAACTCAGCCCTGAAACAGATACGGTTGAATACTTTGACAACGGGAAATATAATCCCAATGTATATCGGTACTGTGCAGGTTACCAATATGCCGATAGAACAATTGTTGGATTCAGTCATACGCACTTTAGCGGAACCGGGCATTCCGATCTTGGTGATTTCTTGATCATGCCGACCACCGGACAATTACAACTCAGTCCCGGAACTGCCGCACATCCTGAACGTGGCTACCGCTCACCGTTTAGTCACAATGAGGAATCTGCTTCGCCTGGTTATTACCGTGTGAGATTACATAAATACAACATTAACGCCGAGCTTACAGCTACGACCAGAGTAGGGTTTCATCAATACACATTTCCTCAAACAGATAGCGCTCACATCATTCTTGATATGAACTACAGCTTATACAATTACCCGGGCAAAGTGTTGTGGAGCTACGTCCGTGTTGAGAATGATACGCTCGTTACGGGCTATCGAATAACTCAGGGTTGGGCACGCACCCGGTATCTTCATTTCGCGATGAGCTTCTCGAAACCGTTCAAAGGATATGGATATAAGAACGATGAAGAACCCTCGTACAAAGGCTTCTGGAGGAAGTTCAATCAGTATGACAATTTCCCCGAGATGGCAGGTAAGAACATAAAAGCCTATTTTGATTTCAGCACACATCAGAATGAAAAGATAAAAATTAAATTGGCAATCTCATCGGTCAGCACGGAAGGTGCTTTGAAGAACCTTCGCTCGGAAATTCCTCACTGGAATTTTGAGACCATCCGTTCCGATGCTCGCACATTGTGGGGAAAAGAACTAGACAACGTTTCAATTACGGCTCCCGACAGCACAAAGACGAGTTTCTACACCTCTTTGTATCATGCCTATATCAGTCCGATTACATACAGCGATATCGATGGGAATTATAGGGGGTTAGATAACAACATCCATACGGCGGATAAATATACCAACTACACGATATTTTCTTTGTGGGATACGTACCGAGCGTTGCATCCGCTGTTCACGATCCTTCAGCCGAAGCGGGTTTCCGATATGGTTCAATCCATGCTCGATCATTACGACCAGAGCGCGCACAAACTATTACCAATTTGGACACATGACGGAAATGAAAACTGGTGCATGATCGGTTATCACAGTGTGCCGGTCATTGCCGATGCATATCTCAAAGGCATTCGCGACTACGATGTCAAGAAAGCATTCGAGGCGTGTGTGGCAACTGCTACACATGAATCCTTCCAGGGTATCGGCGACTATGTCAGATATGGGTATGCCCCATTAGACAAACTAAGTAACTCGGCTTCCATAACATTGGAATATGCCTACGATGATTTTACAGTTGCACAGTTTGCCAAGGCAATGAACAAACCCGACATAGAAAAACAATTCATGCAGAGGGCGATGAGTTATCGAAACATATTTGATCCTTCGACCGGGTTCATGAGAGCGAAAGATTCAAAAGGAAATTGGCAAACGCCGATGGACCCTTTGAGCACTGAGGGACAAGGTTTCATTGAAGGAAACGGGTGGAACTATTCTTTCTATGTCCCACAGGACGTCAATGGTTACTCAAAGCTTCTGGGCGGCGACAATGTGCTGGTCCGGAAGTTGGATTCTCTCTTCAACATGCAGCTCGATGAGAAATACTTTGAAAGCACTGAAGATGTTACCCGCGCCGGACTGATAGGTAGTTATGACCAAGGCAATGAACCCAGTCATCATATCTGTTATATGTATGATTGGACCGGACAACCGTGGAAGACCCAAGAGAAAATACATTTGGTCATGAATAAAATGTACCGCAGTTTACCTGATGGACTATGCGGCAATGACGACTGCGGGCAAATGAGCGCATGGTACATTTTCAGCGCATTAGGGTTTTATCCTGTTTGTCCGGGAACTAACCAATACGTCATTGGTAGCCCGTGTGTGAGAGAGGCTAAGTTAGCGTTGCAAAACAATAAGACCTTTGTCGTGAAAGCCATGAATCTGAGCGGAAAGAATATATATATACAATCAGTAACCCTCAACGGCAAGCAGTTAAACAAGACGTATATCATGCATAACGAAATCGTTGACGGCGGTGAATTAGTTTTCACCATGGGCAACAAGCCCAATAAAGAATGGGGTGTGGCTCAAGATGACAAACCGTATTCTATTTCCAACAAATGATGGGACAGTGAATCGGCACTGCCGTGTTAGCTTTTGGTAGTTGGGAGGGGGCATTGTGTTTACCAATTCATCCCACCCTGTTGAAAGTACTGATGCAGGTCTTGTCTGGCAACAAGGTTGATCGCCTGCGCGCGTAGATCGATCGGGTTGAGATCGTCTGTTAATACGCGTGCGTGACTGATGTCAGGGGTGAACTCCATTATCCCATGTGTGAACTTCTGTTTGCTTTAATAGCCTTCCTTTTTTATCTTACAGCGAACATTCGGGATGATCTGTGGATTCGATACGGCGGCATACAGTTACTTCTGCGGTACGTGCTCTGAGTTTCATTATTGTCTGCCTATGCAATGTCGAATGCGATCAGGGACTTGCACCTCAGTCGGTTTCACAGCAGATTCTTCCGTACGGCATCAACGGTGTGATGTATTGTAAAAACTGGCCCCCCAGAGATAGTGTCCTCGATCTCCGGCTTGTCGCTTTCAGAAATGTTCCAACGCAGAATATCGTGAATGAGGTTCAGCAGGGACGCGCCGAGTTTACTCAATCACTCCAACCCTATGCTGCTGATTCGATCGCGTACACGCTTATCCTTTCAACCCTCCAACCGGGAATACTTGAGTATGTTGCCGTCGGTCAACGATACGGGCCCGACATCATGAAAGATTGGAGGGTGGTCGGCATTTATCATTCGGGAAGAGACACAACCAATCCCGGAACAGTCCAGGTTCCTCCAGATTCTGTCGTTCCAGGGATCAATGTTCTTGTTGATTTTCTGCACCTTCCGCCCCAGCCGTAGTCAGTGAGGAGAACACCTTCCATAGTATCGTTGATGATAATTGTCCGCCTGATTATGTTCTCGCAGCAAGCAGATCGGGGAATGATCGTGGGAAAGATTTCCAGCAGTGAGGATCATCAGGCGTTGGTTGGTGCAAACATCCTCTTGGAAGGGACAGTGCTTGGCACATCCACTGATGCTGAAGGAAACTTTTCCATCCGCAATATTCCTGTCGGACGATACTCTCTTACAGTATCGATGATTGGGTTCAAGCGGATGACGAAAACCGATGTCGTAGTGACAACAGGCGAACCTCTTCAAGTATCTCTGGAGTTGGAACCTGTGCCGGTACAAACAGAACCTGTCGTGGTCACGGCGAACAAGCGCGAGCAAAGCTTGCAGGAAGTACCGGTGAGTGTCAGCGTTATCGATGAACAAGCGTTATCTTCTCGCAATACGGTAACTGTTGATGATGCCTTGCGGTATGTTCCGGGAGTGAACATCACACAATCGCAGGTCAATATCCGCGGCTCAACCGGATACAGTCACGGTGTCGGCACACGCGTCTTACTCCTTGTCGATGGTCTTCCGTTTTTAAGCGGCGATACGGGAGAGATCATCTGGGAAAGTCTACCTCCCGGTCAAATTGAGCGCGTCGAGGTTGTGAAGGGCGCGGGATCTGCATTGTATGGTTCGAGCGCTCTTGGTGGAGTTATTAACATTATCACGAAGTCAGTCAGAGACCACCCGCAAACGAGACTTCGCGCATATGGAGGGATGTATGAGATGCCGAAGTACGCAACATGGCAGTGGGCGCAAGAGTCACGGTCGTTCACGGGCTTCCTTGCGACTCACCAGCAGCGAGTTGGTAATCTGAGTATCACCGCTGGCGCGAGCCGGACGCTCGATGATGGATACAAGCGAAATGATTTCTGGCGTCGCTGGAACACGTGGGCTCGGCTCGGGTATGACATCTCTCCGTTCCAGTCAATCGCCGTTTCATTCAGTCTGCTTGACCAGGGGCGCGGAAATTTCCTGTACTGGAAAAATCTTGACCATGTGCTCGAACCTCAAGATGATCAGCTCACGCATCGCGTTCAATCACAGCGCTGGAATCTCAGCGGCAGTTATAGATACTTCTTTTCACGCGAACTGTACACGATGGTGAAGCTCAGCTGGTATCATTCAAAGTGGGAAGACAATATTCCGAGCCGATTCGATCCCTTGGGAAGTAATTCCCGGTCAGATTTTGTGGTGGGAGAGATCCAGACAAATTACCAACTATCCGACGATCAAATCGTGACCGTCGGACTCTCCGGCACAGTGAACCAAGTTTCGGCAGCTGCGATCTTTGGAGAGCATTCAGCGCGCGCAGGTGCCCTATATCTCCAGGATGAGATACGGCTGCCGGAAAACATTATGCTTACTGCTGGTGGACGATTGGATCTCCAAAAACTTGAGGGCATCGAGGTGGTTAACCAAGTCAATCCAAAAATTGGTTTGGTGTACAACCCATCTCCATCGACATCGTTACGAGCGTCTGTCGGTCGCGGGTTCCGCGCTCCATCGATCGCAGAGATTTTTACGACGACGGAGGTAGGTGGAATCATTATTCTTCCGAATGCAAATCTCAAGCCGGAACGGAGTTGGTCGTTTGAGGTGGGCGGCTCGCACATCATTGATGAGCACGTCTCGACCGAGCTCTCTCTGTTCCAAAATGAGTTATGGGATCTCATTGAGCCGGCATTCGGCACAGATGGGTATGTTCACTTCCAGAATATTATTCGGGCTCGAATCACTGGAATGGAAGTCGCACTTAATCTCACCATGTTGGAACGACTCCTCGTCAGTCAATTCAGTTACACCTACGTCTATCCGGAAGATATCACAAACAATGACATTCTGAAATATCGTCCTCGTCATCTTCTGTATCTTTCGCAGCGTTTGACGTTCAATCCCTTCCAAGTGGGAGTGGACTTCCGGTACATCAGCAGGACCGATCGGATCGACGACGAATTAGTCCAGTTGGGTATCGTCCCCAATGGAGATCAGCGGGTTCCGATTTATCTCACCGATGTGCGACTCAGCGCTGAGTGGAAGTTTGCAGGATTGCCGGTTGTCTCCTCAATCAATGTCAACAATCTTTTTCAGTATTACTATTCCGATTTTATAGGTAATCTTGGACCGACGAGGAATTATGTTCTATCATTAGAGGCGAGACTGGAATGAATCTGACATGCTTACATTTTTGTACCTCTGAGGCGTGGGGAGGATTGGAATTATATGCCTCCACGCTCATGGTAGAACTCAACAATGCTGGCTGTTCCGTGGTCGGTGTTTGTAGGAAAAAGTCGAAGGTTGAATCGTTCCTCCATTCTCACAACATCGAAACAATTTCGTTGCCAAGTTATTCACCGGCGAGTCTGAAATCGGTTCGATTTCTGCAATCCCTCATTCAACAGCGGGATGTGAACGTCCTTCACGTCCATTACCACAAAGATGTCTGGCTCGCTTCGCTGGCTGTTCGGAAGGACCCTGTGCGCAAACTCTTTCTGAGTATCTACATGGGTGTTCCAAGGAAAAATGATCTATTACATCGTTTCATTTATCATCGAGTCGATGGAGTGTTCACGTCATCTCAAGAGTTGAACAGCCGGCTGCCTGATCTGTATCCGATACCGGCGTCGAAGGTTCATTTCCTGCCCTACGGGAGATATGTTGATCACTATGCTCGTGACGAGAGCAAGCGTGCGATCGTTCGAGCTCTCTATGGCGTTCAGCCAGAGGAGGTGCTTGTAGGAACAATGGTGCGCATCGATCCCGGAAAAGGTGCGATGGATTTTGCGCGCAGTTTTTCCTATATTGAAAAGAGCTTACAGTCGAACATCAAATACGTCATTGTCGGTGAACCCACACGCAAAGCCCACACGAAACCCAACGAATCCCCGTTCGAGCTGCACTGCGAGGCATATCTTCAGGAACTGGAGGGGTATATCGCGGCAGAACAATTTGGTGAGAAGATTCTTCTTGCCGGATTTCAGGATGATGTGATTGGATACTTAAGCGCGATGGATGTATTTGTTTTTCCGAGCAGAGATGAACTGTATTCGTTGGTGGTGCTCGACGCGATGTGCATGGGTTTGCCTGTTGTTGCCGCCCAAGCGGGAGGAAATCTCCAGCAAATAGAGAACGGAAAGAACGGACTTCTGTATGAAGTTGCCGATAGCAAAGACCTCGCGGAGAAAATTTCTCAATATGTTCGTTCTCTGGAGTTGAGAAAACGACACGGTAAAGTCGCGCGCGCCTTTGTAGAGAAAACACACGACATGAGAAAAACTATCGACCGATTAATGGAATATTATAGTGGCACGAATTAAGACCATTCTGAGAAATCATGGCAACCGAAACGATTCCCAACGTCAGCATTCTCTTTAATAGGCCCTACGTCGACGGACGGGTCTTAGAAAATATCAAAAAAGTCATCGAGACCGGAAAGATCAGCGGAGACGGTCCGATGTGCAAAGCAGTTGAAGCACAGATCAAAGAATTGTTCTCTGTGAAACATGCGCTGCTCACCACGTCGTGCACGCACGCGCTCGAGACTGCCATGATGATGTTAGATCTTCAACCGGGTGATGAAGTGATCACGCCGAGTTTTACGTTCGTTTCGACTGCGAATGCGATCATTCGGGGGGGCGGAAAGCCTGTCTTCTGCGACATCAATGATCGCACACAGACGATCGACGTCAACGACTTTGAACGAAGGATTACGAAAAAGACGAAGGCAGTTATCCCGGTTCATTACGCCGGCGTTTCTGCGGAGATGGACGAGATTCTCGAAATCGCTCGTGCTCATCGGCTCGTCGTTGTGGAGGATGCAGCTCAAGGAGTTAATGCCAAATACAAAGGGAGATTTCTCGGAACGATTGGTGACGCAAGTGCGTACAGTTTCCACGACACGAAGAATTATGTGAGCGGTGAAGGAGGAGCCTTCACAACCAATAACGATGCCCTCGCGCGGAAGGCAGAGATCATCCGCGAGAAAGGTACGAACAGATCGAATTTTCTTCGTGGAGAAGTCGATAAGTACACGTGGGTGGATCATGGAAGCAGTTACATCCTCTCCGATATTCTCGCGGCGATCTTAAAATCCCAGTTGGATGATCTCGACGAGATTCAAGCGCAGCGCAAGCGGGTTCACGATGGATACATGCGGGGATTAGCGGAGCTCGAGCGCCAAGAGAAGCTTCGCCTGCCGGTGATCCCGAGCTACTGTGAATCTAATTACCACATCTTTTACATTCTGCTGAGAAGTGAGGAAGAACGAGTGAGAGTCACGAAGCAACTGAAAGAATTCGGAATTAGTGCGACGTTCCACTATGTACCGCTTCACTCGTCACCGTATGCGCTGAAGGCATTAGGCACAAGGGATTTGAAATTGCCGGTCACCGATCACATCTACAGCACGCTCCTCCGTCTTCCGATCTATCCACAGTTACGAGACGCGGAGGTAGAGTATGTAGTGGGGAAGTTGAGAGAGATTTTGAAGTGATAGTCTCAGCGATACGAGTTTGACAAATCGCTTTAATCACAAACGCTCGGACGAGAAGGAAATGGAATAGACATAATGTTTACAGATTCCCACGCACATTTATTCTTTAAGGATTTTCAAGACGATCTCGATGACGTTATTCAGCGAGCGCAGGATGCCGGTGTAGAGTATATCGTAAATCCTGGCACCGATCTTACGACGAGTCGGCAGTCGATCGAGCTTGCGGAAAAGTACGAGATGGTTTACGCATGCGTTGGTTTCCATCCTCACGATGCCTCGAAAGCCGATGATGAATCTCTCAAAGAGATCGAGCGACTCTCTACTCATCCTAAGGTTGTCGCCATCGGAGAGATTGGACTTGACTACCACTACAATTTTTCCCCTCCGGAGAACCAGCGGGAAGTATTTACGCGCCAGATAGAGATTGCACAACGACGCAATCTCCCTATCGTCATTCACAGCCGAGAAGCAGAGGAAGATACGCTGCGAATAGTGGAAGCGATGATGAAAAATCAGCCGAATTGGAGGGTGAATGATGGTGAATTGCCTAAAGGTGTTTTTCATTGTTTCCCCGGCGATGTCGCGATGGCGAAGAAGATTATCGACTGGGGCTTCTATATTTCATTTCCCGGACCTGTAACGTTCGGAAACAAACCGAACAAACCTAATTCGATGGTGGATGTAGCAACAACGATATCAATGGAACACATCCTTCTTGAAACCGATAGTCCATATCTGACGCCTGCGCCACACCGTGGAAAGCGAAACGAGCCTGCCAACATTCCCCACATCGCGAAAAAGATCGCCGAGTTACAAGGACTCTCAGTTGAAGATGTCGGCAGAACGAGTAACTTTGGTGTTCACAAGCTGTTTGGGATTGGAACGTACCCCTCTTGAACTCGATGAGGTCGACGGAGGAAAGGCACGCGGGCTTGTCGAGAATGAAATCGGTGCAGTATTTACACTTCGATCAATGTTCGAGAATGTCCATGAAAATGATCTCTATGATGACGTTGAGTATCATGATGTTACGGTTACCTCTCTTCAGTCAAACCCCCAACGAGCAGCGGAAGACAGAAGAGGAATCGCGTCGTGAGAAAATCGAGCTGATACTGCGATTCCAGGACACCCGTACAATTTTCGATGGAAAGCTGATTAGTTTTTTCAACGACAACGATCCATTAATTCGCGAACGGACGGTGCGGGCCTTTGGTTCCATCCAGGACACGTCCGTTCTCAATCTCTTAGTTGATCGGCTCACGGATGTCAGTCCCAATGTGCAGGATGGTGCAGCGTTTGCTATCGGTCAGACTGCCGGTCAATTGAATAGGTCGGGTCGAGAACGTCTCGAACATGATCTCATCTGGAACCGTTTGGAAAAAATGAACTCGAATGGAAATCCGAGCCCGCAGGATCGAATGATTGAAGAGATGGGGAAGTTCGGGACTGAGCAAGCCCTGACTGACCTGGTAGCGCGATTTGGAAATGTATACCCGCCCGTTCACGCGAATGCTCTCATCATGAGTGTTGCTCGATTCGGGATCCGCGGAATAACGTCAAGAGAAGCTGTCCAATTTCTTCTCAAGCTGATTAAACCGCCTGATGCGGCGCAGTGGCGGGTCGTGTATGCGCTGCAACGGATTGGTAATCGTCAAGAAATCCGCGATGATCTTGAACACATCGTCCAGCTTTATAAGAACGCCGATCCACTTGTGCGCATGAACCTAGCGATCCTCATGGGCAAGGTAAAAGACGAGAGGATCTGTCTTGAACCGCTGCAGAAACTTGCTGACTTCGATGGCGATTGGCGTGTGAGGGTGAACGCACTGAGAGCCTTGAGCAATTATGGCATTAAGGGCAGAGGCAGTATCATCGATACCTATCGGCGATCGTTTTACAACGACAATATGTATATAGCCCTGACGGCGCTCACGTCATTCGGGAATACAGGGTTGACAAAGAATGAACCCGATGGTTCCTCGAGGGAATCGTTTGCTGCTATGGAGCAGATCGCGGTAAATAAGGGAAATGAATATCGCTGGCAACTTCAGGCAGAAGCGGCAACGGCGATGGCAAAATTAGAGGGAAGGAGCGCGATGGCTCTCATCGATCCAACCGCGGGCTCTCAGCTTCTCCTCCACGCCCAGCTCCTCACGGCAACGGTGATCACCGGCGCGCCGGAGGCTTTGCATATTCTGTCTCAATATCTTGACAGTGATCAAGAGGTTCTTGCGCGTGCAGCACTTGAGGGATTGCAAGAACTCAGCAAGAAGAATCCGACTGATTCAGCTATCACTCAGGCAACGTACAACGCCTGTCTCGTCGCTCTCCGAAGCGACGACGTGGCGCGAATAACTACGGCCGCTTCTATTCTTGGAGACTCGTTGTTTCTGCGTTTAACGTCACTTACTCCGCTTATCGAAGCCCTAAACCGATCGCGCATCCCGGATGATGTTGAAGCAATCCAGGAAATCACGGCAACTTTGGGCAAGCTCAAAGATCTCCGCGCTATTGATGCATTAGAGCAAGTCTTAAAACAGCGGGATCGATCTGTTGTGCTTGCCTCTGCCTCTGCTTTGAAATCCATCACTGGAAAAGATCACAGCGCCGAGGTCCCAGACTATTTCGAGCCGATCTTCGCCGACCTCGACTTTCAATATTTGCGTTCGCTCCCTGACAGTGTCCGAGTGAAACTCGAAACCAGCAGGGGGGATGTAGTAATGGAATTGTACAAGGAGGTGGCTCCGTTCACGGTGATGAGTTTTCTCAAGCTTGCAACGCAGCGGGGATTTTACCGCGGTCTTTCATTTCATCGTGTCGTTCCGAACTTTGTCGTGCAGGGTGGAGACCCACGCGGCGATGGCTGGGGCGGACCCGGATATTCGATTCGCTCGGAGTTTTCTCCACTCACGTATGAAACTGGTTCGGTCGGGATCGCAAGCGCCGGGAAAGATACCGAAGGATCCCAGTTCTTCATCACGCAATCTCCCCAACCTCATCTCGACGGCAGGTATACCATCTTCGGAAAAGTGGTTTCAGGGATGGATGTTGTGGACCGCATCCAGGTTGACGACCATATTTTTGATGTGAAGATCATCCCCTGAGAGTGTTCAATTATGCTTCTCGATCCTACTGACTTGTGGTAAATGCGAAGGTGTATGGTGATGAGAGATGTACACCCCCCTTCGACCTCATATCAGTTGAGATGGTGACCGTGTATTTTGTGGTTCCCGCAAACCCTCCAGCACGATAAAAGGCAAAATGCCGGTCGAACATGCCCAGCGTGAATGAGGCGGGTGGATTTAAGGTGAGCGCTCCCCGAACGGTTCCTGTATCTATCTTGCTGTTGAAATAGACGAAGACTGTGTTATATGGGTTAACATTAACCGCACCGTCAGGAGGCGAGGTATAGTCGATTCGAAAGTCTTCTGTTGTAAATGAGAAATTGAATGGGCCGGAAAGAGATGTCCCGTCGCTCGCTCGCATGGCCGTTGAGATAGTGACCGTGTATCTGGTTGCCGGATTCAATTCGTCGAGGGGAGAGAAGGAAAATTCGCGGGAGGATGCAGCAAAATTACCGGACACAACTGGATCAATGACGAATGCTTGTGAAATACGGCTGGTATCAATCGAGCCCGAAAAACTCAAATAGATGCCTGTATTTACGTACACATGGGTCTGACCGTTGCGGGGATAGGTGTATGTCACTTGGAATGCGGTAGATGTAAAGGTCGATAGATACCCGGAATTGATTTGGTGACCCTCAGCGTCGCGGGCATTAGCACTCACGCTGAGCGTGTACAACGCGCTGAAGGGGAGTGGGTTGAATGGTTGGAACTCAACCGTGGCGGAATCTTCAAAAATAACCCATCGCCCCAGAGGCTGAGGAGTAATCTGAATATTCGAATAAATTGATGTGTCGATTCGACTGTTGAAAATCAAACGCGGACGGACGTCGACCGTGACATCCTTTGCGCCGTTTTCTGGATAGGATGCAACGACACGAAAATACGGTTCCGGGGTGTAGGAGAATTGATATGGCTGTGTCAGGTGGTTACCGTTGATATCTTCCAGTAGTGTATTCAACGTGACGCTATACGTCTGTCCGATCTTGTATTGTACTTTCCCGATTAGGCCAAGGGAATCATAGATCATGAAGGCAAGGATGTTGCTATACGGGTCATCCAGCAGGCGGATCTCCCGTTCCCATGGAAAACGGTAGTAGAATCGGTAGAGGTACACGATCACCGGTCGATCAAATCCCCGAACTCTAACCGCACCCTCCTCGAGATAGAGATTGTTCATGAGTTTGTTGAACTGCACGACGAAATTTGGCTTGTAGTAGTCAGCTCGATCGAAGAGATTAAACGGACCGGTGCTGCGATCCTTCGGATATGTTGAAATCACTTTTGGCATGATCGAGGGATCAGTCAAATCTTCCCCTCCAGCAGGTCCTTGCGGTCCCATTGGTCCTTCCTTCGTACAGCCATAAAGTGTGAGCACAAAGAGAATGATGACAAATAAGAATCGATTACGCCAATGCGAGAGATGCGCCCCGAACGAATACCCTACTTTCGGTTCCATAGGAATTCTCCTTTCTTGGGTGAAGTCCGTTAATGAAATTGCTTGTGACTCGCCAATACAAAAGGGAACGATCATCATCGCCACCCTTAGGTTTACCAAGGGTTGCCGTTGGAACCCCTCCCTATTATTAATTCAGCTCAACGGTTCAAAGCCAGGCAAGGCTACCTCGGCTTGGCACTATACTCGTCGTAGCTTTTCTGATGTGCAGGGTCGATCTTGGAGAGCCTTGAGAAAATGGTGAGATCCGGATCCCTCAAGAAGGTTTCCGCTATTTCGAGGTACTTTGTGTCAAAGAATAATTTGATACAGAGGCTCGGCTGGTTGATTTTGTTCCGGAGTTTTCCTACTTTCTCCAGTGCAGAGAAGATGTTCTTTCTCGCTTTAACTTCATCCTTGTGTAGTAAGTCGAGTCCTTTGTAATGGTATTTGTATATCGCCTCCCGAAGATCCTGAAACTTAGGATTCAATAATTCTTCAATCAACTGTGCACGTGAGTAAGTTCCTTGCTGAGACGGTTCCCAGCCTTTGCCAGCACCTGCGGTGCCGCGGGCTCTGTTCACGACATCGAAGGCTTTTTGAAAGTAGGACGTCCCGTCGCCGGCTTTATAGGAATCAAAGTCGTATCCGAGAATCACGTACATGTAAAAATCAATGAAGCTTAGCAGTGGATCAAAACCGTATTCGTTATGGGAGAGCGATTGATATCGTGTGTAGTCGAATTCCCATTTATCATCAAGAATTCTGACGATCGCCGTGTTACGACCGGTTTTATAAATTGGACGTTGACTGCCGATGAATGCTTGAGCAGTATAGTGGTTATCACGGGGCGAGCCGACGAGTGAAATATCAATTGAGCAGCGAATCTTTTGCGTGTCGAGATTTTCCTTTGTCCATCGGTAAGCGTTGACGTACTGTTTGACCTGGGCGATGAAATCGGTGAGATTTTCGCGTGCTTCCGCTGGCAATTGTTCTTTATTCGTGAAGGTGATCTCGCAATCGATTTCCTGGGTGGATGCTTGAACTGAGAGGAAGAGAAGTGAAGCTGCAAGCACAACGAGAAGTTTCATGGCGGTCTCCAATGTTGGCTGCAATATAGATAATTCGAGGTTGATGTTCAAGTCAAGTAATATTTCATCACTATCAATCTTCGGGAGGAAATATGTATTACACGCTCATTCCTGTTCTTCTTTCAACAACAATTTGTCTTGCGGGGTTCGAACGAACCGAAGTTGGCGCCCGCCCGGCTGCGTTAGGAAATGCGTACGTTGCTCTTTCCGACGACGCATGGGCAATATTTTTTAACGTTGGTGGTCTATCACAGCTCTCGAGTCGAGAGGTCTCATGCTGCTATTCGCCTCAGCCATTTGGACTATCCGAACTTTCCACTGTGGGTGCTGCCGTTGTCTTGCCGACACATACAGGTGTGGTCGGCATTGGTGTTCGACGTTACGGATACGAGATGTATCGTGAAGTCTCCACATCCTTGAGTTACAGCAATACACTTTCGGGCATGGATGTTGGTGTGAGTGTCTGCTATCATTCGGTGTCGATCAAAAATTACGGCTCTGCAGGAACTATCGGTCTCGATGCAGGGGCTATGATTCGGATTGCGAGCGGGTGGCGGTGGGGCATTTCTATGAAAAACCTGAATGCTCCGAGGATCGGAATATCGAAGGAAAACCTTCCCCAATCATTTTCGACCGGAGTAATGTACAGTCCTTCGGTCGATGTTCGGCTCATGCTCGATGTGCAAAAAGAAGTCCTGTTTGACCCATCGCCGCGTTTCGGATTTGAGTATTGGCTGATCGACGCCGTCGCGTTTCGCGGAGGGGTTTCTGACACGCCGTCCCAGTTCTCGGGCGGGGTCGGAATCCGCTATGGAATATTCTGCTTCGATTATGCCTTCACAACGCACCAAGAGTTGGGCGGAACTCATCAAGTATCTGTCACAATTCGTTAGGAGGCAACATGTCTGGTTGGACACAGATTTGGGTCATGTGCTTTCTCGTCTTTGACATCTCTCATGCAGTAGTAGCTCAGGTGGATTCGTTAGTGGAAACGGACTCTCTCGGTGAATATTCCCTCGAGTCTGTGGTGGAGCAAAGTTCACAGACGGAAGATTCCCCTCTGCTCGATTACATTATGGGCAGAAATGAACAACAACAGCCCTCGATCGAACTCCGCTCGCGGTTAACTCAAGCCCTTCAACAATCGAAGGGAATTACGTCAGGTGTGTATCTCGGGTCGCCACCCAAATCATATCAGCGCGTGAAGTTTTCCGCCGGAGAACATCTGGGTGGCGGAATACTCTTTGAGAAAGATGCAGGTGAACGTCGCTTCGATGATTTTACTTCTGCAAATCTGATGATTGCCAACCTTGGTCCACTCACCAAAGGGATCTTCGGTGATTTCTTTGTCGAGTCGGGACAAGGTATAGGTCTATGGCGTGGGTTCGATGTTTCAAAAGGATCCGAGGTGATTCTCCCTGTGAGGAGGGATGCCGCCGGACTCAATCAGTACCTCTCCTCTGATGAGAACTCCTTCTTGCGTGGCGTTGCGATGGAATTCCAGTGGGGAAGATTTTCTCCTTTGTTCTTTTACTCGAGTGCAGCTCGAAGTGCCTCGCTCGATGCTCTTGATCGAGTGACGAGCCTTTACACAAGCGGGTATTTTCGAACAACAACTGAACAAGAGAAGAAAAACAATCTGACAGAAAAGCTCGTTGGCGCAAGCCTGCATTACCAAATGTCAGATGCCAATAGGTTTGGAGTTTCATGGTATCGAACAACATTCTCACGGCAGCTTTTCTTCGATGACGGACGAATGATGGACGGAGGCGGCTATTCATTTGCATCCATCGATTACAATGTGTCGTTTTTAACAACTTCCATCTTCGGCGAATGGGGAAAGTCTAACAATGTCATGGGAGGGATTTCAGGTCTTCTTATCCGCCCTACGCCGGCATTAGACCTCATCTTGGCGGCTCGTCACTATCCACCTCGCTTCGTGAGCCTGCATGGTCTTGCGTTTGGTGAGCAAACTTCGAATGAAGATGGGGTCTATCTCGGTTTTCAGTTGAAACCAATGCGACATGTTCGAATTTCATCGTTCTACGATCAGTTTCAATTTTCTGCATCTGGGTCGAATGCATTTCCCCGGACCGGTCATGACGTTCTTCTCCAGCTCCAGACGCAGCCGGTGTCTCGTCTGGAGTTCACGATGCGATATCGTCGCAAGATCACCTATGCACAATCATCACAACTGGATACGAACGGTTTCACTCATGAGGTCGGAGACGACCAGCGGAAGCAACAAATCAGGATTGATGCCAATTATCATCTCTCAAAGAATATTAGACTCCGTTGTAGGCTGGAGAGATTGTTTCTTGATACAAGAATCTCCGGCGCGCACGAGAATGGTGTGGTGACGTATCAGGACCTTCGAATTCAACCGTCTGATCGAGTATGGTTTGCCATTCGAGTTGCTTACTTCAAATCCGATTCTTTTGAATCGGGCATCACGGACTATGAAAACGATCTTCCCGGTGTTGTGACGTTGCCGGTGTTGTACGGTACTGGCGTGAGATGGTACTTTTTGATTCGATACAAGCTCGCGGGATTGTTGGAGCTTTCGGCAAAATACTCGGACCTCATGAGAGACGACGTGAAAAGAATCGGCACGGCCTTGGATGAGCTTCCCTCCAACCATGATAATCGGCTCTCGGTCCAGCTCGATCTTCGATGGTAAGAGAGCTGATCCTTTCTGAGTGTCTCTTCGCCCAGCGGACACCAACTCGGGTTTATTGGTTCTTCTTCCTTTTTTTCGTACCTTTAATGAGTCCAAATGATAAATTCTGCATCAAATAGAACCGTTGTGGTAGCGATGAGCGGCGGAGTAGACTCATCCGTCGCTGCCGCGTTGCTTCTTGAGAAGGGGTATGATGTTATCGGCGTAACGATGAAGACCTACAACTTCGATGAGGTTGGTGGCAACATCGGTAATGAGACGAGCTGCTGTGGATTGGATGCGTTCAATGATGCACGGATGGTTGCAGTGAAGCTTGGGATTCCTCACTACGTTGTAGATTTCACCGAGCAATTTGGTCGGGAGGTAATTGACAATTTCGTGGAGGAGTATCTTCAGGGCAGAACCCCAAATCCATGTATCATCTGCAACAAGAGAATAAAATGGGGCGAGCTGATGAGAAAGGCTGAGGCTCTTGGCGCGAATCATATCGCGACGGGACACTACGCGCGCGTATCGTTGGATGAGCGAACCCATCGCCACTGCATTTTGCGTTCAGCAGATAAGAATAAGGATCAGACGTACGCCCTGTGGGGGTTGAGCCAGTCTGCATTAAGCAAGACGCTATTTCCGCTTGGAGGATTAACGAAGCCTGAGGTGCGGTCGATTGCTGCAAGATATGGGTTGAAGACTGCATCGAAGGAAGAAAGCTACGAGATTTGCTTCGTTGCGGATAACGATTACCGACGCTTTCTCAAGGAGCGTGTGCCTGATCTTGATTCTCGGGTCTCCGATGGCGACATTGTCTTTGATGAAGCTGTCGTTGGCAAGCATCAAGGATTTCCTTATTACACGATCGGTCAGAGAAGTGGAATTGGGTCTTACGGCGAGCGTGTGTATGTAACGGAGATCGACGCGGTGACAAATACCGTAAAGATCGGTCGCAAGGACAATCTGCTTCATCGAGGATTGATCGCTAGAGACATTAACTTCATTGGAATTGAGAAGCTGGACGGAGATATGCGATTTCACGCGCAAGTGCGATACAAGGATACACCAAGTTTAGCGACAGTATCTCCCGAAGCTGGTGGACGCATTCGCGTTGTCTTTGATGAGCCGAAGCAAGCAATAACGCCCGGACAGTCTGTTGTCATCTACGATGGCGATAGTTTGGTGGGCGGTGGGGTGATCGAGAGAGTCGACGATTAAGCCCGCATTCATTTCTAATCTATTCTCTTCATCGGAAGGTATTGCCGTGGTGCAGTACTTTCTGATTCACAATCCGCACAAAAGGAATCTTATTTCATGAAATCTGCATCACTCAACCTCAGCAAGCCGATGATATCGCTGCTGGAAAAAACCGGCATCACTGTTGCAACACCTATTCAGATAGAAATCATCCCTGCGATCAGGGAAGGACGCGACATTCTGGCTCAGTCTGAAACCGGATCAGGCAAAACGCTCAGCTTCGCCGTCCCGATCATCGAACAGACGTTCAAGCGGGATGGATTGGTTGCCCTTGTTCTCGTCCCTACACGTGAACTTTGCTTGCAAGTTTCGGGAGAGTTCATGAAATTCTCCCACGACAAGCATCTCGGCATCACCTCGGTCTATGGTGGTGTATCGATCGGCAATCAGATCAAGAAGTTGAAATCGACAAACATCATCGTCGCAACGCCGGGTCGCCTGATAGATCTTCTTAATCGTGGTGCCGTGGCGCTCGATACCATCCGGTATCTTGTGTTTGATGAGGCTGATCGCATGCTCGACATGGGATTCATCAAAGATATTGAGCGAATTCTGAAAAAGATACCACAGAAACGACAGACAATGTTGTTCAGCGCGACGGTCTCGCCGGAGATCTCTCAATTAAGTACAAAATACCTCAACGACCCGAAGCGAGTGCACTTAGCCTCGGCAGTGAAGCCCGAATATTTGCGGCAAACGTATTATCGCACATCGTCTGAACAAAAACTGCCACTGATGATTCACCTGCTGAAGAATGAGCGTGACCTGACGCTGGTCTTCTGCAATCGAAAGCATGTCACCGCGAGGTTAGCGAAAAAACTGTCGGGACAAGGTGTTGTTGCGAAATGCCTGCATGGAGATATGTCTCAATCTCAACGTGAGCGGGTGACAAATGATTTCCGGCATAAGAAGTTCAATGTTCTTGTCGCCACCGACGTCGCCGCCCGCGGACTTCATATTGAAGACATCTCTCACGTCTATAATTATGAGATTCCTAAAGACGTTGAATCCTACACCCACCGGGTTGGGCGGACTGCTCGTGCTGGCAAGAAGGGTGAGGCGATCTCCCTGGTAGCGACGGGCGAGGAAGAGAAGTTTTTCAAACAGATCCTCTTCACACATCGCGGTGTCATCGCATTGAAGACTCTTAACGATGTAGAGCTTCCCGTTCTTCGGCAACAGCCCGCCGAGATCAATCGGAAGCGTCCCGAAAATTATAGCTCTGATCACAAGAGGTCAGACCGGTACAAGAAACATTCGAAGTCTCCTCCAAGAAAAGTTCACAGGAAAAATGGACCGGCGCGCCCCCATTCGTCCAACCAACCTTCCGAGCAAACCGCTGAGAACCAACCGTCGTGGAAGAAACGATGGCAACAGATGTTCAAAAAATGATCGGGAAGGCCAACGAAAGCGTACGCGTGCGCAGTAGCTCTTGACAGTGACGGGAGGAAAGCTTACCTTAGCTCATAAGATGGATCGTTACAGTTAACGCCCGACATCATTTTGGAAGGGAGCTTACGATGAAGCCACTGCCAGTGTTCTTCGTTCGCTTGCTCGCAGGGTGCGCAGCCAATACACCTACTGATATTCTCACCAGACCTGTAATACATTGGACGCGACTCGAGCGTGATGCCATCATTACACAAACGATGGTACACAACATCTTCGATCTCAAAGCGGACATCCGCATCTTTGCCACGCCGAACTATCCAAGTACTGAGGCCATCTCATGTGCAAGGATGTAATCTTACATTATTTTATCCTATTGACAGTTCAGTATTTCATGGGCTGTTCTTTCTTAGGCCAGAATACGTACGATGATATTATTGGTCGACCTTCGTCGCGCTGGACGGATGATGACTGCAGAACGATTATTGCCTCCGCGATGCAAAATAACAGGTTTTGTCAGTCCTCCAATGTCGTTGTTTTTGCAACCCCATATTATCCGTCCATTATCAACGCCATAAACCGGTATTCTCAGCACATCAATCATTGGTCGGAAGAGGAATACCGCTCGGCGATGGATGACATCGCCAAAGATCGGCTGGGGATGTATATTGATTGGGAACAGGGTCGCTTCGTTGATTCGAGGGGGAACTACTTCAAAGATAAACTTCAGATTGATTCTTTGACGTTTCTTGTATCACTGAAAAACCAGGGTTGGCCATTCCCTGACATCATGAACCTTGAGGACCAGATTTACTTACTTAATAATAAGAACAAGTTCATCAAGCCAAAATATGTCTGGGGAAAACGCGGCAGCTCCTTATTTGACAAGGAAACTGTTCTTGTGATGTTTCAGTTGCGTAATGGGGAGTATCATTTTCTCGAAGGCTGTAATATGATGTATCTTGTAATCAAAGGTCTCGGTGAAGATATCACGTTCCCATTTTCCCCTTCGATGATGCGGTGAAGCGATGCTCGTGATCAGAAAAGCTGTAATGAGCTTGATATGTCTCCTTTGCGGCTGTTACTATTTTGGTAAAGATCAATATGACGATATCCTCACCCGTCCGTCGTCGGAATGGTCCCGCCTTGAATGCCATACCATCATCGCCGCTGCAATGCAATCTAACCTTTTCGATCAGAATGCCAACGTCAGAGTATTCGCCACGCCATATTATCCATCTGTAATCACTGCCATAAGCCGCAGGAAACAGAAGTCGGAGGACTGGAACGAGCTGCAATATCGCGAGAACATGGATCAGTTGTTAAAAGATTGCCTCGGGATGTATAGTGACTGGAATACGAATGTGCTCGTCGATGGGCGGGGAAACTTCTTCAAGGACAGGTCACAGATTGATTCGCTTATGTTCCTTGTGTCAATGGAAAATAAGAGTGAGAATTGGAATACCAACCAACCATATCTTGCTAAGGCGCCTTTCGTTGATGGCTCCGGAACTTCAGTGACGCAATCGGAAACCTGGTACGGGAAGATCTTCGAGCTGAAAAATTATCCGGTCTTCATTCCGGATTTGACTGCACTTGAGAATAAAATTTTCCTGTTGAATGAGAAAGGAAAATTCATTAGACCCCTACGCGTCTTCAGAGAACCTCAGCCAATGCTCTCGATGAACGAGACATTTCTGGTGCTGTTTCGTCTCCGACAAGACGATTATCATTTTCTTGCCGGCTCGGAGAAAATGTTTCTTGTGTTCAAAGGATTGGGGAATGACATTCAGCTTTCCTTCCCGTTGTCGATGATGCGGTAAGGTTCGATCGAAGAGCACCTGCCGCCGAAGGTGGTGTCATACTTTCATCGTATGATTACTCGCCAATCCCACCCGACCCTCCACGTGACAATGGGAGAGTGCCTGCCGACAACGTTAAAGATTCAAATGAAGACAATGCCCCAGGGAAAAACAATTGACTTTTCCTACCGATTCGCGTATCTTTGTTGAAACGTTGTTCAAATTTTCTCTCTGAACCTGATCTATTGTGCTCAAGCCTAAACTGTTCACCACGCTTCAACATTACTCTCGCCAACAATTTCTTTCTGATATTACAGCTGGGCTCATCGTCGGGGTTGTTGCAATACCGCTTGCGGTCGCGTTTGCGATTGCCTCAGGGGTATCGCCGGAGAAGGGGCTCTTCACCGCCGTTATCGCCGGATTCATTATCTCCGCTCTTGGAGGTAGTCGTGTGCAGATTGGTGGACCGACTGGAGCGTTCGTTGTCATTGTCTACGGTATCGTTCAGAACTACGGACTTAACGGACTGATCGTCGCAACGATGATGGCAGGAGTGATCCTCATCGTCATGGGGGTCGCGCGGTTCGGTTCTGCGATCAAGTTTATTCCACATCCAGTTGTTGTAGGATTCACCAGCGGCATCGCGCTGATCATTCTATCCTCACAGGTCAAAGACTTCCTCGGTCTACAGATGGGGGATGTTCCCTCGGATTTCGTTGAGAAATGGATTGCCTTCGCTGCGCACGTTGATTCGATGAATTTCTATGCGGTTTCCATTGGAATGGGTTGTATTCTCTTGATCGTGTTCTGGCAGAGGGTCATACACAAGATCCCGGGATCGTTAGTTGCCCTAATCCTTTCCACAATCATCGTACAAGTGTTTCACTTTCCTGTGGAGACCATCGGCAGCCGATTTGGAGACATCCCCTCGACTCTTCCAGCACCGACAATACCGTCATTCGACTTTGCCACCTTAAAACATCTCATCCAGCCTGCCACGACGATTGCACTTCTTGCTGGTATCGAATCACTTCTGTCTGCCGTCGTCGCTGACGGAATGATCGGCGGCAAGCATCGGTCGAACATGGAATTAATTGCTCAGGGTGTTGCAAACATCGCGTCTCCGCTCTTTGGTGGCCTTCCAGCGACGGGGGCAATCGCTCGAACTGCGACCAACATTCGCAACGGTGGACGGACACCTATCGCCGGAATGATTCATGCCCTTGCGCTGCTCATGATTATGCTGTTCTTCGGACGGTGGGCTACTCTCATCCCGCTCTCTTGTCTCGCCGCCATACTCGTTGTCGTGGCATACAATATGAGTGAGTGGAAGGTGTTTAAGGCGCTTCTCAAGAGTCCTCGGAGCGACGTGGTCGTCTTGCTGACGACATTTGTACTTACCGTGGTCTTCGATCTTACCGTTGCTATTGAGATAGGGATTGTCCTATCCGTTTTCCTCTTCATGCGCCGGATGGCATTGGTGACGAATGTCGACGTGGTGACGCGTGAGTTCCAAGATGAAGAGGAGACCGACGATCCTAACGCGATCGAGAAGCGGGTAATCCCCGAAGGTGTGGAAGTCTATGAAATCAACGGGCCGTTCTTTTTCGGGGCAGCATACAAGTTCGAAGAAGCGATGAACATCGTTGAAAAAGCGCCAAAGATCCGCATCATTCGCATGCGAAACGTACCTGCCATCGATTCAACGGGTCTCAATGTCCTCAAAAGAGTTCTCAACGACTGCAAGAAACACCATATTGCGTTCCTTATTTCTGATATTCACACACAGCCACTCTACGCCCTCGCCCAATCTAATCTGTTCTACGAGGTTGGAGAAGATAACATCTTCGGCAATATCGATGATGCACTGAACCGTGCCAGGGAGATCCTCGGCTTACCAAAGGTAGATCGACCGGTGCCGTTCGTGCCAACGGTGGCGAGGGAGATGAAAAAGACGGAGTGATTCACAGTCACAACGATGTGAGCTCAGCGTGACATGAGTAAGGGTTGAACCTGATGTTTCTCAAAGACCCTGCACCCCCCCGTGTTCTGATTCTTGCAATCCTTTCTGCCTTTCCCTATATTCATTGAGAAATTTTTCCATTCGAAGAGGATAAACCATGTCTAAGTCCAAAGAGTCCAGTAAACTCTACGAACTTCGCGAGCTCAAAGAGAAAGCTACTCTTGGCGGTGGCGAGAAACGTATCGAAGAGCAGCATAAAAAAGGAAAGCTCACGGCGCGAGAGCGCCTTGAGGTGTTATTGGATCGTAACAGTTTCGAAGAGATCGACGCGCTGGTCGAGCATCGTTCGTACGACTTTGGTTTGGAGAAGCAAAAGTACCCGGGGGATGGGGTGGTAACTGGTACGGGCACGATTGATGGACGGTTGGTATTTGTTTTCAGTCAGGATTTCACGGTATTCGGTGGTTCGCTCTCTGAAGCTCATGCAGAAAAGATATGCAAAATCATGGATATGGCAATGAAGGTCGGTGCGCCGTTGATCGGGCTGAATGATTCCGGTGGTGCGCGAATCCAAGAAGGTGTCGTTAGCCTCGGAGGTTACGCCGATATCTTCTTACGCAACACCCTTGCCTCGGGAGTTATCCCTCAGATTTCCGCAGTGATGGGTCCATGCGCAGGTGGCGCTGTGTATTCACCAGCCATCACAGATTTTACGTTCATGGTGAAGAACACAAGCTATATGTTCGTGACAGGACCGAATGTCGTGAAGACTGTGACGCACGAAGATGTCTCGTTTGAGGATCTTGGTGGCGCGATAACCCATGCGACTAAATCCGGTGTAGCACACTTCGCGTGTGAGAATGAAGTCGATTGTTTGCAGTCGATTCGGAAATTGTTCGGTTTTCTCCCGCCGAATAACCTTGATGATCCTCCAACGAGAGAATCCAAAGATCGTCCAGGCAGGGTGGAGGAGAGGCTGAACTCCATTGTTCCGGACAATCCCAGCAAGCCGTATGATATCAAGGAAGTCATTCGGTTGGTTGTTGACGATGGAGATTTCTTTGAGGTTCATGAGCTCTTCGCACAAAATATCGTTGTTGGGTTTGCACGTCTTGACGGAACATCGGTGGGCATCATTGCGAACCAACCCGCTGTTCTTGCCGGTGTGCTCGATATTGATTCATCAACAAAAGGGGCTCGCTTTGTCCGCTTCTGTGATGCATTTAATATTCCGCTCGTTGTGTTTGAAGATGTCCCCGGATTTCTCCCCGGGACAGATCAGGAGTGGAGAGGAATCATCAAGCACGGCGCGAAATTACTCTATGCATTTTGCGAAGCAACAGTTCCGAAGATCACAGTCATCACTCGGAAAGCGTACGGTGGTGCGTACGATGTCATGAATTCAAAACATATCCGTGGCGACTTCAATTTCGCCTGGCCAACGGCGGAGATTGCAGTCATGGGGCCCAAGGGCGCGGTGGAGATCATCTTCAAGAAAGAAATAGAAAAAGCACCTGACAAAGCAAAGGCTCTCGAAGAAATGGTTGAGAATTACCGAACAAAGTTTGCCAACCCGTACATAGCTGCAGGCCGCGGTTACATCGATGATATTATCGAGCCTGCCGAAACACGGTCAAGATTGATTCGCGCTCTATCAATTCTCGGTAATAAAGTGGACATCAATCCTAAGAAAAAGCACGGCAATATCCCTCTCTGACTTGTCGCTCGTCACCTCCCCTTAAAAAAACCTTGACATTCTACCGTTAAACCCCTATATTTTCAACAACTGTCGGATGTTAAACAGTATATTTAGAGGGAAAAATTGAAGTTTGTCTACGGGTTTCTAATTTTTGTCTTTATACTGGTAGGTTGTTCATCTGAGAAAGTCTCGCGACCAACGACTCAGATGAACCAACCTTCCGCCTCTTCTTTCCGTGTAATCTCTCCCGAGACCCTCTTAAAGAAAGAATTTGACACTGCTGGATGTGATACTCTCGCCTCGGATTCGAACAATGATGAGGTCACTACACAACTCTTGGAACGCGCCCGTCAGCACTATCTCAATGCGCTGAATGCCGAAGAGTTGGGAAATTCAACCCAGTCAGCAACAGAGTTTGAATATTCGATCGCTATTCTCAACGAGTTGGGATACTACCCAAACATCGAGAACAATCAGGACTTCAACGATCTCAGTCACAGTGTTATTGAGGATTACGAAAAGTACATCGCCAACATTGACAGTTTAGGCCCACAGACTTCTATTTTTGCACTTCGGAATAAACTCAATGCAATCGATGAGGCGACGGACAACCCGGAACAAGATACCCCGAAGAAAGTAATTACAACAACGACAGTTCCCCTTGTCATTAATGGTCATGTTGAAAAGAACATCAAGTTTTTCCAGGAACGAGGGCATGAGCACTTCGAGCGTTGGCTGTATCTTTCGGGAAAGTACTTCCCAATCATGGGAAACGTTTTTCGGGCGGAAGGGATACCGGAAGAACTGAAGTATCTCTCAATGATCGAGAGCGGACTGAACCCTGCTGCGCGTTCGTGGGCACGGGCTGTTGGTTTGTGGCAATTCGTCAAGGGTACCGGACGAATGTACGGATTGACCGGGAATTTCTGGTACGATGAGAGAAGAGATTTTGAGAAAGCAACGCGTGCCGCCGCCCGACACTTGAAAGACTTATACGGTGAGTTCGGAGACTGGTATCTCGTGCTTGCGGCGTACAATTCCGGGGCAGGAAGAGTCTATCACGCTATCCGACGAAGCGGCTCAACCGATTTCTGGAGGATGCGACCATTTCTTCCGCGAGAGACAAGGAATTATGTCCCGCAATTCATTGCGGCGGCAGTGATGACGATGGATCCGAAGACATATGGATTTGATGTGACTCCAGCGGATTCGATTTCATTCGATTATGTGACTATCAACGAGTGCGTCGATCTTTCTCTCTTAGCCAAATGTGCTCGAACCGATGTAGATACGCTTCGGGCTCTGAACCCTGAACTCATTCAATGGTGCACACCACCGAGCTTTCATGGCTACAAATTGCGGATACCAGCCGGTCGAGCAGCTCTCTTTGCTGATAGCTACTCTGTCATCCCTGATGATCAGAAGCGAGATTGGTTGGTGCACAAGGTGCGGAAGAGAGAAACTCTTGCCTCTATCGCGAAGAGATATGGAATCACAACGACCTTGCTCGCAGACGCGAATCATCTCTCTTCACACACGATTTCTGTCGGAAAGTCTTTGGTTATTCCTGTTCCCGCGACAGCGGGGAATTACGTAGCGACAGTAGCGAATGAGCCAACACCCCGAAAGGGAAATCATCGACGAAGCGCAAAGCTGGCAGCCTATGCATTGAAGGGCAAAGAGAAGTTGACATACCGAATCAGAAAGGGAGATTCCCTTGGAAAAATTGCCGATTGGTATGATGTGCGGATCAGCGATCTACGATTATGGAATGAAATCCCGTACGGGAGTCGCATTCGTGTCGGTGAGATCTTAACGGTCTGGGTTCCCGACAGTCAGTACGATAAGTACGCTGGCATCGATTCGCGTTCTGATGCTGATCATGCGAAATTATTAGTTACCAATAATTCGGATGAAGGAAGTGAAACCAAGCCTCAACATTCGAGTTCTTATTGGGTGAAGCACATGGTCAAAGAAGGTGAGAGCTTGGGTAAAATCGCAAAGCAGTATGGGATCGGTGTAGAAGATCTGCAAAAGTGGAACGCGCTCAACTCTACAACGGTAATGAAAGGCCAAACTCTTGAAGTCCTCATCGAAGAAAGCGGCACCGGACCCACGCGCAGTACGGCTGCAGCCCAGAATGATTCTGTCAAAGCCAAGAAAGCCATCACCTATACTGTCAAGAGAGGAGACACACTTCATAGTATTGCCTCAACGTTTGGTATTCCTGTGACAAAGCTTCGCACATGGAATAAAATTCGGGGGACGAAGATTCACATTGGGCAGGAATTGGTGATTAATTCATAGCAATTCCCTTGTTCAGGTTTAACTTTCTTTTCAGCCACTCATATCTACGTGAGTGGCTGATTTGTTTTTCCTCCCCTCCCCGCGAGAAAGTAAATTGATTTTCAACGGCATTTTCGGTAGATTGAATATGAATTTTTTCGGAGGGGTGCCAGAGCGGTTGAACGGGGCGGTCTCGCCACCGCCTACGGCGGGGTTCCGCCAAAGGCGGAAAAAACCGGTGTGGATTATGTTTGCCACATATATTTTGAGAAGCAGGGTAACACAACGATACTATATAGGACATTCGGAAAATGTTCTAAAAAGGCTTCACGAACATAACAGTGGAAAGGTTCGGTCCACAAAAGCATATCGACCATGGGATATTGTTTACACTGAAGTGTCTGAGACCAAAGCCGAAGCATACAAAAGGGAAATGGAGATCAAATCATATAAGGGTGGAGAAGCTTTTAAAAAATTAATTTTTTCGGAGGGGTGCCAGAGCGGTTGAACGGGGCGGTCTCGAAAACCGTTGTACCCTTTAGTGGGTACCGAGAGTTCGAATCTCTCCCCCTCCGCAGGTGTTATCATCATTTTCCATGGGTTCCTTTTCGAATGAACGTTCCTCTCGCTGATCTGCACGCGCAGTACCTTACCATGAAGCCGGAAATTGATTTGGCAATCAAGTCCGTCATTGATTCCTCACAGTTCATCTTGGGAAAAAGTGTTGCGGACTTTGAAGGCGCTTTCGCGGCTGCGCACGGTGCGAGGCATTGCATTGCAGTAGGTTCTGGAACAGATGCACTTCACGTATCGCTCTGGGCGCTCGGAATCGGGAGGGGGGATGCAGTCATTACGACTCCATTCACGTTCATCGCTACAACAGAGGCAATCTCCCTATGCGGTGGCCAGCCGCTCTTCGTTGATATCGATCCACGCACGTTCACCATGAGCCCCGAAAAACTCGGGGAATTGCTTTCTGGGAAAAACATCAAGATTGGAAAAGGGCTGACAGTGAAAGGAGTAATCCCCGTCCATCTCTACGGCCAGGCGGCAGCGATGGATGAACTACTGGAGATCACTAAAACATACCAAGTTGAAATTATAGAGGATGCCTGTCAGGCACATCTCGCGACGTACGATGGGAAGTATGTTGGAAGTTTTGGCGCAACGGCATGTTTTAGTTTTTATCCCGGCAAAAATCTCGGCGCGTACGGAGAAGCGGGAGCTGTCATCACGAACGACGACGCCCTCGCGCTGAAGATGCGCCGCCTTCGCGACCACGGTCAGGTTGAAAAATACAAGCATGACTTCTGGGGACACAACTATAGAATGGATGGGATCCAGGGAGCAGTGCTCGGTGTGAAGCTTAGGAACCTTAGTCAATGGACTGCTCGTCGTCGCTCGATTGCAGCGACCTATAAGAAACTGTTGAGCGGTGTTGGCGATATTGTTCTGCCACATGAGTCGCCCAAAGCGCATCATGTTTATCACCTGTTTGTTGTCCGGACGAAACGACGATCAGCGTTGCAGCAATTCCTCTCCGGTAAACAGATTGCAACAAGTATCGCCTATCCAATTCCGCTGCATTTCCAACAAGCTTATCGACATCTTGGTTATAGAAAAGGCGACTTCCCAGTTTCCGAGACAGTTGCTGACGAGTGTTTATCTCTTCCTGTCTATCCGGAGATGACCGATGAGCAAGTGGAATACGTTGTTTCAAGTATCCGCGAATTCTTCCGAGATTAAGCGCACCCCTCCCGGTTCATTCGCCCCGTGATATCACTCATTGATATTCACACGGAAAATTCCTATACTGAGCCCTGAAATTATTTTGGCTCTTTCTTTTCACTCACGCATTCACCATACATCATGAAAATAAGTGTTATCGGTACTGGATATGTTGGATTGGTGGTAGGCACCTGCTTCGCGGAAACGGGCAATGACGTTATCTGTGTCGACATCGATGAGAAAAAGATTCTGACGCTCCGTAAAGGCAAGTCTCCAATCTATGAGCCCGGTTTAGAAGAGCTACTCAAGAAAAATATTCATGAGAAGCGCCTGACCTTCACCACCGATATCAAGCATGCGATCGAGGAGGCTGAAGTCATTTTTCTCGCGTTACCCACACCGCCGTCGGAGAATGGTGCTGCCGATCTCAAGCATGTGCTTGAGGTGTCGAAGGTGATTGGCAAATTCATGAACGGATATAAAGTTATCGTCAATAAAAGTACAGTTCCCGTTGGAACTGCCGACAAAGTTCGCGAGGCGATCTCGCACAAGACCGATATGGAGTTCGATGTTGTCTCCAATCCGGAATTCCTCAAAGAGGGCGCTGCCGTCAACGACTTCATGAAACCGGATCGGATCGTGGTCGGGTCGCGCAGCCCACGCGCAATCGGCACGATGCAAGATCTTTACGGGCCATTCGTTCGGACGGGAAATCCGATCATCATCATGGATGAACGAAGCTCCGAACTGACGAAATATGCAGCGAACGCATTCCTCGCCACGAAGATTTCGTTCATGAATGAGATGGCCAATCTGTGTGAGCGGGTTGGCGCTGATGTGGATATGATACGAAAGGGGATCGGAACCGACGCTCGCATCGGCTCGCAGTTCCTGTTCGCCGGCACAGGGTATGGGGGATCATGTTTTCCGAAGGACGTCAGTGCGCTCGAGAAAACTTCCGACGAGTACAACTACGATTTCAAGATTCTGAATGCTGTCCAGTGGGTCAACAAGAATCAACGTATCCTTTTTGCTCAGAAAGTCATCGACTATTTCCACAAACGTCTCACAGGCAAGCATATCGCTCTCTGGGGACTATCGTTCAAACCAAATACCGACGACATGCGCGAGGCGCCATCCGTCGCAATCATCAAGGAGCTGCTCAAGCACCATGCGCGGGTTCGCGTCCACGATCCGGTCGCGAACGAGGAATCGAAAAAGCACCTTGGAACATCCGTGAAATATTATGAAAATAATTATGATGCATTGAAGGGAGCCGATGCGCTCGTTGTTGTGACAGAGTGGAACGAGTTTCGCAGACCGGACTTTGATAAGATGAAATCATTGATGCGCGGACACGTGATCTTCGACGGTCGTAACATTTACAACCCACAGGTGTTGAGGGAAAAGGGTTTCGAATATTTTGGAATCGGCAGAGGTGCTGTACATGACGACAACTAATACTGTGAGTGTTGTTACCGGCGGCGCCGGCTTCCTCGGTTCCCACCTTTGTGACCGACTGCTCGCTGAGGGGCACCATGTCGTCTGCATCGACAACCTCATTACCGGGGATACTGCAAACGTTGCGCATCTCTTTGGAAACAACCGCTTCCGGTTTGTCAATCACGACGTCAGCAATTATATTTTCATCGAAGGTCCGGTTCATAATGTCCTTCACTTCGCTTCTCCTGCGAGCCCGATAGATTATCTCAAGCTTCCGATCCAAACGCTGAAAGTCGGCTCGCTTGGAACTCATAAAGCGCTTGGCCTTGCCAAAGCGAAGGGAGCGAGATTTCTCATCGCATCAACTTCAGAAGTGTATGGCGATCCACTTGTCCATCCGCAGCCGGAATCGTACTGGGGAAATGTAAACCCGATCGGTTTTCGCGGTGTGTATGATGAAGCCAAGCGTTTCTCCGAGGCGATGACGATGGCGTACCATCGCTATCATGGAGTGGAGACGAGGATTGTGCGTATCTTCAACACCTACGGTCCACGGATGCGCGTCAACGATGGACGCGCTATTCCTGCGTTCATGTCGCAGGCGCTTCGCGAAGAGGATGTGACAGTCTTTGGTGCTGGAAGCCAGACACGCAGTGTGTGTTATGTAGATGACCTGATTGATGGCATCTATCGCCTTCTGATGTCTAATATCACGGAACCTGTCAACATCGGCAACCCGGATGAGATTCCTATGCTGCAATTGGCGAAGGAAGTTATCCAGATTACCGGGAGTAAGAGCAAGATAGTGTTTAAAGAATTGCCGGAAGACGATCCTAAGGTTCGACAGCCTGATATCACCAAAGCAAGAACACTGCTGGGCTGGGAGCCCAAAGTACATCGCATGATCGGACTGAAGAAAACACTTGAATACTTTCGACAGAAAGTCCAGGTTCCCACGGCAACGAAGTAACTTCCAATCTCTAAAAAAGCGGTGATGAAGGCGTTGTGGTTGTTACTGTTGATGATGTGTATCGACTCGCATGGCGAGGCGCAGGAAGCCCAGACGAAGTCTGCTGATAGTCTGCGTATTATGTTTCCGATCTCATCGCAGCAACATATCGCTTCTGATTCTATTCATTCGGAACTCTTACCGCCTGATCTCGATCCTCCAATAAACTACACGAGGCTATCGATTGTTGGGGGGACAATCGCAACCGCAATTCTTGCCACGCATCTCTACCAACAGAGCGGATGGTGGGCTGATAACCGCGCACCCTTTCATTTCCAGGAAGACCTGAAGTATGGTCTGAACGTTGATAAATTCGGGCATGTATATGCTGGGGCGATGCTCGCGTTCATCGGAAGGAAATCCCTCGAGTGGGCAAACATTCCGAAGACTCCGGCGCTATTTTTCGGCTCGGGTGCGAGCCTGCTCTTTCAAACGTATGTTGAAGTCGAGGACGGATTTTCGGCGTGGGGTTTCGACCGCGTTGATTTTGCATCGGATGTTGCCGGCGCTGCCTGGCCCATCGCGCAATACTACCTCCCACCGTTACAAGACATTGATTTGAAATTAAGCTATCACACCTCCGATCTTCTCGGAAATCCCGGTGGTATCGGGTTCAAAGGGCAGAAGCATCTCGTCATCGACGACTACGAGGGACAGACGCTTTGGATGAGTGTGAAGGTTCATAACATTCTTCCTGAGGTGGCACAGCCGTACTGGCCCGACTTTCTCTGCCTCGCACTCGGCTACGGCGCGCGGGATATTGCTGATCCAAGCCCGTACCGAGTTTACTTTGTCGCGCTTGATGTTGACATGACCAAAATTATTCCACCCAAGACGTCCTTTCTGAAAACGCTCGGAGAAGCTCTGAACTTGATTCACATGCCGCTGCCCGCCGTACAACTCTCGCCCTACGCGGTTTGGTATGGGGTGTATTTTTGACGATTTCAGGGCATGTGGCAATGTGCTACCGGTCTTCGAAAGGTTTTTGAGAGAATCTCTAATGTCTTGCCGATGGTGGCTGTGGTTGCAGCATTGCGACTTGCTACTGCACCAAAGTTATTCAATAATCTAAAAGGAAAATAGGAGGGGGTTGTCATTATGGGTATAATGCTCAATAAGTGTTGCTCTGATACTCGTAATTTGTTTTCCTGTTTATGGTTATGGATACTAAGATTAAAACAGTTCAA